>NZ_CP009516.1:3763955-4077618 GCF_000970285.1 Methanosarcina horonobensis HB-1 = JCM 15518 | reverse complement strand
TGGTTGACTCAAGCGGGTCGGAAACTCGCTGAAGAGTGCAAGAGCATAAGTCAGCCTGACGTTATTCAGCACAGCAGTGGATGACGAGACGAAAGTCGGTTCTAGCGAACTTTTGAGCCTCCTTGGTGGGGGCCAAAAATGACAGAAAAGTTACCCCGGGGATAATTGAGTCGTTGCCGGCAAGAGTACATATCGACCCGGCAGCTTGCTACCTCGATGTCGGTTCTTTCCATCCTGGCCGTGCAGCAGCGGCCAAGGGTGAGGTTGTTCGCCTATTAAAGGAGATCGTGAGCTGGGTTTAGACCGTCGTGAGACAGGTCGGTTACTATCTACTAGAGGTGCCAGAGGTCTGCGGGTAAGCTGCTTTTAGTACGAGAGGAACCAAGCAGCGGCGCCACTGGTGTACCGGTTGTCCGACAGGGCATCGCCGGGCAGCTACGCGCTAAGGAATAAGAGCTGAATGCATCTAAGCTCGAAATCTGACCTAAAAAGAGACCTCTTTAAGGATTCCGGTAAAAGACCGGTTTGATAGAAACGGGATGTAAGCACCAAGGCAACGAGGTGTTCAGTCCGCGTTCACTAACTATTCGTTCCTTTCACCTAATTCAGGTCCAGGCGAAATCCGGTATGCAGCACCATACATGACTTCTTATTCCACAAAATATCCATTTTATAGGTTGAGTTTGGCGGCCATAGCGGCAGGGCAACTCCTGTACCCATCCCGAACACAGCAGATAAGCCTGCCCGCGTTCCTTACTGTACTGAAGTGTGCGAGCCTTCGGGAACTCTGGATCGCTGCCAAGCTCACCTTATAATACTTTAATACTTCTAATTTTAAAACTGATTTTTTGAATTGCTTTTTCTCAATGATTTCTGATTTTCTGAATGTCTTTCTGATATTGTTTTTAAGAATCACAATTTCCTTCCAATCTTTCTTCTAATCTTCTATCTTAGTTTCAGTATCTTAGAATATGTCCATCCAGCCTTTGATAAATACTACAAGTATGATCAGGGGAAGAACATAACTCACATAAGGTTTAAGCCATTTTGGAAATTTGATCCCTTTTCCTGCATCAGCTTCTTCTATAAAGTTTTTCCAGCCCCAACCGAAGTTTCTGGTACAGAAGAGCACAAAGACAAGGGCTCCGATCGGAAGAAGGTTATAGCTCAGGATGAAATCTTCCAGGTCAAGAACCACTGTGCCTTCCCCAAGGAGTGCAAAACTGCTCCAGGGACCAAAACCAAGTACACACGGAAGAGAAAGGATGAAGATCCCAATCCCGTTTATCAAAGCAGCTCTTTTTCGTTCCCATCCCCATTCGTCAATTGTAAAGGCCATGATGTTTTCAAATATCCCGATAATGGTTGTCATTGCGGCAAAGGTCAGAAACATGAAAAAGAGGATGCCCCAAAACTGGCCTCCCAGCATCTGATTAAATATGTTTGGAAGTGTTACGAAAATAAGGCCGGGTCCGGACCCTACATTCACACCGAAAGCGAAAGCAGCAGGGAAAATCACCAGCCCTGCGAGGAACGCAGTTAGGGTGTCAAGTGCTATGACATTTAGGGATTCTCCTGTAAGGGAGCGTTCCTTTCCTATATAACTGCCAAAAATTGTCATCCCTCCTATCCCAAGGCTCAGAGTAAAGAATGCCTGTCCCATTGCAGCATAAACGCTTTCCCAGCTAAAGTTTGAAAAATCAGGTTTAAGGTAGAAACTCAGGCCTGTTGATGCTCCGGGTAAGGTTATGGCTTTGAAGACAAGTATTAAGAGCATGATGAACATGCCGGACATCATGAGTTTGCTTACTCTTTCAACACCTTCCTGAAGCCCAAGGGAGCATATGAAGAAGCCAAGGATTACCACAAGAGCCATCCAGATGATTAGCTCTCCAGTACTGCCAAGAAAGATCTCGAAAGCGGTTCCTATTTCTTCAGGAGAAAGCCCGTTGAAAACGCCTGTAAGTTCTTTATAAAAGTAGGCAAAACTCCAGCCAGCAACAGTTGTGTAAAACATTACCAGAATAACATTTCCTATGATCCCGAGGTATCCAAAGATATGCCATTTACTGTTTGCAGGTTCCAGTGCCCTCATGGCCCCTGCGATATTGAGGCGTCCGGCCCTGCCAATTGAGAATTCCATTACCATTATCGGAAGGCCGAGTAAAAGCAGGAATGCAAGGTAAACCAGGACAAAAGCTGCCCCTCCATATTTTCCAGTGATAAAGGGAAAACGCCAGACATTTCCCAGTCCGATTGCACATCCGGCTGAAATAAGTAGAAAGCCTACCCTGCTTGCTAGTTTCTCCCTTTCAACGTTTTTATTTTCCAACATCTTTTCTTCCTTTATTCTGTTTTCTCTCTCTTTATCCTATTTTAGATTGTTGGTGTTTCTGACAGATATTCCGGCAAGATATTCAAGGTGCTCTCTTGAAAATAATATCAAAAACAGGTTAGAATAAAGTGTTGAAAGAGAACGTTGAAAATAATTTTTTATGTAAGGTAAAAGTGAGATAATCCTAAAATAGGAGTTTATAAAATTAGAAGTTCGTAAATGAGATACTTATAAAATGAAGAAAGGAATCAGGCAGAAGAAAGTGCCACAATGGCTTCTGCCAGATCTCCGTTTGAGTTCTTCAGGGCGTTCCTGGCTTCTTCTTCGGAGACGCCGGTCTGCTCCATTACAAGTTTGATGTCTTCGGCAGGGATTTCCTGAGATTTTGGGACTTCCTTTGCATCGCCTACAATCTGATATGTTTCCGAACCCTGGACTGTCATTATAGTAACGTTTGCATTTTCAATAATTATGTTAGAGTCTGCAGTTTTTATAACAACTTCTTCAACGTCCTTAAGTTCTTTAACATCAATCCCCATCTGCTTCATCATCTGCTTCATTTTAGCCGGATTCATTCCCCGGCCACCCACGCCTCCCATTCCTGGAAACATAGATTTCCTTCTCCTTTGTTTTTATTTTTTGATTTGCTTCTTCAGGTTCGGGTATTTCATACGTTTAGTGTAGTTTTTTATTTAATGGCAGCCGCCACAGGTACCGCATCCGCCGCCGGCGCTTGGGTTGCGGATAAGGAAACCTTTCCCGTTTTCATCTTCGATGTAATCGATGCTGCCCTCGGAGAAGCTCCTCTCGATATCCTTTGCCATTACAAGCTTTATTCCATTGCTTTCCATTGTGACATCGTCTTCTTTAACTTCATCGTCGAGGGCCAGTCCGTACTGTACTCCACTGCAGGCTACTCCAGCAACAAAGATTCTGAGCGCAAGTTCAGGCTTGCCCTCCTGTTCAAGCAGTGTTTTCAGTTCTGTTGCAGCTTTTTCTGTTACTTCGATCATTTATATGCACCTCTTTTTTCATTTTGGTAAATTTAAAATATTGAATATCTTTAATTTCTAAAGAATGCCATCCGTTACAGCTTATAGATGATTCCTAAGCGTTATATAGTCTTGCATCTAAGACATATAATGCTTATGTGAGATGGCACCTTTTTTCCCCTGAAAAAGCCTTGTAAAGAAGTCTTGAAGGGCAGATGATGGATTCTTTCTTCTGGAAGTCCGTTTTTCTCCCAATATGTAAATATATTTTCTATATTATATATTTTTCTTCTGATATTTTTTTGGGTTTTCCTTTAAAGGAATTCGGCATCTTCATCTATGGGCTCTTCGAGCACGCTGGCATTATAAGCATTGATCTCAAGGGAATTGCGTTTACCTTTTACTTCCCAGACAGGAACATATACAAGCTCCATATCGAGTTCTATTTCGTCGGCTTTTGGGCTTATACTCTTTTGTTCATAAATAATTGCCTGTCCTTCCAGGTTATTAAAACGCATTTCGCGTGTATTTTCCTGTATAATTAAATCAAGAAGGACCTTTTCTGCCTGTTTTTTATCCACATTCGGCCGCTTTAGCTCGTATTGCACTGCCGGAATTTTGGTAGGTATTCCAAGTCCTTCTATGTCCATTTTTTCTCTTGACTTATTCAGAGCGTTAAGAAAACCTTTTCCTTCTCCTGTAATACTCATGACTTTTGACCTGAACCGCTTTTCGGCTTCAACGCTATAAGAATACTTCCAGAAAGGTACGAATTTCAGAACTGCATCTTTAGGGCTGCTAAGATAGGGTTTTGCAATAATAATTGCCTGATCTTTAGAAATCCTTGGTTCTACAGACTGAATGTTCAGCATCTCATACTGTTCGGCTCTAGAATCCTCATTTTTCTCCAGCCTCTTTAAAGGCTTTCTCTCCTCAACTGGCGACATGATTCTTGATTCAAAAGAGATCCTTTCTGTCTCTCTCGACATCTCTTGAAGCGGTACAAGTTCCCCTGCGGAACAGGACTCCTGTTCGAAATCTTCCTCCTCCCAGTTTTCTTCGGCAGATTCCGGGGCAGAGGCTGCCTGTTCTTTATGTTCATTTGGAGATATTTCGGATTCTGTCTGACAATCTCTTAATTTTCTTTCCATGTTTGCCAGAACCGCTCTTCCTATCTGAAGAGCCAGTTCGTCCCTGTCCCAGATATATATCCCGAGTTCGGCTGCGTAATCATTCAGTTCTCCCGAAGTTTTCTGGGTCATCACATAGATTCCGGTACAACCTTTTATCTTTTCCGAAAAAGATCTTATTTCCTCGTAGTCTGGTCTCAGGGCACACATGACATAAGCCTTATGCCCATTTTTCTCTACAAGGATGTCATACTGGCTGGATATTATGACATTGTATCCGGATGATTTGAAGATATCAACAAGGAGTTCTAAAAGGTCTTGCTTCATGATTCTCACTTTCTTATGTCCTGCACAGCTAAAATAGTTTATGTTTACAATTTAAATATAATTATCTTAAAACTTATTATACCGTATGCCTACTTCTCTGTTTAAACCTCTTTCTAAACGTACAACTATATAAGAAATCAAATCCTAATCAGGTATGTATGAGTGGGATCAGACTTGGAACAGATTCGTTTCATACTTATGAAGAAGGTATAAAAAGAGAATGGATAGTAGGGAACGGGATCGGAGGATATGCTTCATCTACTATCATTGGAGCTGGGGCAAGAACCTACCATGGACTCCTTGTTGCGGCTCCGAAGAATTCCCCTGGAAGGGTTTTACTGCTCTCCTCCCTGGATGAAGAGCTTTCTATAAATGAAGAGACCTATCCGCTTGCAACCCACAAATATCCAGGTACAGTTCATCCAGAAGGATTTACTCATCTTTCCAAGTTTATCCTGGCACCTTCTCCTCTCTGGGTTTACCAGCCCGGAGACTTTACCGTGAAAAAAAAGATTTTCATGGTTCACAATAGTAACACGACATGCGTTCTCTATGAGATAAGGTGTCGCAGGGAGGGAGCTTTGCTGAGAATCTCTCCTCTGGTGAACGCAAGAAGCTTTCATGGGACCACACGTTCTAATGATATCTCTTTTTCTCAGAGAACTGAACCTAAAGGAGTGAAACTGGAAAGCTCTAATGGTTTTGTTTTCTGGCTTTCATCCAATCTCCAGTACCATGCCGAGCCAAAGTGGTACTATAACTTCGAATACGATATTGAGAAAGACCGGGGGCTCTCATTCCAGGAAGACAACTTCAATCCCGGTTACTTTGAAAGTAAACTTAAATTGGGGACCTCTTATTTTTTTATTGCTGCTTCAACTGAAAATATTTCTTCTTTTACTCTCGAAAAAGCTGAAGATCTCTATACAAGAGAGGTTTACCGACAGAATCTTTTTGCTTTTAATTCAAGGCTTACCGAACCTTTCGCACTCAAACTTCTCAGGGCAACGGACTCTTTTATCGTAAAACACCCTTCCACAGGTGAAAAGACAATAATAGCCGGTTATCCCTGGTTCTCAGACTGGGGGAGGGATGCAATGATCTCTCTGCCTGGTCTGGTTTTGATCCCCAGGCGTTTTGAAGATGCCAAATCCATACTAAAAAATTTTGCCGGTAATTGCAGGAAAGGCTTGATCCCCAATAATTTCCCGGCTTTTGGAGGAGAGCCAGCCTATAATACAGTTGACGCATCCCTGTGGTTTATTCACTCCCTGAGCCGTTATTTTGCATATACCGAAGATCTCCTGTTCCTTTCGGATATATGGGAAACTGTGGAAGAAATAATAGATAATTACAGCAAAGGTACGGACTTTGGGATTGGAATGGATTCTGATTACCTTATCAAGCAGGGTCCTCAGCTGACCTGGATGGATGCTAAAGTAAACAATAATCCGGTGACTCCAAGAGCAGGTAAAGCATGTGAGATTAATGCTCTCTGGTATAATGCTCTTAGAACTGCTTGCAGCCTGGGAGATCTGCTTGGCAAAGAAACCTCTTCATATGATACTCTTGCAGCCGGAGTTGCCTCTAACTTTGAAAAAGTCTTCTGGAACCCGGAAGCTAACTGCCTCTATGATATCGTATCTGAGGATAAAGAAGGAAATCAGATTAAAGATCCTTCAATTCGTCCGAACCAGATTTTTGCTGTCTCTCTCCCTTACACCATGCTTTCTCCGGAAAAAGAAAAGGCTATTGTAGACCGGGTAGAAAAAGATCTGCTCACGCCTTTCGGGCTCAGGACACTCTCAGCGGATAATCCTTCTTATATAGGGTTTTATAAGGGAGGGCCTGAAGGAAGGGACTCAGCTTACCACAATGGAACAGTCTGGCCATGGCTTCTCGGACCCTATGTTAAAGCCTATAGAAAAGTGCACAACTATTCGAAAAAGAGTCTTGAGGATATGCGCTCTCTGCTCCAGGGCTTTGATACACATCTTGAAATAGCAGGTATAGGTACGGTTTCTGAGCTATTTGATGGTAATTATCCTTACTCTCCGGATGGCTGCATTGCTCAGGCATGGAGCGTTGCAGAACTTTTAAGGGCATACGTTGAGGATGTCCTTGGAATCGCACCGTGAAAACAAGGTTTCTGTTTTTCCAGAAGTTTATCAACTAAAGTTCATTCATATGACATGATGCTTTCGTCAGAGTCGTATGAAGCTAAACATCAACTTTTATTGCAGTTCATGCGATTCAGGCACACGGGCTTCCTGCTTCAGCTACCTGAGGATTGTGTACAGTTGGCTCCCTGAACGTAGTTAAGGGCAGCAGTTGCGTTTACAAGCCCGTATCCGTAATAACTATCCCAACTCGAAGTTCCCAGATCTACAGCTGTGTTTTGTATTGCAGCCCTTACTTCGTCGGGCCCGTTTGCTCCTTCGGATATCAACAATGCGGCAACGCCTGATATATGTGGAGTTGCCATGGATGTTCCCTGGAAGAACCAGTAACCGAAGTCTGTAGGGTCTTTAGTTGTAGTGTTGAATGTATTCTGAAGGATTCCATCTCCATAACCATCCCCGCTCTGGTCTACCCTCATGTCTCCCCCCGGGGCCATAATATCCAGGGTTTCACCGTAATTTGAGTAATACGTGCGACTTCCGTCATATCTTGTAGCTCCGACTGCAATACATTTCTCATAGGCAGCTGGATAGCTGACCGTACTTTTCTTGTCGTTTCCGGAAGCCGCCACAATGGTGACTCCATTATTGTAAGCAGTATCAAGAGCAGCTTTAAGGACAGGATCTATCTTGGGAGCCTGATATCCAAGACTCATACTTATAATATCCACTTCATGTTCAGTCGCGTAGTAAATTCCATCTGCTATCTGCGCGAGGGTTCCGCTGCCTTCATCATTAAGAACTTTCACAGGCATTATTGAGCAGTCATAAGCCACGCCAGCTACACCATAATTGTTATTGGTGCTCTGGGCTATAGTTCCAGTAACATGCGTTCCATGCCCGTTATCATCGTTCGGGTGGGCATCGTTATTGACAAAGTCATAACCCGAAACAAAAATAGTGTTCGTAAGGTCAGGAGCTTTTTTGTATATGGAGTAGTTTTCGTATGCAACTCCCGTATCAAGCACTGCAACGATTACTCCCTTTCCGGTGGAAATATTCCATGCAGGTTCGAGATTGATTCCACCTCCCACTCCGGTTTCGAAGGCTTTGAAATTCCACTGGTAAAGACCGTAATATGGGTCATTGGGTACCATAAGCGCGTTCATGATGACATTGGGGATTGCGTATTCCACATTCGGGTTTTTGCTATAGATCTCCATCATTTCTTCAACGGTTTTTGTCTTTGGGATTTCCATTATCTTGAATCCTGCGTAGGGACTGGTATAAGTTACCTGAGTTCCATTTTCTTCGGTGATATTTTTTACCTCTTCTTCAGAGACACCAGGCTTAAACTTCACAAGTATTTCCCCGGGAACGTATTTCTGGTCACTGGGTATGTCGGTTGGCAATTTTTCAAAGATATAATAAGGTTCTTTGTTCACTGAATAAGGTTCTTTGTTCACTGTACTCAGTGAAGAAACCGGCAAAATTGACCCTAAAAGCAGTCCACTTAGTAACAATAGAGGCACAAATTTGCTCTTAAATCTGAAATCCATCCTTCCCACCCATAAAGCTTAATAAATCACTGTTATGGCCCTTTTTTATTAGAAAATAAGTGCTGAACTTTCTTTTTCCTCAGAAGCTTTTATGCAGAATATAATATATATTTTTATAACTTTATTACTTGTTTTACATAATTTTAATATTATTATTCTTTATTAGCTTCAACATTTATTCTCCTTGTAGGATTTTTATTCCTATTTTTGAAGGATGGCAGGATGTGTACTGAAATTTTTACCTGGAATCTTTTTTGTTCTCTAAAGTTTCCTATCTATTCGGAAATTTTTTTACTAAACTCCTCTTTTTATACTAGTTTGGCAATTTATCCCACATGATTGACTTTGATACCCTGAAATACGAAAACGGTTTGATTATTGCTATTGTTCAGGACCAGACCAGCAAGGAGGTTCTGATGTGTGCCTATATGAATCGGGAAGCTCTTGAAAAGACCGTCGAGACCGGAATTGCTCACTTCTGGAGCCGAAGCCGGCAAAAATTATGGAAAAAAGGTGAAACGTCGGGGCATCTGCAAAAAATAAAGGAAATCAGGATTGACTGTGATATGGATTCTGTTCTCCTGCTGGTAGAACAGATAGGTGGAGCCTGTCATATGGGATACAGGTCATGTTTTTATCGGAATCTCGAAGGAGATGTCGTCGGCGAAAAGGTCTTTGAGCCTGAAGATGTTTACTGAGTTCAACTATATTGCTTCAATTACGTTTGCTAAATCATAGTATTATATTTTTATCACTCTATTCTATTTTTAATCGTTTTTATTCTCAGATCTTTTAAAACTTTATTTTTTACTAACCGCTTTCCTAACTCCATTCATCTGAAAAAAAGCAGGAGAAGTTTTATTATATACTTTCTGACTCTATATCCCTTTATATGGCTGATGAGAAGCGGATATGGAGAATCGTTCCGGATACAAGCGTGATTATTGACGGGAGGCTTTCGTCCCGAATTAAAAGTGGTGAGTTCGGGAGCGCTGAGATCATCATTCCCGAAGCTGTAGTATCGGAACTTGAAGCCCAGGCAAACAAGGGCAGAGAAATAGGTTTCAAAGGGCTTGAAGAACTTTCGGAGCTTCGTAAACTGGCAGACAGGGGGGATATTCAACTTCAGTTCAGCGGGGTTCAGCCGACTCTTGAGGAGATCAAGCTTTCCAAGGAAGGAAGGGTGGATGCCCTTATCCGGCAGACAGCTCTTGATATGGGGGGACTGTTCGTTAGTGAGGACCGCGTACAAAGTCTGATAGCCAGGGCAAAGGGACTTGATGTTGAGTACATGCATCCTAAAGTTCTGGATCCCTCGGAATTAGGTCCTCTCAAAGTAGAGCACTTCTTTACTGATGATACGATGTCCGTGCATCTCAAAAATGGGGTTTCTCCAATGGCCAAAAAGGGTCCTGTTGGACAGGTACGTTATGTACGGATCAGGGAAGAACCTGCAAGTTCACAGGAGCTTTCCAGTATCTCAAAAGAACTTATCGAGAGGGCAAGGTTTGACCCCGAGTCCTTCATAGAGATGTCTTCAAGCGGGGCAACGGTACTGCAAATCAGAAACATGAGGATTGCAATTGCACATCCGCCTTTTTCCGATGATATGGAGATAACTGTCGTCAGACCTACAGTTGTTGTTGACCTTGAGCACTACCGTCTGAGCGACAAACTGAAAGAGCGCATAATAAGCCAGCGTGGAATCCTTATTGCAGGGCCTCCTGGAGCAGGAAAGTCAACTTTTGCTGCCGGGGTTGCACGTTATCTGAATGACCACGGGCAGGTAGTCAAGACCATGGAGTCTCCAAGGGACCTGCAGGTGCCTGCTGAGATTACTCAATATTCTCCCCTGAATGGGAGGATGGAGAATACTGCTGATCTCTTGCTCCTTGTAAGGCCGGACTACACCATTTATGATGAAGTGCGAAAAACCGGGGATTTTCTGATCTTTGCGGACATGCGGCTTGCGGGAGTCGGGATGATCGGGGTAGTGCATGCAACCAGAGCAGTGGATGCAATCCAGCGTCTTATAGGAAGAGTTGAACTGGGTGTGATCCCGCAGGTAGTTGATACTGTAATTTTCATCGATAAAGGAGAGGTTGCAAAGGTTCTCGTTCTTGCCTTTACAGTTAAGGTTCCTCACGGGATGACCGAGCAGGATCTTGCAAGACCGGTAATTACCATTGCAGATTTCGAAACAGGCAAGGTCGAATATGAGATTTATACTTACGGAGAACAGGTCGTAGTCATGCCAATCGGCCCCTCCAGGGAAAGCCGTAAACCTGCCTGGAGGCTTGCCGAAGAAGAGATAAGAAACGTTATTAGCAGATATGCTACAGGCCCTGTTGAAGTGGAAGTAACCTCGGACGATAGCGCAATCGTAAAAGTCTTCGACGAAGACATGAGAAAGGTTATCGGCAAAGGCGGAAATGTCATTGACAGGATCGAAAATATACTGGGACTCCATATCGATGTTAGGGAGATAGAAGCCGAAACACCAAAAAGCACAAAAGGCCTGAAGCAAGGGGCTGAACGTAAAGCTTTTCCTGGAAAAGCTCGAGAACCGGCGCCCGAGATAAGTGCTCCAGCGTCCCCGGTTCATCCTGTTATCGAAAGGACAAAAAAACACCTTATTATCGGGGCTCCCGAACTTGCAGGAAGGGATGTTGAGATCTTTATCGAAGACGAATATCTTTTCAGTGCAACTGTTAGCCGGCATGGAGATGTGAAATTAAGGATAAACTCAGACCTTGCGATGGAAATCATGGAAGCTCAGGACAGTGGGGACTTTGTTGAAGTCAGACTTATCTGATCTTCTCGTTTTTTGTACTCTTTACTTTCTTACTTTTTACTTTTCTCTTGCTTTTAGATTTTTCAAATTACACTTCCAATATTTTTCTCTACTACTCAAAAAAATTTATATACTGTTGAAGTCTGATTTCATATCAGGGATTTATGGGGGGTTATGGTTCAATTGAGCAAATCGTATCAGACAGAGCCAGAAATCAGGAATGATCTTCAGGGAAGAATCGAGGTCTTTGACCAGAACATCAGAAGTTTTGAAAAAAGATTGAGGGCAGTTGAGCGTCGCTTGTCTCTTGATGCGTCTCAGGCTCTGCAGGCAGGAAAGGCTTATTCGGCAGTTCCTTCAGATTCTTCTCAGGAAGTAAATTTTGCAAATTTTGCAGCAGAGTCTTCGGTTACCCCTCAGGGGCCTTCTGTGTCTCCTGAAGTTTCTTTCCCTCTTCCTGGGAATTCTTTGCTTTCAGACTTTGTTCCTTCGTTTACAGAAGAAGATATTTCAAGTTTTGCCTTCGGTGCTGTACTTCCCTCTTCAGAGGCATCAAATGCCTCCATGACATTCCTGGATAGCTCTTCTGAGATTTCCGGGGCCAGCTACAGAGTAAAGGATATAAGTGTTGTTTTTTCCAGACTTTCCGAAAGCATTCGTTCTATACACACTGCAGTATCCGAACTTTCCGATTTTGTGCATGGTAGTCTTAGTCCAGAGCTCGAAAGACTGGAGAGTGAAGTCAGGAGCATTAAAACTCAGGAGAACATATCAGAAGAATATGTAAGTAAACTTGAGTCCCGTATTGAATTTCTTGAAAATAGAGACAGGTTTACCCTGGGTTCGATAAAAGTACCTGTGGAAGTCTCAGGAATTGTCGGGTCTTCCGTCCTTTTGCTTACAGGTTTTCTTATATGGTCTGGCCGATGGGATCTAATAAGGTCTCCTTACTTTTCTATCGGACTTGCGGTAACTATGGCAGGAGCCGTACTTCTGAAATTTTTCCTGGTTAACCGGAAACAAAAACCCCTGATGATTAATAATAAAAAAATAGATTAAGTAAGATAGGGTACCGATTAAGGTAAGATAGGGTACCGATTAAGGTAAGATCGAGTATTTTTCCAGACTGATGTTATAATAGCTATTTTTCGCTCAGTCTCAAAACATTTTTATATAAATACTTTCTACATTTATGTATTAAGATCTTATCCGGGGTGGCGCCATAATTGAATTGATTAAAGCTCTTATTCTAGGTTTCACAGTAGGTATATCCGCAGCCATTATTCCCGGGCCCATGATGTTTGCAACAATAGAGGCGTCTTTTCATAAAGGCTGGAGAGCAGGACCTTCGATATTTATGGGTCACGCCCTTGTAGAATTCGTCTTCTTCATGCTTATTCTGATAGGTGCATCATCTTTTCTCAGGAGATCGGTTATCTCGTATCTGGCTATAATAGGCGGCCTGATTATGGTCGTTTTCGGACTTACGATGATCAAAAAAGCAAAAGAAGTCTCTACAATGGATGTCTCGATTTCAGCCAGCAGTATGAATCTTTCTACGGGGTTCATATCTTCAGGAATTGTAACTTCGGCACTGAACCCTTTTTCAGGTACAGTATCCGCAGGAATTATAACCTCAGCATTAAATCCTTTTTTTGTTGCATGGTGGTTAACGGCTGGTAGCGCAATCCTCCTTGAGGAGTATCTTATAGGTGTCCTTGCAGTAATTTCGTTTATCGCCGGGCACTGGATAGCAGATCTTGGATTTCTTTTAACCGTATCCTCTGCTTTTTCCAGAGGGACGGAAATAATTTCACAGCCTACACATAGAAAACTGGTATACCTGTGCGGAAGTTTTATGGCATTCTTTGGGCTGTGGTTTATGGTCAATAACAATAGTGTTTTGCAATGATTATTCTCTGGCTTTGTAAAAATTCTCTAAATTCTGTCTTTCAGGTTCAAATATATCAGGTATGAGTAAACGTGTATCAAATATATAATGAAGATTTGAAAAGGGATGAATATCCAAAAAGAAAGAGCTGTTTTGGAGTCTTAACCTGTTAAGAAATTAAATTGTTGAATGAATAGCTCTTAAAACTTAACTATCTTGAATCGGTTTTAAGGTCCTGAATCTTTTAAAATGGTTTAACTTCTCTTTACCTTTACAAAATACTCCTCATCAAAATCTTTGTATCCGCTTCTCATCACTTTTATTGAAACATATCCTTCTGTTTTCCCGGGAGGTAATTCAGGGTTAGAAATCTTTATTATTGTGTTTCCATTAGAATCCGTAATGCCTGAATAAGCTTTTTTTCTGTCCGGGCTCCAGATAATCACGTTTGCTTCTCCCATACCGCGGTTTTCCCTGTCAAAAACGCTTATCTGCAAGCTAAAGTTTCCTTTCTCTCCCGAGGTTATTGAGAGTGTGCTTACGTTTGATGCTGCATACATAGATTCAGGAGGTTTTGGAGCAGCTGAAATGGCTGAGAGAATCGCACAAAAACCGATGAATCCAATTATCGAAAGAACTACAATCCTTATTGGAAGCCCAACAGTTCCTGCTTCGTTCTCTCTTAGGTTATCAGGCAGCATAGCGGCTTCTCCCAGTTTTATCTGTGCCCATTTTTGCCCGTGCTAAGTGTGCATTTAACGAGTCTTGACGATCATAACTGCATCTTTCTTCTCATAATCATAGAAACCGTCTGCCAGAATTTTCAGGTCCATTGTGCCTTCATTCTGGTTCGGGTCAAGCCTTACCAGTGCAGTGCTTGGCGTTGTCAGCACAGTGACTCCGTTAATGTCAGTTGTGTTCGATGCTGCACCTCCGAGTCCTTTGAGGATGACGTTTGCATCCCGAACCGGATTTCCGTCTTTATCTGTTACCTTTACTACCGCTGATACGGCAAAAGGATTCTGTGCAGTGGTAGCACCTACTATTATTGAGTTTCCTGACTGAAGGCTTCCTGTCCCGAGTCCTGTTTTTTCAACAAAGACTGACATTTCCTTTGTAGGAGTCGGTATTATCGAAATAAGCGTTGCAAGAGCGACCATCGCTACAACGAGCATCACTACGATATTAATTGGTAATTCCATTGCTTTCTCATCATGTCTGAATAGCTGAAATCCCCGCATATTTCCTCCTCACTTTGATTCTATTGTTAACATTTTAACTGTACAACATTCTATCAATATTGATCATTCTATTTATAACTTTTCGATATTTATTCCAAACTATCTTTTCGTAGACTCATCTCTTTGTATTTGATCTTAAAAACTATATATTTATATAGTTCTTTTGTGCATAAATTCCCCTAATACCGCAAAACAGCCTTACTGACTATAGCGAGGGAAAGAGGTTTTTGACTCAAGAATGTTCTGATGAGCCAAGTGAATCGGACCATAGACGAAATTTTTTGTGTCTTTTAGGACTGCACGACTGGAAACGAAAAAGCGGAGCGCTATGTTGCAGGTCAACAGTGCTTGAAAAGCGCTACGAATGCGTTCGCTGTGGCAAATACAAGGTGATTTTTGAGCAGGAGAAAGTACCCTGTAAAGGAGAAAGTGCCCTGTAATCTTTCTCTGTAGTCTTTCTGCAGACAGTGCCCTGTAATCTTTCTCTGTAATCTTTCTGCAGACAGATACTGACCTGAAATGTTTGCTTTTATATTTTTCAGGTATATTTTTCTTATTTTTCCTTACTTCATATTTTCCTAATTTTTCCCACATTTCTGAAATTCTTTGTTCGTAAGCTTAATCTATCTTAACTTTGTTTGTTAGAACTATGAAACGAATCGTGATTATCGATTACGGGCTTGGAAATCTCAGAAGTGTTCAAAAGGGGCTTGAACACGTTGGAGCAAGTCCTGTAATCTCCGGGAACCCTGAAGAGATCCTGGCAGCAGACGGTATTATTCTCCCTGGAGTAGGTGCTTTTATAGATGCAATGAAGTGTCTGGTTCCTCTCAAAGAGACTATTGAGGAATTTGCAGCATCGGGAAAACCAATGCTTGGAATATGTCTCGGGCAGCAGGTTTTGATGAGCTCTTCTGAGGAAGGCAGGTTGACCGATGGACTCGATCTCATTCAGGGCAGGGTACTTCGCTTTCCAAAATCTGAACTGAAAGTACCACACATGGGCTGGAACAACATCAGGATTAAACAGGACCACCCTCTGTTTAGAGGTATCCCTGACGGCTCTTTCGTGTATTTCGTACACTCGTACTATGTCGATACCACTGCGGAAAACACCCTTGCGTCATGTGAGTACGGACTGGAATATTCGGCATCTGTGGTGAATTCTAATGGTAACGTTATGGGCACCCAGTTCCACCCTGAAAAAAGCGGAGCAACAGGGCTGAAGATTCTGAAAAACTTCGTTGAGATGTGTTGATTTAATTTCAAATTTCCTGTCCTGCGTCTTTCAAAACAGTGACAGGTATCTGCGAGAGGATGGTACTATGGATATAGAAGGCTATGCAAAACGGGCTCTCAGGAAAGACCCTTCAAACGAAACCGGGATTGAGGCACAGCTTGCTTCAAGAATTCTTGAAATCAAGAACATAAGCTCCGAAAGGGCTAAAGAGATTGCAGCTGCAGTTATTTGTGAAGCAAAAGCAACTCTTCACACCGAGGGAGACGTATTAAGCCCCATTATTTCGGGAGTTGTTATGGGTGAGTTCGGAGTGGGTTCCAGGGGTACGGGAGACTTTTACGTTCACTCCAAGCTTGGTGAGGTTATAGGCAAGACCGGTGCGGTAGTTGACAGTTCCCAGCTTGATGACTCAGGCGTTGTGAAAATAGGAGATGAGTACCTTGTGATCACAATTGACGGTATACACTCCCGCCTCAGTGATTTTCCTTTCCTTTCGGGTTTTCATGTCGCCAGAGCAGCCCTGCGTGATGTCTATTCAATGGGAGCCCGTCCCCTTGCCATGCTTTCAGACATCCATATCGCAGACGATGGGGATGTGGCAAAAATCTTCGACCATATCGCAGGAATCACCACGGTTTCAGAGCTAACCGGAATTCCCCTAATTACAGGAAGCACTCTCCGGATAGGCGGGGATATGGTTATAGGTGAAAGAATGACAGGAGGTGTGGGGGCGGTTGGTGTTACATCTTCTCTTACCTCCCGCAACCAGACCCGGGCAGGAGACCTGATCCTTATGACGGAGGGTGCAGGCGGAGGTACGGTTTCTACAACCGCACTCTATTACGGAATGCATGACGTGGTGGAGGAAACTATTAACATCCGTTTTCTGGAAGCCTGTGAGGCACTCCTTCGGTCCGGCCTGTACAAAAAAGTCCATTCCATGACTGATGTCACCAATGGAGGAATCCGCGGGGACGCCCGGGAAATTTCAAAGACTGCGCAAGTAAAAATGGTCTTTGAAGAAAATAAAATGCGGACTCTCGTTAACTCAAAGGTCCTCTCCATGCTTGAAACCCTTAAAATCGATTATCTCGGCGTATCTCTTGATGCCCTGCTGGTTATCGTCCCACCTGAGTATGCCGGAGAAATTCTTGAAATAGTCAGGGCTGCCGGGGTTGAGATTGATATCATAGGGCGTGTGGAAGAAGGAATCGGGGCTGAAATAATTGTCAATGGAGAGATCAGGGACTTTGCACCCAGGTTTAGAGAATCTGCCTATACTCCTGTCAAAAAAGTTCACGGGGAAGATAATCCACGAGATTTCGAGGAGATGAGGCACGCAATTGACAGGGCAGCCGAAGAAGCCATCAATAAAAAGCAGAAGGTTCTTGAAAAAATAATGGCCAAAAAGAAAAGCTAAAACCGAAAAAAAACTCTGGAAGAAGAAATCCGGAAAAAGAAAAAACAGACAGGAAGTGTTAGACACAAGAAGTGTTAGACTTTTCTTTTTACAAGCAGCACTTCCATGTCTTTTCCTGTAATTTCAACTTCTTCGTTAGCTCCAATTTTCTCTTCGGATCTGGCTTGCCAGTACTCTCCTTTATAGCGGACAAAACCAGGACTTTCAGGGCTTATCGGGTCTATTGTCCGGGCAGTATCTCCTATAATGGACCCGATAACGGGCTTTTTCTTCCTCGTTTCGGCTACTTTATATATTGCAAAGACCAGGAATATCCCAAAAACAATTGTAGGAGTAACAATTGTCAGGATTAGTAGCCTCCTGAACTCCGGTGTGTAAATATTCTCGCCTCCCAGAGGCACAAGGAAGATGCTCCCTATTACCAGGCAAATAAGTCCTGCAAGCCCGAAAATTCCAAACCCCGGGGATTGAAGTTCCAGGATAAGAAGCCCTATTCCGACAATAATCAGGAAAATTGCTGCTATATTAATATCGAATCCTGTGCCTATCAATCCCAGCACGATTGCAATAATTCCGAAAATCTCTGCTCCTGCTCCCGGGTTTGAAATCCCGAAGATAATCCCATAGAGCCCTATTGTCAGAAGAAGAGAGGAAAGAATCGGGTTTGAAATTAACGTCAGGAAAGCAAGAGGAAGAGGAGGTTCGTAGATCTCTATTGTTGCATTTGCGGTATTCAGTTCTTTACTTTTCACAACCTCCCCATCGACCTGAACCAGCAGGTCCGGAACGGAAGAGGCTCTATATTCGATTACTCCTTCTTCTAAGGCTTCTTCGTCATTCAGATTTCTGTTCTTGGTAATTACTTCTTCTGCAAAAGTTTCATTTCTCCCGTGTTTTCTTGCCGTTTCAGTCGAAAATTTAACGAGGGCATTTATTACTTTCTCATCCTCTACAGGTACTGTCCCTTCTGCAGACACCCGCACCGGCTGGGCTGACCCTATAACTGTAAAAGGAGCCATTGCAGCAATATCGGTTCCCATAAGGATGAGGGTTCCTGCTGACCAGGCTTTTCCACTCTCAGGCACGTACCCTATAACAGGCACGGTCGTGTTCTCAATTAACTTTATGATTGTTTGGGTCTCTTCAAGCCCTCCCCCTGGAGTATCCAGGGTAATTACGAGAACCTCAAAGTTCCCGCTCTCAGCTTCTTCTATTGCGTCAGCTATCAAATTATCGGAAGCTGGGGTAATAGCTCCGGTTATTTCAAGCAAGAGCACTCTATCTTCGGCTGCTGCCCCTGCAGGAAGCGCGAGAACAGCTGTGAGAGTTATGCAGAGAAAAAAAATAAAGAGAGAATGGAAAATCCTTTTCGTTTGCATAATTAATGATCCTTTCTCGCCTTTACATGTTTTTCGGCTTTTAATCTGCCCTTATTGCTCTTTCTTTCCGGATATAGCCTGAGAAAGGGCGGCTATGTTCCCGGTTTCAAGAGTCTGAGTTTGTGTAACTACGATCAGATTTTTCTCTCTTGCAATCTCAGCAAGGGTCTGAAGTTCCCTTAGCTTGATAGCAGTAGGAAGTCCCTGGTAAAGGCTGGCCGCATCTTTCATCCTTTCAGCAGCTTGGTATTCTCCTTCTGCAAGGATGATCCTGGCACGTTTTTCTCTTTCTGCTTCAGCCTGTTTTGCGATTGCTCTTTTCATTGTTTCAGGCAGGGATACATCCCGGATAGTTACGCCTGTAACCTTGATACCCCAGGGGTCTGTGTAAGCATCCAGCAATTCCTGAATCTGCTTGTTGATGTTCTCTCTTTCCGAAAGCAACTCATCCAGTTCCATCTGGCCCAGCACGTCTCTAAGCGTAGTCTGGGACAGGGTTGAAGTTGCAAACATATAGTTTTCAACCTGCGTAATTGCAGCCCCTGGCTCTACGACCTTATAATAAACAACGGCATCAACTTCAACTGTGACGTTATCCCGCGTGATAACGGCCTGCTTTGGGACATCGATTGCAACGACTCTCAGGTCGATTTTCATGGCTCTATCAATGAAAGGGATGATAAGGAAAAGTCCCGGGCCCTTTACACCACTAAGGCGACCAAGCCTGAATATAACCACACGTTCGTATTCATTAACCATTTTTATAGATTGTGAGAGTATTAATATTACAATTATTAATACAGGGAGCAATAATTCACCGATGAAATCAACCATAATTTATTCCCTCCTATCAATTGGTCTTAAAATTGAACTTAGTAAGTGTTCTTTATTTGAGAAACTTGTGAAATTAATATAAATTAAGCTTTTATAGGTTAAAAATTTTACATTCTGTCGTCTACCTAAAATATCTGCGAATCTATATAAGTACTCACATCAAACCTTCTTTCCGATTTTCAATGGGTTGCGGTCACTGTCATTTTCATATATAATATAAAAATAACATAATATAAAAAATAACATAATAAAAATAACAGAAACCACAAAATCCTGAAATTTCTGGATATCTGTAGACGCTATGCAAAATAACTTGCTGACAAATACTTATATCTTGCATACACAAGATATTGAACTCAAAAAGGAGATATGCAGAAAGAGGGCTAGTCGGCAGGCACTAATCCGGACCTGGGGAAGATCCTACAGTTACCAGTAGACTGAGGGCCGACAAAGAATACAATAAATGTATAGGGTTCAAAACAATATTTTAATTCCAAAGATTTTGAGATTAAGAAAACGAAGGTTCGGAAGAACCACTGGTGTTGATATTAATGAGTAAGGAATGTCCAGATTGCCACGGACGTGGCTACGAAGCTATTTCAACTGAGATCTGCCCTGTATGTAAGGGAAAAGGCAAGTCTAAATCAGTTGACTTTATGAAAATTTCAGAAAAAGATATTGACAGTTTCTTGAAAAATGGTGCAGTATGTGAGAAATGCAAAGGCAAGGGGAGTATCGAAGTTACCAGACCCTGTGAGGCCTGTGAGGGACTTGGAAAGATCTATACCTGCAAGGTTTGCGGAGTAAGAATTCATAACCCACAGGATACGGATGAAGAGATCTGTACTACCTGTTCACGTTCCCAGCATGTTTATGCTCTGGACGAGTCATGTGATCTTAAAGATGTGGAAGCAGGAAAGCTTTATCACGGTATAGTGAGCAGTATCGCCTCTTTCGGGGTCTTTGTGGACTTGAACCCTCACGTAAGAGGGCTTATGCATTCCAGCAATGTCGGGGTTCAGCCGGAAGTCGGGGATGCTGTAATCGTCCTGGTAAAAAGCATTAAAGCGGGAGGAAAGCTCGATCTTATTCCGAAAACTCTTACAAAGTACGAAACCATTGAGCTTGAAAAAGAGCTTCCTCTTAAGAACTCCTCCCAGATAGATACCAGCATGAAGGGCAGGCTCATCCGGATCGAAGGAGAGGTTATTCAGATAAAACAGACAAGCGGGCCGACAATCTTCACTATAAGCGATGAAGGAGGCTTTATCCCGTGTGCAGCTTTTGAGAGTGCAGGGAAACGGTCTTACCCCCATATCGACGTAGGAATGATTGTCTCGATTACCGGGGAAGTGACTCCAAGGGATGAGCAGGTCCAGATTGAAGTCATGAGCATGAAACTGCTTACCGGAGAAAAAGAGGCTGCTGTCAAGACAAGGGTCGAGAAGGTAATCGATGAGAAAGCCGCACCTGCTGATATTCCTTTCCTGATCGAAAGCGAGATTATGGAAAAGCTCAAACCCAGAATGCTTCATGTCGCCAAAGAGATCAAAAAGGCAATTCTCCATTCGACACCTATTATCCTCAGGCACCATGCCGATGCCGATGGAATTACTTCCGCAATAGCCATTGAGCGAGCAATTCTTCCCCTTATTACAGAAATCGGTGGAACAGATGCGGAATACTATTTCTATAAGCGTGCTCCTTCAAAGGCTCCTTTTTATGAACTTGCCGATGTTACAAGGGATATTTCCTTTGCACTAGAGGATTATGCCAGGCACGGACAGAAAATGCCTCTTATTATCCAGGTAGACAACGGCTCAACCGAAGAGGATGTCCCTGCTATGCGACAGGCCAGTGTCTACGGCATCGATATGCTTGTCATTGACCACCATCACCCTGATGACATTGTTGACCAGTATCTGATAGGGCACGTTAACCCTGCTCATGTAGGAGGAGACTTCGGGGTTACTGCGGGAATGCTCTGTGCTGAGGTCGCCCGTATGATCAATCCCGGCATCAGTGATACTATAAAGCACCTTCCTGCTGTTTCGGCAGTAGGAGACCGTTCTGAAGCCCCGGAGGCCGGAAGGTACATCTCCTTGGTCTCGGATCGCTATACACTTGAGGAATTAAAAGAAATGGCTCTGGCTTTGGATTATGAGCAGTTCTGGCTTAAATTCAGCAGTGGAAAGGGTCTTATTGACGATATCCTGGATATGGGCGACCACACAATCCACAAAAATCTGGTATCTCTGCTTTGCGAACAGGCAAATACCATGATAAAAGAACAGCTTGAGACCTGTCTCTTCAACGTCAAATCTCAGAAACTGGCGAATGGCGCGATTATGAATGTAATAGATGTCGAAAACTATGCCCAGAAGTTTACCTTCCCGCCACCGGGAAAAACCTCCGGGGAAGTGCATGATGTGCTTGTTAAAAGAAACCCGGACAAGCCTGTAGTTACTATTGGCTATGGTCCTGACTTTGCTGTTATCCGTTCAAAAGGCGTGCTTATGAATATCCCCAGGATTGTCAGGGAGCTTCGCGAAGAAATGAAAGGTGCCGGAGTCAGCGGAGGCGGACATCTTGTTGTCGGCAGTATCAAGTTTGTGGAAGGAATGAGAACCGAAGTGCTCTCAAGGCTTGCAGAAAAGATTGCATCTACGGAAGTTGAGTATTAACAGGCCTTTTAAATAAACCTGTTAATTTTTCTCTTCTCGATTCTGAAAAGAATAATTTTTTAAAGTACTGGTTCAGAAATGCCTGAAGAAGATAAAATAAATAAAAAAGAAAAAACTAAGAAATGTAAACAGGTATAAGTATAGGTTTTGGAAAACCTCTCTTGTGAAAGGCCTTCCATATAAAAGAGATTTACTTCTGTTTTATCTTTCGATATTTTCAGTCCACGCGCACTATCCTTACCAGAGACTGGATAGGAACATTGGCAATTGTATCCGCGCCTTTTTTGTCCACAAGAACCACAACTACTCTGGGCTTTGCGTCCATTTCGCGCAACTGCTCGATTACTTCCATTGTGGTTGAACCTGTGGTAATTACATCATCAACAATTACGCAGTTCTTACCTGCGACGCTTCCGAAGTTTCTGCTAATGGTACCTTTCTGGCCGGGCTGGACCATGTCATGTCCTTTACGGGAATGGTAAAGGGCAAAATCTGCTCCCAGCTCGTTTGCCATCATGCTTGCCAGGGGAATGCCGCTAGCTGCAACGCCAACTACTACATCCACTTCAGTGTTTGTCTTTTCCAGGGTCTCAAGCACCATGTCACAGAGTGCAAGTGAGATGTAGTGAAGCCGTGTAGCGCTCTTTCCTATGCTGCTCCAGTTTACGGATATGTCTTTTGGAGCGGGGGCTGCGATTTCTTTTTTCGAACGGGTTAAAAGCCATGTAACTGTTTCTCTTGAAACATTAAGTTCATCGGCAATCTGGCCGGTTCCAAGTCCGTTGTTCTGCAGTTCCACAGCTTTCTGAATGAGATCTTCTATATTCTTCATGCCTCCATTCCCACCTGAAATTTTTTATCTGGCGGTATTTCCGGCCGATTTTGCAGTTATTCTTTGGAATACTGCCTGGAATTACTGCCTGAAAAATTATAATTCAAGTATATCTTTTCTCAGTTAAAGACATTATTACACTATCAAGCGTTATATCTTTTTCTTCAGTTTTCCTGATAACCTTTGCCTTTAAGTCTTTTTTTTCTCTTTTTTTTCAGGGGTGAACCGCAAATAGGGCATTCGTCCCCTTTCTCAAAGGTTTTTCTACAGCCAATACACTGTTTTTGCCAGATAAGAACATCCTTTATCTTTTTCTGGGCAATCGGTTTAACCTGAATCCCGAGCTGCACGGCAACGTTCTGGACTGCATAATCATCTGTAAGCAGTACCGCCGTTTCCCTGTGTTCAAGTGCTTTTGCAAGAACTTCCAGATCTGTTTTTGATAGCTCTTCTGAGTCCCGGGTCTGTTCAGCTTTTTTCCGAACCTCTTTTACCATTTCAGGTTCCGGCCATTCTACCCTGAGTCCTCCCTCTTTTGCAAGGTCAAAACGGAGTATGGAGTCACTGCTTTTTAACTCGTCCGCAACCGAAGGGACTGTAATAAGCAGCGAGCTGTCCACGTTGCAGTTTCCCATAATAAAAACTGCCGAGTCTGCTATGTAAGAGGTCATTTTCTTTCTCTTTTCCTTGTTAGTATATAATTCATCCTCATAAGCAGGAGACTCCCTCCTCGACCGCATCAGCGGGCAGAGAGGGGTAGTTGACTGGCTTCCCAGCACTCTTGAAAACCAAAAACATATATGACGACTATATGGAATGGCTGCTTTCTACTGCAATCATATGCAGGACATCCCATGCGTTCCGATGTACGGAATACTCGGCTGGAACATGCCACTCCTATTTTCATAGGCAACAATGTTTGGTTTGGTGTAGCTCTATTGTGAATCCGGGTTTTTCCATTGGCGATGGCACAGTCATCGGTTCCGGGAGTGTAGTGACAAAAGATGTTCCGGTTAATGTAGTAGCTGTTGGCAATCCGTGCAGAGCGAAAAATAAAATTACTGAAAAAGATAAAAGTAGTTTTCTGGAGATGCTATGTAATGAATAAAAAAATACTGATACTTACTGGTAGTCCACGAAAGAACGGGAATAGCGATATGCTGGCAGATGCCTTTATGAAAGGAGCACAGGAAAAAGGGCATACAGTAAACAAAATCGAAGTGGCAAAACTCAATATTAGTGGATGTAAGGCCTGTATCATGTGCTGGACAAAGGATGGAGCCTGCATTCAGTGTGATGATATGGCAGAGATTGAACCACTGCTCGAAAGCGCAGATATGCTTGTACTGGTTTCTCCTTTGTATTTTTTTGGGATTTCTGCACAGTTGAAGGCTGTGATTGACAGATTTTGTGCCTATTGTGTGGATAACTGTAAAAAATCGCTTAATATAAAGGAATCTGCTTTGATTATGTGCGGAGAGTGCGATGAAGAACGATTTTTTAGTGGTGCCATAGATACTTACAAGTATACGGCAGATTATATGAAATGGAAAGACAGAGGTATCTTAATAGCTACCAGTGTAGCAGCAAAAGGAGACGTTTTACAAGGGGATTGGTTGGCTAAAGCACAAGCTTTCGGCACTCATATTTAAATAGTTTATCCTTTTTCACGCCCGAATGTGCCTCGGGACAGAAAAATCGATGATTTTTCTTGTAGTTGCGATTACATCGCAACAGTCCGCTGTCCTTCCCGAATTGCACCTCGGGAGTGTTATTGGCTCTGTTAATAAAAAGTCACTGACGGGCAATTACTAAAGTGAAGTAGAAAAATAGTTCTCAAATATAACAAATAGGCTGTGTCTACTATGTTATATTTGATCAATAGCTCACCCTGTATAGGGCTTAAGCATGGAGGAATTTATATTTAAATGAAGCAGGTTTTATACTCAGTTAGGGCAGATTTCCTTAAGTCCGGCTGCGATGTCGGGAAGGAAGTCGATCGGGATGCCCATTGTCATTTCGTCGTCTGTAATTTCTGTATAAGCCCTGCTACCGCTGCAGCCTACTGTAACTCCTATTTCACCTTCTTTAGCCTGCACCACACCATCGGAACAGAGGCTCTGTTTGCCTGCGAAACTGACTTCAAGCCTGCCTCCGGTTTTATACATGTAAGCCTGGGTGAGTAGCATTATCTGCTTCGGGTTGCAGATTATCAGTACAAGATCCGGCATGAACGTAACCTTTTCAAGGGAGGCATACAGGACAGCCTCCGTAGAGTCCGGAGCCAGTGTCGGCACCATTTCTATAGTGAGCTTTGCAGCCTCCTGGGTGCTGAACTGCTTTAAGCCTTTATAATAAAACTCTCCGCTTGCGACTTTCGGAGGGAGTGCTCCAAGGCCCATGACACCTGCTCCGCCTTTGCACATCTGGTCTTCTCCCAGAGTGTATAGCTCCTCTCCGGTTTTTCTCACCCGGTCGATGAACTGGCAGTGTCTCATTCCCTCATCCGCCTTTTTAATTCCTTCCGGAACTTTTTCTCCCTTCGGGACCAGTTTAACCGCAACTGGAGAAGTTGTGAGTTTAAGACACTCGATCATTTCCTGTCCGTAGCTGTTAATTTCTTTTATGTCCATTTTATCACTCAGGGTATGAATTTATAGAAAAACCAATTTGAAAAAACAATTGTATATTATTTTATTATATGTATATTTGTTGAGTTTTGACTAAATTATACACAACCAGATTCGATATAAATATTCTCGAGTTCTGATTCTGAAAGGAAGTTTTTCGCAGTACTCTTAATTTTTAAGCCAGTTATGCCGTTCTCAGTTTCCTGCTTTAGACAGCTTCTTGCCTGGACAGGAAGTAAATTAAGGAGGATTTGACAAGAATCCTCACTCAAGTTTGTCAAAAATAATCTCCATTTTTCCCATTTCCCTGGCAAGGTTTTTAGAGATCATGCCGTTTTCGAGCCAGCAGGCATTCATTACTGTAGCCGGGACAAGACAGGTGGGAGTAAGAGGAGCTTCAGCCATTTTCTGGGCAAGCACGGTATCCGGGCCGCCCATAAGATCTTTCATGCCCATATCAAAATGCGTACCCCATTTCCTGAGTTTTTCACAGGTGGTTTTGATATGCACATGGGTGTTTTTGCCTTCTTTTGTAGCTATAACTTTTGTTGTATGTCCGCATATAGTATTAAGTGAAATTTCAGTGACCATTATTTGTCCTCCTCTATCTGAATAATTGTCCGGAGGCTGAAGGGCTTTCGATGTAGTATTTGTATAATTTCCCTTTTAGCCTGCACCTGAAGCTTTTTCCTCTTACTTTTTTATTTAATTCTGCATATATATTTTTCTATGGCGATTCCTTGTTTCTTTTTTACATAATAACTTTATAGGCTTCAGGCACTACTTTTTCAGCTACAGTTACCTGTGTTAAGGGTCTGGTCGGAAGTCAGGATTTTTCTGGCGGCATGATCGCAAAGTTCATATACAATTCTATTCGTATTGCTAAGTCCATAGCAAATATGCTAATTAAAGTACTCCTGTTAATACATTAATATATTAGCAGAGCAATTAGGCTACTGACAGGTATGCTTATACCCTGATAACGATCACCAGATCAGGATCACCAGGATTACAGGATATTTACTATCTGAACCATTCAAGGTCCCGTTAAAAATCGGCTTGAGTAGCGCTAAAAATTATACTGACTATAAATACTGAATACAAATCTTGACTTAAATTTCAATAAAATAATGAGGTTTTAATAATGAGATGGCAAGGCAGCTCCAGAAGAAAAGCTACCGGCGGGAAGGTTATTGCTGCCCGCGGAAAGCGCAAGTTTGAAATGGGCCGCGAATCTGCGGATACCCGTATCAGCGACGTAAAAAGAAAGAATGTTCACACAATGGGCGGCAACAGGAAAGTAAGGCTTCTCCAGTCCAATGTTGCAAACGTAACCAACCCTAAGGACGGAAAGACAGTTACCGCACCAATTGAGACCGTAATTGACAATACTGCCAACAAACACTATGTCAGGCGTAATATTCTGACAAAAGGTTCCGTTATAAGGACTCCCGTGGGCACTGCCAGAGTTACAAGCAGACCCGGGCAGGATGGAGTTATAAACGCTGTATTAATTGAATAATTGAAGAGAGCCCTGACCCCAACCCGGGGTTCTGTGCCAATTTTCCCTAAACTTTGTGCCGGTGGTCAAAATGGACGAAATGATTCGACATATACTGGAAATTCTTGAAAATGATGCCCGAGCAAGTCCGGAAGAAATCGCAACCCTAATAGGAACGTCTGCACAGGAAGTTTCCCAGACGATCGCAAAGCTTGAAGAAACAGGAGTTATCCGGCACTACAAAACCATAGTTGATTGGGACCTGGTTGGGGAAAATTATGTTTACGCCGTAATTGAGTTGAAGGTCACTCTCGAGCGTAACCAGGGCTATCAGGCAATTGCAGAAAGGATCTATAAGTTCCCGGAAGTCAGGTCTGTCAGGCTTCTGTCCGGGGACTACGACATCTCCCTTACAGTCCGGGGGAAGTCAATGAAGGATGTGGCCTTTTTTGTGGCAGAAAAAATCGCCACTCTTGACCAGGTCCAGAGTACGTCCACGCATTTCGTGCTGAAGACCTATAAAGAAGACGGGGTAATCCTTCACGAACCGGAGACAATTCAGAGACTTCCTGTCTCGTTTTAATTCGGGACTGCTTAACTTTATCCCTCTTATCCCGTTTTATATTCTATCCAACTCACATAATTTTTTATAGGGGTGTTTGCTTGAGACCTCCATGCGATCCTTCAAAATTCATTGCGGAAGCTGTAAAGAGTATCCCTCCATCGGGAATACGCCGTTTTTTTGATCTGGTTTCCGGACTTGAGGATATAATCTCCCTTGGTGTGGGAGAGCCTGATTTCATTACTCCCTGGCACATCCGTGAGATGTGTATCCATTCTCTTGAAAAAGGGCAGACATCATATACCTCAAACTACGGGCTTCCGGAACTCAGAGACGAACTTACAAGAACCTATTATAGGCGCTACGGTCTGGACTATGACCCTGCATCCGAAATCCTGATTACTACAGGAGTAAGCGAAGCTCTTGATATAGCAATCAGGGCAGTGGTAAATCCCGGAGACGAAGTAATTGTGGTTCAGCCATCATATGTGGCATACGTTCCTTCAGTAATTCTGGCAGGAGGCAAGCCTGTTATTGTTTCCACGCACAGGAATGATGATTTCAGCCTTACTGCAGAAGCTCTTAAACCTGCAATCACCAGCAAGACAAAGGCAATTGTCCTCAATTTCCCTAACAACCCTACAGGTGCAATTATGCAGCAGGAAGGAATGGAGGATATTGCGGACCTCGTTGTCGAGAATGATTTATTTGTAATTTCGGACGAAGTTTATGAATGCCTGACTTATGAAGGCACTCACGTTCCATTCTCTTCCCTCGAAGGCATGAAGGATCGGACTGTAATGCTGAACGGTTTTTCCAAAGCCTATGCTATGACAGGGTTAAGACTTGGTTTTGCCATGGGAGCTCCGGATATCATTCATTCAATGATGATGATCCACCAGTATTCCATGCTCTGTGCTCCTACAACTGCTCAGGTAGGAGCAATCGAGGCTCTCCGCAACGGTAAAGGGGAAATGGAACGAATGGTTCGTGAATACGACCGGCGCAGGCACTTTATTGTAAAAGGCTTTAACAGAATAGGACTTGAATGCTGTAACCCTAAAGGCGCTTTCTATGCTTTCCCTTATATTGGGTGTACAGGTCTTTCCTCTTCTGACTTTGCAGAACGCCTGCTGAATGAAAAGAAAATCGTTACAATCCCCGGAGACGTATTCGGAGAAGCAGGTGAAGGTTTCCTTCGTTGTGCTTATGCAGCATCTCTGGATGACATCAGAAAAGCAATAGAAAGAATGGGAGACTTTGTAGACGGATTAAAACAGTAAATCTGGCCGAATCTTTATTCGGTCTGCCTTTTTCTTATTCCTGTTACTTATGTAACTTTTTACTTTAATTTTTACTCTAGTTATTTGTGTTCAGCTTCCTCATCGTCCATCCGCATGACGAGGACACTTACTTTATCATCAAGTTTTTCAATCAGTTCGTTCATCTGATTGTACCATTCGTCAACGTTCTTCTTAACCATCTGCTTCATTTCCTGAGGCTCGATGGCTACATATTCATAATAGTATCCTCCGCTGTCGATGGATCTTGTTTCCCTGTAAACAATTCCGCAGGCTATAAGGTTCTGCAGAGAACGGTACGCAGTGCTCCTTTCCCTGTTAAGAATCTCTCCCAGTCTTTCTGCCGTCAGGGGTCCATGCATAAGCAGAGCCTTGTATGCATCGATATCAAGGGATTTCAAGCCGAGCACACATTTTACCATGTCCTCGCATCTGAAGCTTGCTCTGATCATTTCATGAATAGAATTCGCCATAAAACCACTATTTAAGGACAGTTCGCCCTGTTGTTTTTAGAATTTTTTAGTTCTTTGAGGATACCGGCAGCATGTTCAGGAATTACTTAAGGGTAGACTGAGATGCTTACAAAATAGAAAACCTTGTTCCGGTCTCCAGACTTGCTTTCAAAAGCATACTCCTCAGTTTCGTTAATTATTATTAGGTTAATTACCTTTATGTGTTTTTAGCTATCAATATTGATGAATATATTTATAAACTTATTTATCTCTCTTAAATCATATCACTTTCGTCCGGTAGTATGTGCTAAATATTCAGTTATATCTTTTCCGGTTGTTTTCAAAAAAACATAACAAGCCCAGAGAGATTCTGCTCAGGAAATTATATATATAATTTCCAGGCTCAATAAGCTCTGAGGTCTTATGAAGCCAATTATCCCTGAAGACGAACGTTCCAGAGAACCTCTTGATACCGAGAGAATAATTTATCATCCTGACATGATAAGAGCCAATGACTGGGTTCTCACCGAGTATGAAGCTCCTTTCAGGGAAGTATGTATTTTTGTTCCCTGCGCCAAGAGAAAGCCTTACCATGAAAGCCCGTCCCATAAAAAGTTTGACAGGATAATCTTTGGGATTTTAAAACCCGAGGATGTGCATATAGTAACCTTCGGAACCTGCGGGATCGCTCCAAGGGAACTTGATACTCAATATCCCTTTATGAACTATACTTTTATGATGGGCAAGTGCAACGTGACAAAGATCAAAAGGGACTTCATAAAAATCGAAAGCGAGAGGATTGCCGCTTATCTTGAAAAAACAAGGGAAAACTACAGACACAGGATAGCCTACTGCATCGGGGACTTCAGGACTGCAATGGAAAAAGCTCTGGAAATGGTTGACATTAAAGTGGATGTTGTCCCGAGGGAATCTACAATCCAGAAGATGACTCAGCCCGATAAACCCTTCATCTACAACAGCCTCTCATCTAAAGAGTACCTTCAGGACCTTTCCGACGCAATTACCGACGCATTCGGGCTTCCCAGAAGGGAAGTAGGCTTAAAGGAAGACTTCTCTGTGGATGATACTGACTGGTATGTTTTGTGATATCCAGAGTCGGATGAATTCCAACCCTATATTCTCCCAAATGGCGGAGATAAGAACGTACCAATCTTCTGGCACTCTCACAGTTTTGGGGCTATGAGTAGATTAAGAATATCATAAGTTATGCACTTACTTACCAGTATATTACGGTTAAAGGATTTTATATTGTATCATTTTATCTTTTATTAAAGTCATTGAATATGAATGAGCAAATTACATATATTTATAATCTTTCGCCAGATTATCAAACAAACAAGACCAAGGATAATTACCGCTTTGAATGAATTCTAAAAACGAATAGTTTGAAAATTTACATAGAAAACTTATAAAGGATTAGGTAAAAAGAATTTATAATGAAAAAATCAAGTTATGGAATATTATTTATCGCTTGCTTCGCCTTTTTTTAATTTTTAATTCGTTCTTCGTGATTGTACCTGCTGATTTATCAACTATTATGGGCGTAGTTGTTGGAACTTTTATTGAATCTCTCATCATATACTTAATCATAATCCTGATCACTTATATCGTAAATCGTTACAGCAAATTGTCTTAGAGACGGCCTTAAAATCCAATATTTCTACAATTGAATAAAGACGCAAAGCAATGCAGGTAGCCGCTTCATTCCGTTTGACCCAATTAAGTTTTAAGGGATTACAATGGGAAAAAAGTTAGTTAATATGGTATGGCATGTGTTATCACTAATAGCCATAGTTATGGCGTTATATAATGTGTACCTTTCATGGTTTGAAGATAACTATAGTTCAAATTTATTATCTCTTACGTTGATACTTGTAATATTATCAGTAGCTGTTAAAGAATATTCAGAAAAACAATAATTAAAAGAGAAGATCTCAAACCCATAAACATACATCATGAATGATGCAGCACAAGGACGAACTTGTATAAATTTCGTCCTTTTACATTTTTGAATTATGTTCTCTCGTACTTCAAATCTAAGTTAATAGGACTTACGGTTTAAACTACAAAAACAACAGTAGAAAACTCATAACTTTCTAAAACTTAAATTTCAATTATGATGTTTCCTGTACTTGATCTGGCATCATAAGTGAGTAAGCCCTGGTTAATTTGATGATTATATAATTAAATTTAAAAAGTGATGTATTTATGAAAATACAAAAACTCAAACCTGAGAAGAGATTTGGGGACTTCTGTTAGGCATTGTATTTAGTTTTATTATGTTCACTTTGTCTATTAGGGCGAGCGATGTATTACATTTTTCTAATCAAATAGTTGTTTGGGTTCAATACTGGTCTTATCGTTTTCTTCATAATACTGGGGCATTATATAGTCTCAAGAAAAGTAATTGACGAAAAAAAGAGAATTGAAGACATAATAGGTCTTAAAAGTAATCTACTGGGTTTTTTCCTATGGCTTATTGTAATAATAATTGCAACCTTGTTGAATATAGAAATTAATCGGACTGCGATTGGGACGGGAGGTTACATTACAATACTTTTAATCACTTTAATCCTTTTATACATGAATAAGAAAGGGATTAACTGAAGAATAGTCCAAATGGGAATTGGATTCACAGATATGGAAAGTTAATTCCGGCAATCAGATCAAAAAAATCTTTGACCATCATATTTTTTCCATAGGATAAAATAACGGGAGAACTTGTGCATCGATTCCCAATTAACTCCATATTATATTGCGATTTCACCAGGCATCTCATCCATCAGTCTCTACAGAAATAAACGCTATCGGACTCAATAATTCAAATAATAACAATTCTGAATCTGATTACGGTAGTAGCTCAGGTGGAAATGAATCAAACAAAAATAACTCTATTCTAGGTTTCGGATTATTGGGAAGCTTGACATGCCTGTATGGAGAGTGGGAATTCAGGAAAAAATGATTTAGGACTTAAAAGGAAAGGTCAGAGAGTGTACAGAAGAACTTGAGGCTATTTACACCTCGTTGAAAGAAAACAAAGAAAGCCTTGCTGAAGCTCAGAGAATGGCTCATGTTGGAAATTGGGATTGGAATATCATAATCGATGATAAAATATATTGGTCTGATGAACTTTATCGAATCATTTTGCGTACTACACAGGCTATGCAGGAACTAACATCGAAAACAGATATTTTTTAATGAGCTTTTTTATTGCAGGGCTAAATATAGGAAATATATACCAATTACTATTATTGATACTCCTATTACTTTATCAGCTAGATTGCCACTTATTTTTGTAGTATCTTTTATCTTTTTGCCAAATGAACCGCCGATAGAACTGATTATAATGAGGGGGATACTTAGGCCTGTTGCGTATATCAATATAGTAAGCAATCCTTGAATTGGAGTTTGATATAATGCGATATACGTTAATACAACTATTAACATTGGAGCACCTCTACCTACTGTAATTGCTCCGAATGAAAGCCCAAGTAAAAATGCTCCCGTTATTGTGTAAGAATTAGGTAATCTGAAAAAATTAAATATGCTTCTTATTGGTGGTTTGTAAACATGCAATAGTTGTAATCCCATTCCAATCATTAATATTCCGCCAATTGTCCAGGCAATTGCACTGTTTAAAAACAATACATATTTCCCAATGTATCCGGCAATAAACCCGAGTGGTAACAGTACTAACACAGTGCCTATTGAAAATGAGATGACTAACTTGAGAATATTAATAGGCGATAAGTTTGTCTTTCCACTTGTAAGGTAACCTATCAACCCTAGGCACAGTACACTATTACATGGACATATACCTGCTAATAGCCCAAACATGAATATACCAGTTATGGAAGGATCGAATGTGGCTGTCATGAAAAAGATTAGTATGCGCGGTCAATAATCTTTACATCACCAGCTCATAATGAGCTGTTTTAAGTTGAGTATGGTATTCACAATACCACACTATTTAATAGATATATAGTCAACTTTGGCTTATACTTTTCTATATCTGTTATTAGTACAATAACTCTCAAATTAGCTCTAAAAACCTCTGATCTAATTGACAATAGATTTTTAAGTCAAGATTCTAATTTGAGAGCCTCAAAAAAGACCTCGTTAAAAAGAACTTTTTAGCAGCATTAATCCGTATTTTTAAGCAGTAATTTGAAAAATAGATGTGCTGAATTCAGCATGAGATATTAGCTTTGCTTCAAAAACCCCACTGTGAGCATTAGGTTTAGTTTTACTGCTACTGCTCACTTAAAGCTTCTGCCTGCCTCTGACAAAGAAATAAGGTAGCTATTTTTTATGACTGCAGGGGCTTTTGGAAAGTTGTAAGAAATCAAGACGGGTTTGGCGCTGACATACCTGTTGCTTGCGGCAGAATGCATCAAGCGCATCTTTGGTTATCTATTCTAAAATAAATTTTCGAAGAGGCTTTAGAATATTATCTGTAATAACCTTGTATGCTTCAAAGGTTATGTTAAAGATCCGGCTCTTATGGAGCCGATCCCAAAACTTGAAATTAGCCCTTTTAATCTCTAATTTAGGATCTTGATGTGAGAATAAAATTGGTTTTGGGATGAGCTCATGCACTAACCTGATTCGAGTGTTTGACTGAAAAAAGATAGATTGAAAGGGGATACTATTTTTGATAGTTGAGGGAGTTGTGGATTGGCTTTTTTAGAGGTTTTAAGTGTGAGAGTGGGGCTGAAGAGGCTGAGGCAGTCGGGGTGTAGGGGAGCCAGTGACTTTTCGGGGTAAAAGAGGTAAGGTAACTGTTTTTAATTGAGTATAGAGGCTCGGGGTGAGTAATTGAAGGGCAATAATAGAGTTCATTCCAAAACCAATTTTATTTCCACATCAATAAGAAGTTCATAACTGGGTTCGTTGTTGGAGGAGTGAGTGATTGTTCCAAATTCGAGATTAAGGAAGGAAATTTAGAGTTTTAGGATCAGCTCACACATATACAGAATTATTAAAATATAATGACATGATCAAATTAAATAGATTCTATGGCGATTATAGAAAGTTTACAAAGTGACATTCTTGAGCCAAATACGGAGCTCTCATCAATTTTAAGAAAAGCAAAAGTACTTGCTTCAGAATTAAATAACATAGAAATTAAAACGTGGGTAGATCACGAATTAAATGGGTATCAAAGTAAAGAAGAGTTACCCGAATATAGAAAATTTTCTGCTTTTAACAGGGGAAATTTTATTAGTTATAATTATAAAATTGAAAATATCCCAATATCTGTTATGTGCATACCAGATGAAACAATAAGAAATGGTCTTCAGGAGAATAACATATACGATGGTGTAAAATCTATAGAAAGTATAGTAAAAGCTGGAGAGCTAAATCTTAAGCGTCGCTGGCCGGCTGACCTGATAAAACTTTATAATCTTTGTCAAAATGATATATGTGTAGACGCATGGAAAGATATTCCTATCGGATTTTTTGAACAGATTTTAGACAATATAAGGAATCGTTTATTAGATTTTCTATTAGAACTTCAAGAAAAGTATCCTGAGATTAAAGGGTCCTCCATTGATACACCGAAAATACCAGAAAGAGAAATTGCACAAATTTTCAACAATAATATTTACGGGGGACATTTTTCTATTAATAATTTTGACAATTGCCAAGTAGTACAACAATATGTTCAAGAAAATAATTTAACAAGCCTATTAGAATATCTTAAGAAAATTGGAGTTCCTTCAAACGAAATAGATGATTTAGAAATATTAATAAAAAAAGATAAACAAGATGGAAATTCAAAAAACATTGGCTCAAATGTTAAAAAATGGATTTCTAACTTATCCGAGAAAGTGATGTCAAGCGCTGCTGACAAAACTTTAGATATATCTCTTGATGTAGTCAAGATGGCAATATTAGCTTATTTTGGCTTAAATAATACCTAAGTCGTCATACCCTTTAAGACTTGAATCCTGACCAAATTAAGAAAAGTTTAAAAATAAATTTGGTAGGAATCTTTTATACAGATTCCTTTAGAGTATCAACTAACAGTTTAGCCTCCTTGGTACGTATATGATCAGAACCTAATTTTTGTTCAAATATATGTAGCGAGCGTTCAGATAAGGGTAAAGCGTAATCACGCCTTCCAACACATCCATAAATAATTCCTAGATTTTGTAGTGTTATTGCGAAATCAACGTGATCCGTTCCTAAAGTTTTCCCACGAATATCGAGCGCTTGTTGGCAAATTGGATGTGCTTTGTCAAATTCTCCTATATCAATGTAGAGCCTTCCAATATTGTTCAGAATTAATGCAACATGAGGGTGTTCCTTTCCAAGACGATTTCTAGCTATATTTAAGGCTCTTTGATAAAATTCTAGTGCTTTATCATAATTTTCCATTTTGCGATATGTCTCTGCTATGTTATTTAATGTATTTACAAGAATTGGGTTATCTGATCCCAAACTGTATTCAGTTATTTGTAAAGCTCGTTGATATGCCTCTAATGCATCATCATATCTAAGTATATATTGATAAGTAGCTCCTAAGTTGGATAACGTTTGTGCAATATTTATATGGTTTCCCTCAAATCTTTCTTCTGCAATTTCAGCAGCCCTGTGATTGTATTTCAAGGCTTCTTCAAGGTTGTCCATCATAGTACACAATACTCCCAAACTAGACAGATTTGTTGCAACTACGGGATGTTTAGGACCAAGCTTTTTTTCTCTTATATTAAGTGCTCTTTGAACAAGGGCAAAAGCTTCTTTATAATTACCTAGTTGCTGATGAATTACTGCCAGATTTTCTGCCGTTTTAGCAACTTCGAGATCTTCTTCCCCCAAAAGAGCTTCTCGAACAGTTAGAGCTTCTTGGCATAGCTCCATTGCTTTGTTATACTGACCTAAGAATTGATAAGTCATTGCTATATTTTGTTGTACAAGTGTAAAATAAAGATGCTCTTTGTCAATTTCATTCTGAAGTATGTAAAGTGCCTTTTGTTGCAGTGTAAGTGCTTTTTCATACTCACCAATACCCGTATAAGAATTTGCTAAATCGTTAGATGCCATTGCAATTGCAAGGTCATCAATTACAAGGTCAACCCCTCTATATTTTTTGCCTAAATTTTTTTCATATATTTCAAGAACTTGTTGGTAATACGATATTGCTTCGTTGTATCTCCCTCTATCTTCACTTAAATAAGCTAATTTTTTCGTAAGAATTCCAACATAAGGATGTTCTGACCCGAGCCTTTCCTTAAAAACCTCAACAAGATCGTTAAACATCGGATGAATTGTTTTCCAGTATCCAGCTTTATCAAATGGTTCGGTATATTCAACAATCCATCCACCTAAATCGTCGAATTCCAGTACTTCTTTTGTATGGTAATAAGCTTCGATTAATGCAATTTCATGTTCTTGGGTGATCGATTTAACATCGATGTCTTTGATTTTGTTACTATAGTAATTATGCAAAAATAGATGAACTTCTTTTCTATATGTCGGATCTTGATATTCTTGAAGATTTTTCCTCATTAGTTGATGGAGTGAAAATTTCTCATCCGTCATTTTTTTTATAAATGAATATTTAATTAAGTCTGGGAATTCATAAACTGAATAAATTGGATTGAATTTTTTTATTAATATTTCGAAAAGACTTCGATCCCATGAGTTCGGTGCTGAGAGGATATAAAGAGTTCTTTTTTCATTATTATCAAGGTATTTCACAAACTTTTCAAAAACTTCTTTTTTCGTGTTTGGGAAGTCCTTGATTTCTGGTTTTTTGATTCTACTGACTTGCTCATAGATGTCAACAGATAGATTAAGGTAATATGGAACTCCTTCACTTGCTTTAACTATTACATTTCGAATATCTTCCTCTTCTATATATTCTTTTAAGAATTGTTCACTATATTTTTCTGATAGATCCTCTATAGGATACTCTTTCATGCACATTTTCCATTCTTGCTCGTCTTCTACCCATAGTGATTTTATCTGTTCTCTCCCACATATCACCCATGAGACGCCTGGCATATTGGGAATTAGGCATTTTCGTATCCATTTATCTTTTTCACTGAAGCTACCTATTCCCCTCCAGTCTTTCCAAATAGCTTCATAAGTATCAATAAAAATACAAGCTCTTGAATTAGTGCCTAAACTACCTGTAAAATCTGCAGCAAAAATACCAGGCAATTTCTTTTCGATTTCATGAGCCTCCATAGATTCAAGTTTATTAATATCTATAGGCAACTCTCCAAAATATTTTCTGACTTTTTCAGGAGCGTGATTTATAGCATCAACTATCCGTTTTACAGGTACTGATATAAAAGGTCCAAATGCGTTTTCATTAAGAGCATTTAGTATATTGTAAAAAAATTCATCTTCTTTAAGCATTGGATATGTCTCTTTATTTAACGGAATGTCAGGCCTACTTTTTTTCGAAAATATGGCATGAGCCAAGTTAAACTTATAAAATTTTACATTGCGTTTTTTCTGAATTTCGTTCCTGAGTGCTATTAAAAAAGTACTCACATTTCTGTGAGTATCGTTTTCCAAATCCATAGATACCCAAAGCATTTCAGGATATTCCGTGTTCAATATATTTTGCAACTCATGTTGCAACTTGCTTTTACCAATGCCTGCTATACCATAGTAAAATAGAGCATTATAATCTTGATTATTGGGATTTTGAATGATTTTTTTAAAATTATCAATGCAAGTTTCGCGATCAACAAAAACCCTTTCCTTCCTAAAATAATCAGTCGGATGAAGTGCCATTTATAAAAATCTCCACAAGCTCAACCACCGTTTTTACTTTGGAACTTTTGATACATTATTAATCGATCTATATTACATTTTGGAAATTCTTTAATATATTATTATGATTAAAAAAGTTTTAGGAACACATAGCAGATCAAAAAACAATATCAATAGGTCATTTTTTACAGATGGCGATTTAATTAATAAGTTAATACGATTTCATATTTGTCTTACTGAGTTATTAAGTAATTTGAGTAATTATAGTTACATTAGTAAACTTTATCACCTAATTATTGCTCTTACTATGCATGTTTTTTAATAAAATGTTATCCGAAGTGAATTACGAAGATATTTGTAAATTAAAGTCTCAAAAAATAGAAGAATCAGAAATCTTAGATTACAAAAAAGAATATTCGGAAATAAAGGAGCATGAAAATAATTTATTGAAAGAAGTAACTGCTTTTTCAAATTCTTCAGGAGGCTTTTTAATTTATGGCGTCCAAGAAAGTGGAAAAGGAGGATATCCTGCAGCCATAGACGGTATTGATGACATTGATACAGATAGATTAGAGCAAATTATAATAAGTAACATCATACCTAGAATTGGAGTTAAGATTAAATCAATTAATGTACCAGAGAAACCTGGAAAAATAGTTTTAATAATCCACATTCCAGAAGGTCAAAATCAACCTTATTACAATAATAGAGCAAAAAAATTTTATAAAAGGTATAATTTTGAAGCGACAGAAATGGATGCACATGAGATTGAAGCTCTTTATCAAAAAAGATTTTTTGGAGTTGGCAAACTTACTAAGTACGTTGAAGATACCATTTTTTCTAACCGCCTCCTAATACTTACAGACAATGCTTTTCTAATGGATACTCATATAATTATTACTCCTTTAAAAGTTGATAAACAAATAATAGATAACTCAAACTTAAAAGAATTAGATTTCGATCGGAACAAAATGAGGTTTGAACCAAAAAAAGAAGATATTTATTTGGAAGGTATTGGTAGACCTTCTAGATACGGAATTAGATGGATAAGCGGATATAATCATCATAATGTAGAAGTTCACAGAAACGGACTAATCCACTGCATGGAGGATTTTGGAGAATCTCAAGATGGAAATAAATTACTCTGGACTCGCGGTTTAGCTATAAATTTGTTACAAACAATTCAATTTTCTGAAGCAGTTTACTCAAAACTAAACTTTGTGGGAAAAGTAAAGATAATACTTAAAGTTAAGAATGCAGCTGGATCTGTGATTCCCACGGGCTATAACCCTTCTAGCTACTCTGCTAAGTGTGAAACAGATGAGATATATATTGAGCGAGAATGGGATTCATGGAGATTAACTGAAGATTATTTGGAGATTGGAAGAAGTATAATTGACGAGTTTAGCAATTATTACGGATTATGGTTCAACTCACTTTTATTTACTGAGGAAGAAGGTAAATTTGTGTTCAGAAAATAAAATTAATTTAATGAAATAGGACTTACGCAGTTGAATTGAATAATCAACAGCGTCAAACCTTCAACCGTCTAAAGCATCGAGTTATTAGTGATGTCTATTGACCTTGATTTTGAACTTCAAGTGCGTAAGTCCTATTTCCTATTACTCTTCTTTCTAATAGCCACTTACGGTAATAACTTACTTATCCGTAGTTTTTTATATATTCATAAATGGAAAACGCAAACGGAAGACGAATTAAACCTAGTTTTGATTCCCAACTAATCGCTAATTTTCAGCAGATCTGGGATAGTACATTTCACCAGGCCTTGGAGACCTATCTACAAGACTGATATGAGGCTTAATCAAAACTACGATTTTTTTAAAGTGATTGTCAATAGAGTAAAACGATATAATGAAAGCTACGATATAACCATAGTAGGAGATAGAGGTCTTGGAAAGTCTGCCTTTGGACTAGGAGCTGCTCTCTAGTTTTCATCCTTAATTTGACATTTATATAAAAGTAAGTACTCTTATTTTCGTCATTGGTTTGATGAATCTAAAAACAAAAATAAGAGCATTCCTACTGTTCCTAACAAGAATATATGTGTTCCTATCGGATCGATGCTTGCTGTTCAATACTTTTACGAAAAACTTAATTTTTCTGCTGTTTTTAGTAAGCATAAAAGCCGAGGTTTAGATCTCAATAGCTTATTAATTGGCTTGGTGAGCTACAAGCTCACCGAGAATTTTAGTGTTAAAGAAACTGGTAAATGGCTAAATCAGGAAGAAATTCTCGAGATTTTGAATCTCGAGAGTTTTCATGAGAAAGTTCTTTACAGAACATTTGAGCTCTTAGGACGTAACAAAGAGGAGATTCTTTCTGATATTTTAGGTAATCTATTTTCCGTTTATGATTTTGAAGAGACAAATATAAACCTTGACTGGACAAGTATAACTCTTTACGGCACTAAATCCAAACTTGGTAAATATGGATATAGTAGAGATCATAGACCTGATAAGTTGCAGATAACTATCGGAGTCAGTGAACTTAAAAACCAATTAACATACCCATTGGAATTACAGTCAACAAAGGAAATGTTCTTGATCTGCAACATTTTCCTGAGACTTATAACTAGTTTCATGACAATTTAATTGTTGGGCATTAATAATTAGAAAATACACATCTGCAGTCATTTTCATAATTCTAATGACTAATAACTAAGTATTCTAGACACTAGGTAAAAAGTAAACTTAAAAGAGGATCTCTTATTGTTTTTGATACAGGCGCTAATACAGTTGACAATTAAGCTAATACAGGAAGATGAGATGACGTATCTTACTTCCATGAAACTGAGTTCAAGTGCCGATAAAATCATTGAGAAATTTGAAAAAGATAAAGCAGAACTGATAGATTCTGAAAAAGGTATTTACGGAATAAAAATCCTCAAGCCAAATAGCATTAAGTATTTCTGTTTCTCAGAAGCATTACAAGAAAAAACAGCTGGAAGCAAAGGCAAGAACTGTTCTGAAGAAGTTACAGGAAGCAAAAGAGATACAAGAGATAATTGTCAAAAACAAAAAGCTTCCCAAAAAATTCAGAATAAACAATGAGTTGATTGAGATTGACTATTCTTTTAAGACTAAGCTCGAAGAGCTTAGTGAGTAAGAAGCAATTAGTGAGCAAGAAGCAATAGAACTCCTGAAAAGTTCGATAATTAATGGAAGAGAAGGATTTTTCTGCCTTAAATCAAACAAGAATTTGACATTTGAAAAGGCATTGGAAATATATCGGGAAAAGGATTCTATTGAGAAAAGTTATAACCCAATATACTGACTGGTATGTCCTTTAAGGTATAGCTCCCTTTTATCTTTTAGTTTAGATAAAGCCTGTAGTTCCTTTTTCCCAAATACCTAATTTATAGTCCTTAGTTTCTGCAAAACCATTTTTTCTATCTAGACATTTACTTACTTACTACAATATATCTGGACCTGGTTTCAGTACTAACGTTACCGGAATTGTTTACCGTTAAACTAACTGCGTATTGTCCTGTTTTACTGTATGTGTGTACGGGATTCTTTTCCGTTGAAGTATTTCCATCTCCAAAAGCCCATTTCCATGCATCTGGTGATCCAGTACTCTGGTCAGTAAAACTGACCGTAAGAGGCATGCCTCCTGAAGTTGGAGACGCAGAAAAAGCAGCTACAAGGGAGTTTGAGACGGCAATATAACCGGTTTTAGTCAATACATTACTGCCGTTTTCATTACTTGCCGTCAATGTAACAGAATACAGTCCTGATTTATTGTATGTATATACAGGATTCTTTTCTGTTGAATTACCTCCATCTCCGAAAGTCCATTTCCATGAGGTTGGCGATCCTGTACTCTGGTCAGTAAAACTAACCGTAAGCGGTGCTTTTCCTGAAGCAGGAGATGCGGAAAAATTGACAACAGGAGTATTTGAAACGCCTGAGACGGCAATATAACCGGTTTTAGTCAACACATTACTGCCGTTTTCATTACTTGCCGTCAATGTAACAGAATACAGTCCTGATTTATTGTATGTATGTACAGGATTCTTTTCTGTTGAATTACCTCCATCTCCGAAAGTCCATTTCCATTCAATTGGAGATCCTGTACTCTGGTCAGTAAAACTAACCGTAAGCGGTGCTTTTCCTGAAGTAGTAGATGAAGAGAAGTTAGTAGCAGGACCATCTAAAACATTTGAAACAACAATATAGCTGGATTTTGTCAACGTGTTGCTGCCGTTTACATTACTTGCTGTCAATGAAACAGTGTATCTTCCTGACTTATTGTATATGTGTACAGGATTTTTATCTGTAGAATAATTTCCATCTCCGAAGCTCCACTTCCATGCAACTGGTGATCCTGTGCTCTGGTCAGTAAAGCTAACAGTAAGAGGCATGCTTCCTGCAGTAGGGGATGCAGAAAATTTGGAAACAGGAGCATCTAAAACATTTGAGACAAGAATGCAGCTTGATTTTGTCAACGCATTACTACCATTTGCGTTACTTGCTGTTAATGTAACATTATATCGTCCTGACTTATTGTATATATGTACAGGATTCTTTTCTGTTGAATTACTTCCGTCTCCGAAAGTCCATTTCCATTCAGTTGGCGATCCTGTGCTCTGGTCAGTAAAACTAACAGTAAGAGGCATGCTTCCTGAAGTTGGAGTTGCTGAAAAGGCAGTAACAGGGACAGTGTATCTCGGATTTGACGTTACAGTACCGCTCTCAGCAATTACATTTATATAACCTGATTTTTGCACCTTGTTACTGCCTCCCTCATTAGTCGTTGTCAAAGAAACATTATAATTTCCTGATTTACTGTATGTGTGTACGGGATTCTTTTCTGTTGAATCATTTCCGTCTCCGAAAGTCCATTTCCATTCAGTTGGCGATCCAGTGCTCTGGTCAGTAAATCGAACAATAAGAGGCGTTTTCTCTGAAGTCTGAGATACAGAAAAGCTGGTAACAGGTGTACTTAAAACGCTTGAGACAGCAATGTAACCGGTTTTAGTTAACGCATTACTTCCGTTCTCATTAATTGCTGTCAATGAAACAGAGTACAGTCCTGAATCATTGTATGTATGTACAGGATTTCTTTCTGTAGAATTGCTTCCATCTCCAAAATACCATTTCCATGAGGTTGGTGACCCTGTACTCTGGTCAGTAAACTGAACTTTCAAAGGCCCTTTTCCTGAAGTTGGGGATGCAGAGAATTTGGACACAGGAGTATCTGAAACGCTTGAGACAGCTACGTAGCCGGTTTTAGTCAACGTATTACTGCCTTTTTCATTACTTGCTGTTAATCTAACAGAATAAAGTCCTGATTTATTGAATGTGTATACAGGATTTTTCTCTGTTGAATTATTTCCATCTCCGAAAAACCATTTCCATTCAGTTGGAGATCCTTTGCCCTGGCCTGTAAAATTAACAGTAAGCGGTGCTTTTCCTGAAGTGGGATATGCAGAAAAGCTGGTGACAGGACTATCTAAAACGTTTGAGACAATAATATAGCTGGATTTTGTTAACTTATTACTGCCATCTGCATTACTTGCTGTTAATGTAACATTATATCGTCCTGGCTTATTGTATGTGTGTACAGGGTTCTCTCCGATTGAATGTGTACCGTCTCCAAAAGTCCATTTCCTTGAGGTTGGCGATCCTGTGCTCTGGTCAGTAAAACTAACGGTAAGAGGCGCTTTTCCTGAAACTGGAGATGCAGAAAAAGCAGTAACAGGGGCTTCAAAACCGTTTGAAACAGTAATATAACCTGATTTTGTTACTGTACTCTTGTTCCCAGTTTCGTTTAATATCAACGTAACAGAGTACTTTCCTGGTTTCCTATATATGTGTACAGGATTTTCTTTCGTTGAATAAGTTCCATCTCCAAAAGTCCAGTTCCACGATGTTGGCGATCCTGTGCTCTGGTCAGTAAAACTAACACTGAGTGGTGTTTTTCCTGAAGTTAGAGATGCAGAAAATATTGGCTGTGCCAGAACAGTTATTGTGACAAATTTCGAATCGGTACCGTTTGTATTGTTTACTGTAAGCGTTACATTGTAATTTCCTGCTCGGGAGTAAGTATGTGCTGGATCCTGCTGTGTTGAATTGGATCCGTCTCCAAAGTTCCAGTTTCGCTCATTTACATTCTTTGAGAAATCCGTAAGCTGGATAGAAAGAGGAGCATAACCGGATGTGATATTGCTGCTGAAGTTTGCAGCGGGAAGTACTGGTTGTGCCGGGAGAGGACTCATAAACTGACCAAAAGCAATAGGACTGAAACCTGTTTTTACCGTAGCTGTAACCTTGTCTGTAGTTGTATCAATTATAGAGACAGTTTTTCCGAGATTATTGTCATTGCCGCAGTTCGCTACATATACCTTTGTTCCATCCGGTGTGACTGCAATTCCGTAAGGACTCCTTCCGACTTTAACGGTGCCTATAACGGTTTTTGTTGCGGTGTCAATTACGGAAACATTGTTGCTGCGTTCATTTGCCACATATACTTTTGTTCCATCCGGGATGATTGTAACTCCCATAGGCCATTTTTCCACAGGGACTGTGGCTGTAACAGTGTTTGAACTCGTGTCAATTACAGAAATAGTGTTACTTTCGCAATTAGTCACATATAGTTTCGTTCCTTCCTGGTTGACTGTAATTCCACAAGGACCAAGTCCAACTTTCACAGTCTCTGTAACAGTGTTGGTTGCTGTGTCAATTACAGAAACATTGTTGCTATAACGATTTGTCACATATACCTTTGTCCCATCCGGTGTGATTAAAACCCCTAATGGGTTAATTCCTACAGGCAACGTGGCTGTAACAGTGTTTGTAGACGTGTCAATCACAGAGACGCCATTGATATCACGATTTGCCAAATATAGTTTTCTTCCATCCGGTGTGACTGCAATTCCACAAGGACTATACTTAGGTCCTAGATCCACAGTGGCTGTAATCTTGTTTGTGGCTGTGTCAATTACAGAGACAGTACCACGGTAGCCATAGTTGGCATTTGTCACATATACTTTTGTTCCATCCGGGCTGACTGCAACTCCATAAGGACTTTTTCCTACCGGCACGGTGGCTGTAACGGTGTTGTTTCCGGTATTAATTACAGAAACAGTGTTGCTGTTGAGGTTTGTAATAAATGCATATGAAGGCGCAGGAGAACCTTTTGGTACAACACTTACCGTAGCAAGCTTTGAATCTGTGCCGTTTGAATTGCTTACTGTCAGGCTAACAGTATAGACTCCTGCTGCAGAATAGGTATGTATGGGATTTTGTTTTGTTGAACCGGACCCGTCTCCAAAATCCCAGTTCCATTTGGTTGCATTCTCAGATAGATCTGTAAACTGCACAGGTACGGAAAGGAAAACATAATCTGATGTGATATTGCTGCTGAATTTCGCTAAAGGATAAACTGGTTGTACCGGAATGGAACCTATGAACCGGCCTGAAGCATAAGGACTTTTTCCTACAAGCATCGTGGCTGTGACAGTGTTGGTCGCGGTGTCAATTACAGAGACAGCGTTATAGGGGTTGATTGCCACATATACTTTTGTTCCGTCCGGTGTGACTGCAACTCCCGCAGGATTGGGTCCCACAGGTATCGTGGCTGTAACTTTGTCTGTAGAAATGTCAATTATAGAGACAGTGCTGAAATATTTATCATTATTAGTCACATATGCTTTTGTTCCCGCCGGGTTGACCGCAACTCCAAAAGGGGCTCCTCCTACCTTTACTGTGTTTGTAACACTGTTTGTTGCCGTGTCAATTACAGAGATGCTCCCACCATCGGAGTTTGCTACGTACACCTTAGTTCCATCTGGTGTGACTGCAATTTCCTTAGGGCCTTTTTCTACGGATACCGCGGTTATAACAGCTTTTGTGGCAGTGTCGATTATAGAGACGGTTTTGTCCCCGTAATTTGTTACATATACCTTTTTCCCATCCGGACTTACCACTACTCCAGTTGGATCTTTTCCCATTTTCATTGTACTTTCAACAGTATTTGAGCTGGTATCAATTAGAGAAATAGTATTACTGGCCAGGTTTGTCACGTATACCTTTTTTCCATTCGGGCTGACTGCAACCCCCCGAGGAGAACTTCCTACAGGCACCGTGGCTATAATAGTATTTGTTGCCGTGTCAATTACAGATATGCTGTTGCTGTGAGAATTTGTCACGTATACTTTTGTTCCGTTCGGATTAATTGCAGCTCCTATAGGATTGAGTCCTACAGGTATTGTAGCTGTAACTTTGTTTGTGGTTGTATCAATTACTGAAATGTTGTTACTCTCTCCATTTGTGATGTATGCAAACGGCGAAGCGCCTGCGATACTCACCAACATTAAAAAAGCAAGCACCGTTATCCCCAAAGCTTTATTGAAGGTCTGCCTACTAAATGTTTTATTGCATTTCGTTCTTTTCATTCTAGACCCCTTATGTATAATTCATTAAATTTGTTGAAAATTTCGGAAAATCTTGAAATTTGATCGATTTTTATTAAATAATATAGCAATTTATTGAAGTCAGAGTTTTACAGCAATTCATTGAAATCAGGATTTTTCAGGTTAAGTTAGTTATCGCAACCGAGTGCGCTCATAAAAACGGCTAAATAATGAAGATTACAGACTGTGTAAAATAGTTGTAAATTAAAAGATAATAACCTTTCTTTTATTAATAGGTTTAAAAACAATAAATTCTTTCTTTATAGCATATAATTTGATTTTTATTCTCTAGTTTTTCTCTCTACAGTATGAAAATTTTCAAGGATGGATCTCAAAAATAAAATTTGTTTTCTGAAAAGAAAGCGTAAGTATGATCTACTGATCAAACTACCGTTTTTAATAAAAACGAATTTCAAAAAAGTATATCAGGCTATTTAGGCCTGATAGCATGAGGTATATAAGACGTGAAAGTCAGTAAAAAGAATGAGTTTTGCCCGCAGATAGCTCAGTCATCCTCAAGCCCTGAGTTTTCTCCGACTGAAAGCATAAGCTCCCCATATAGCAATTTCTCAAGAGTTTCAGCTACGTATTTTCTCTGCTGATATCTCTGGATGTCTTCATGCATCCTTATATCCGAATCTACCTGGACCCTGAGCAGGGCAAAATGAAAAGCTTTTTCATTCTTTATCTGCGCAGTATGAAAGGTTTCCAGCAGGTAAGGAAGTTTTCTGGGATCTTCGATAACTTCACTTAAAAGTAACATTTCTTCGGGAATATCCATAGCATGCGAACAAATATCCTTTTTTCCGGTAATAAGCTGCAGGTTTTTTTCCGAATACTTTTTCTCAAGAATGATTATTTCACCCAAACTTTCCACCTCCATCCATATAGAAATATCTGAGTTTTCCTGATAAACTACTATATATAAATGAAAACTCCGGTTTATCAAGATGGCGGATTAAAATAAAAAAGGAATAAAAGGTAAATTTAAGCCAGCATTCCCTTTACTATGATGTCTATTGCATCATCCTCTTCAAGCCCGCGTGCCATAAGAGTTTCTACTTCTTTTTTGTCCACGCAGCCGATAGCAGCTTCATGTGTAACTTTTGCAAGAGGGTTGTCCACCCTTACAATAGGCACAGCTTCGGCTTTTGCATTGCCCTGGATAACTTCCATACAGTCAACATGTCCGCGGGCTCTCGGGGCATGCCCTTCGGTTACTCCTCTGAACACGGATTCTGCATTATCTGTTATGGCAAGCCGGCTTTTAATTACACTGCGAGCATTTTCCCCGTTAAGAGAAATTCTCTCAAGGATCTTTATTTTATCGTCCGCTTTTCCATAGACCTTGGTGACCATCTCGCAGATCGAGTCTTTCTCGGCATCTACACTGTAATCGAATTCGAGGTACCCAACTCTCCCGGAGATAAGGGAAAAGTTCGTGTAATAGCTGCCTCCTTCTTCAATCTTTATGTGGGCTTTAGGGAGTACCTGAATTCCGCCGTGAGGGCCGTGGAAATGAGTCTCGGTGTATTTCAAGGCTGCGTTCTTTCCGATAACCATCTCGGCATCCATTTTGTGGATTACCTTTTCAGCGTTAGGAAAAGTGCAGTGAGCGATAAGTTCTACAGCCGAGTCTTCTTCAGCTACGAAGTCCATTTTGATTTCCTGAAGTCCGTCTTTAGGGACGAGCCCGAAGCAGAGGTGGACAGGAAGAGGGATCTTATAACCTTTTTTAATGATCATTTTGATATCCACGCCATGTTCGGTCTCTTTTTTTTCAAGCACTATGCCTTCGGTCCCGTTTGCACTGAGCACTTTGTTCCCGCTTATCACAAGGCTTGCAAGCTCATGGTTATGAAGGACTGCAGCATCTCCTCCGGCTGCCGTGTAAGCTGAGGTTATATCTTCTGCTTCTCTTGAAAGCGCATTCAATGTAATCTGAGTCATTATGCCACCTTCGGGGGAGATACCCGGCTGTCACAGGGTATGCATCTGTTTTTGAAAAATTCACTTATTTCCACGGGGTCCCCGCTCCTGAGGATTACCCCTTCACACATCAGGGATGCTTTATCCGAGGCGGCTGCAATCTCTTCCCTGTGTGTAATAACGAGCACTGACGAGCCGTTTTCTTTGAGAGTCCGGATCAGGGAAACAATTTCTTTTAGTGAGACCACATCAATTCCGGAATCCGGCTCATCAAGGACTGCAAGTTTCGGCTTCATGGTAATAATAGAGGCAAGCTCGATACGTTTCCTTTCGCCCCCACTCAGCGCTTCGCCCACTTCTCTGTTAAGGTATTTCTCGGGTTTCAGATCGACTTTTCTGAGGGCTTCCTTTATTTCTTCTTCCGTGATTCCGCCGTTACCTCTTGCCCCTATTGCGAGGTAATCTCTGACCTTTAGCCCCTCAAAGCGGGCTGGCTCCTGCCAGGCAAGGGTTATGCCTTTTCTTGCACGTTCCGTTATCGAAAGTGCTGCAACATCTTCCCCGTTAAAAATGATGCTGCCTTCCTCATGTTCATAACCCTGGAGCCCCATCAGGGTATAGGCAAGTGTACTTTTTCCTGCACCATTTGCGCCTATGATGCTGTGAATTTCACGGTCACCTACCTCAAGGTTGATTCCACGCAGAATTTTTTTCCCATCACGGCTCAATATCAGGTTTTTTAAGGATAGAATCTATGACACCTCTAGCAAATTTTAGTTTGAGCACTGCAGCAAATCTTTGCAGCGCTGCAGGTCTTTAACGGTATTTACGTTTATTGCTAGTCTGGGATTATCAAGTATGAGATTAAAGTCTTCCTGTTCGTTCCTGATTTGAGAACTGTCAAGGATATTTACTCCCGCGGGCACGATAAGTTTTCCATCCTTGTTAAATACAGTATCAGGCCTGGTCCCTGCTCCTTTGCAGACATTGATAGGGACATAAACGGAAAGTGCAGGTTTTCCTTCTTCCCTGTACTTCTCGATTACCGAATCAATAAGTTCAGGATTTATCAAAGGTAGATCGGACATGATAATCATTACCGGACCTGTCGTATTTGCAGTTTCCACTGCGTGAATCATGTCTCCTACATAGTTCCCGCCAAAGGTCCTGATTACCTGAACCTCTCCTTTATAGCGTTCCTGGATCATAATTTCGGTTTTCGGGGTAACAGGGGAGACCGCTACGAAAACGCGGTCTATATTTTTTGCAGATCTAAGGGTATCTATTACATAGGTAATGAGCGGCTTTCCGAGCAGTTCAACGCAGGGCTTTTCCCCCATCCCAAGCCTCTGCCCGAACCCTCCTGCCATTACAATAGCGTCCATTCTAAACCTCCGGTGTTTGATGAAAGTTTGAGGAGAACTGCGATAACAATCAGGGCAGTTATCCTTCCAATCTCGTTAGCCGTACCGATTCCGTCGCCGTTTAAGCCTCCAAAGTGGGCATAACTCCTGTTAAGGAGTACCAGAGCAGAGATGCATGCTGCAAGATATGGAAGCAGTCCTATTAGCCCAAAGGGCAGGAAGCATACAACCGCTCCGAAAATAAATCCTATCAGGTAATTTTTTCGAGTTGCTCCGTTTATTGTCATTTCTCCCAGGCCAGGGTAAGTCTGCTCCTTCGGCCGTGGGAGCGGTTTTCCAAAAGCTGCAATTGTTAACATAGACTGCTTGGCGCTGACTTCCGCTATAAACATGGATGCAAACATAAGGAGCGGAAGGTTTGAACCAAAAGCGGTAATTCCTTCTTCCTGCACAGATCTTATGGAACTGTAAAAGGCGAGCAGTACAAGCATGCCGAAAGCAACTCCTCCTGTCCCGAGGGTTGTGTCTTTTAAGGCTTTGATCTTTTTCTCACGGGATCCGTGGGCCATAAAGCCATCTCCCATGTCCGTGACTCCATCAAGGTGGTTAAAGCCTGTAAAGTAATATACGATTCCCATGATAAGAGCTGCCAGGACAGAATCCGGAAATATAAGCTGTCCTATATATGAAATTATCCCTATCAGAAGCCCGAGTACGGCTCCCACTACAGGGTAAAAATAGATCTTTTTCATGAGTTCGTCGATCCCTTCCATACTGATTCCTACAGGGATCGTGGACAGGAAGCCAAAACCTGACTTAAACGCAAGTAAATATGAATTCATTATGTACCGCCTATTTTTCAGTCTTTTCTTTCAAGCTCTGCCATACCTCTTGAATACATATTGGAAGATACCCCTCCTATGAGACCTCCTATGACATCGTCCATAAAAGGCCCCAGGTTTGCAAGAATTCCGGGTTTTTGCTTGTCATACCTGACAAACTCGAATGCACCTTTGGAGCCACTGATATATGTTGCAATACTTGTTCCGAGAACTTCGTCAGCAATTATGAAAGTCAGGTCTTTTTCATAAGAACTTTTGCTGAGGTTAGGAAGGTTTCCTGCTCTGCCTTCTCTTTCCAGCAGAACCCCGGAATAGATCAAAAGGCAGAGATTGGGGTCGGAAAGAGCGAACCTGAGTTCCCTTTCAAACAGAGCTTCGGCTTTTTCCCTTGTCTCAAGTCCAGGGTGAGGGACATACATTTCCAGAGCCGTATCCGCAAGATCCTGGACGCTTATGCCTTCTTCAGCCAGGACGTCAAGGATATCGGTGGTAGCTTTTTCCTCTATTTTTTCAGGCTGCACTTTTTTCAGGTCCTTTTCCTCAATATCTGATAATTTCATACTGATCACTCCGGGGTTGTCAAAACGGTCATTTCAGGCTTCTTTAAATTATTAAAACGGTCGGTCTTGAAATAACCAGGCTTAAAATGAAAAATGGTTTATAAGCCTGGTTTTAAACTTCTATACAGGTAATGTAATGGGTTAATGCTTCCAGCATCACCTGCCGGGCACACTTAGTTTTCTCAGAGTCCATGATTCCACATAAAACTCAGGACTGTAATTGACCGGAACTCTGTAAATTAGCGAATTTCAATTAATGGGTTTAAATTGATGGGTTTAAATTGATGGGTTTGAATTAAAGGGGACAATTAACGGATGTATGTCACGAATTACGGGTAAAGGTGGATTCCCGCCATCTGGATTACTGCCACAAAAGCAACAAGTGAAAACCCTGAAGCAATTGCTATTAATTGGGACACCCGTTTTATATCTTTTACTTCGGTAGGGGGGTACGAGGCTCCCAAAACATAAGTGTCAGGTTTTTCGAGCTTAACCCCGAGAGCTCCGGCAGTAGCAGCCATGGGATAACCGGAATTTGGGGAAGGAGTCTTCATCCCGTCTTCGAATGCAATCTTTACACTGTCAAAAGGATTGATTTTTCTTCCTTTTTTAGAGAATAAAGATACTGTAAAGGCTGCAGCAAGGATAAAGATAACCGAAATCCGGGCAGGAATCCAGTTCAATACGTCATCGGACTTGGCCGAGAAATACCCCAGTTCCCTGTAAGGTTCGGTTTTGTATCCTACCATTGAGTCCAGCGTGCTTATGGCTTTAAATGCGTATGCTGCTACAAGCCCGAGTTCTCCGAAGATTGCATAATAGAAAATAGGGCTCAGTATGCCATCCACATAGTTCTCTGATACGGACTCCACAACAGCCGAAGACATCTGGGTTTTTGTCAGTTTGGAAGTGTTCCGGCTTACGTAGATAGGGAGCAGTTCCCTTACTTTTTCCAGCCTGTCTTCTTCAAGGTGTTTGTAAATCTCTCTTGCAGGGCTCAGCAGGCAGTTAATTGCAAACGTGGCTTTAAGGAAATAAGCTTCTATAAGGAGAGCTAAAATCCAGGGAATTCCGGGAAGGGCTGCAATGTAGAGGACGGAGTATCCGAGTAGAGATGCAAAGAGAACGCAGCAAAGAGCCATTGCAGTGCCGTAAAGTTTCCTGTGGGTTTTAGGGGCTGCATTTTTCAAAAAATTGATTAATTTTCCTATCCAGACAACGGGGTGGACAGCAGCAGGAGGTTCCCCGAAAACTATGTCTATGACTGCGGCTAACAGAAGTACCAGAGCAAGGTGCCCGCTGTCCGGGATAATCATAAGATAGGCTCCATTACTTTTTTCCAGGCTACTTTTACGAGTTCGTCAGTATCTCCTTCCTGCATAAGGCAGTCAAGGATTTTCTGGGCTATTTCTTTCTTATGGACAAGGTGGCAGTCGACACAGCTCCATACCCTGCCGCCTCTTGAGCTCTGGATCCATTTTCCTCCGGTTTTTTCGTTTTCACAGGGATAAAACGGACAGAAACAGAAGGTGCAGTTCTGGCCTTCAAAATGGCATGGGTAATATTCACAGGTCTTCCTGCCTCCTATGCCTTCTTCACTGGCTTTTTCTATTACGTGCTGCAGTTCGTTCTTTGCCTGTTCTCTGCCCCACTCGGTGATGACGTCCCCGATTGCGGCAATGAGTCTGTCGTTTTCTTTTTCGGTCCTGACCGCAATCCTTATGTAATTTTTTCCAAGGCCGTGGAAAGAAGCACAGTCCCGGATAAGGACTCCGCGGGATGCAAGACGTGCAGCCAGTTCACTCGAGTTAAGCATGAATTTGCTTACATCAACGAAAATAAAATTAACATTCACTTCTCCGGCTTCAAAACCCCTTATCCTGTCAAGTTTGGCTTTGAGCGTCTCTCCTTCTTTCAGGATCATTTCCCTGGCTTTTTTCAGGTATGGGCTGTCAATCCCGCCTTCTATATTGAGAAGTGCAGTTCCTGTAGTGTTTGCAATAGCTCCGAGGTTCCAGGAAAGCCTTGCCGTATTCAGGATGTCAGACATGGCCGGAGAAGCTATTCCGAAGCCCATTCTTATTCCAGGGATTGCAAAGTCCTTTGTAAGGGAACGCATGACGAAGACATAATCATTATCCGCAGGAAGGTCTGCGACGCTCTGAGAAGGGTCGGAAAGCTCTATGAAAGCTTCATCTACGTAGAGAAGGGTCTTATGTTCCCGGCAGCGTTCTGCAAGGGCTTTAAGTTCTTCCCTGCTGCGGAGTTTTCCTGTTGGATTGTTCGGATTGCAGATAAAAAGGATTTTTGCTTCTTCCAGCATCTCATCAGAGAGTGTATTTATTTCATCCTGAGCAGGATATACCGGTTTTGCTCCCATAATCCGGCACTGCATTTCATATTCTCCGAAGGTGGGCCAGGGTAAAAGGACAATATCCCCTTTTTCTATCATGGATTCAACTACAAGCCGGACTATTTCCGTTGAACCGTTACCCGGAACGATGCTCTGCGGTGCTACTCCAGGTCCTACGAATCTTGCAGCAGCTTCCCTGAACTCTACATACCTGTTGTCAGGGTATTCCAGGAGTTTCCCGTAACTCTTCTTGATAATATCTTCAAAGTTTAGCCCTGTTTCCGGATAGTCAAAAGGACTTCCCAATGGGTTAAAGTTTGCACTGAAGTCGAGAATCTCGTTTTCGGGGATCCCGTACGTCTCCGAAGTTTCCTGGATTAGCCCTCCATGTCTGCAGGGCTTCAGGGCCAGCAGATGCTCCCTTAAAGGTACACTTCTTTGCTCTGACACGTTGATCGCAAATATTTAGCGTGAATCATGTATATTAAGTTGTTTATTATATTGGCCCGTGCAAACTTGCCTTTATTTGCTTTATGGTTATTTGATTGCGAAAACTTTAGCTTCTGGAATCCATTCTACTTTATTTTACAAAATAAATATATTAATTTTGTTTTTTATCCTCTTCTAAAACAGCTTTTCTGCCCAATTCTATATTCATATTTTCAGTCTGTGAAGAGTAAATAACGAAAAAGTAAAATAGCTTGCTTTTAACTACATCCAGAAAAGCTGAAAAGGAATAGAATAAATTCCTTAGAAAATCCCTTATAGTACATGAATAGGGCATTTACAAGAATTTATATCCTGTTTGTGGAATGTATAGGATTATTTATCCGAACAGGTGGATGTGTATTCAGCAGATTATGCCTCCGACATAAATTTCTAATTTCGATATTTCTCTAAATTCGATATCTACCAGGTGCATTAAAAAATGACAGTTAACAGGCCAAGAGGGACCCGGGATTTTTTACCCGCAGATACTGCCCGGAGAAGGTACGTGGAAAGCGTTATGCGAAATGTTGTCCGTAACTGGGGCTACAGTGAAATCATTACGCCCACGTTTGAACATCTGGACCTTTTTACCCTTAAGTCCGGAGAAGGCATTGTAGGGGAACTCTACAACTTCACGGACAAAGGAGGCAGGGAAATGACCCTCAGGCCGGAACTCACAGCTCCTGTCATGCGGCTGTATGTTAATGAACTCCAGCCTTTCCCCAAACCTCTGAAGTTGTTCTACTTCGAGAACTGTTTCCGCTATGAACGCCCCCAGAAAGGCCGTTTCAGGGAGTTCTGGCAGTTCGGGGTCGAACTCATAGGGAGCGGGAAGTCAGACTCTGATGCAGAGGTTATTGCCCTTGCCGATGCCCTGCTAAAGGCTGTAGGCATACAGGGCGATATGAAGCTCGGAAACCTTGCAGTAATCCGTACTCTTTTGAAAGGGCTTGAACCCGAGATTGTGAGCAAGGTCATGAGGCTTGTGGACAAGAAGGAGTATGCAGGCCTTGAAGCTCTGCTTGAGGAGATCGGGGCAGAAGAACAGTTGAAGTCTGACCTTTTCCGTCTGATACACCTCGAAGGCAGGTATATTCTCCCACAGGTAAAAGAAATAGTCGGAAACATCCCTGAGCTTGTAAGCTTTGAAAAGACCCTTAAGCTTCTTGATGCATATGGCGTCAATTACTCACTTGACTTCGGAATTGCCCGCGGGCTTGACTATTACACGGGTATGGTTTTTGAGATCTATGCAGAAGGTCTCGGTGCCCAGAAGCAAGTCTGCGGAGGTGGATCCTATCAGCTTATCCAGCTTTTCGGAGGCGGTGATGTGCCTTCAACAGGCTTCGGAATCGGCTTTGACAGGATAATGGAGATCTGTCCTCTCGTGCCGCCAGCAGTCAAAAGCCTTGTGCTGGTCTCAAAGCCCGATACTCATCTGGAAGCCGTAAAAGTTGCAACCGAATTAAGGAACTACCTGCCGGTCCAGATCGACCTTATGGAGCGCAACTTCAAAGCCCAGCTCACATATGCGAATACTATCAATGCTGATTATGTGGTAATTGTAGGGGAAAAAGAACTTGAAGCAGGAAAACTGACTCTCAGGGATATGGTCTCCGGAGAACAGGAACTTCTTACCCTGAAAGAAATTATTGAAAAGGTTAAGGGACAACAGGACTGAAATTTTCCCTTTGTCCTTTTTCTGCCTCTTTTTTCCTCTCTTTTTCTCTTTGCATGTGTTCTGGTAGTCCCTGATTTATTGTTAATCCATTTGGGAATCTCGAAGATAATTTTTCGTTTTTTCTCTCACTGCACCGCCAGGGATGGGGCCAGCCTACAAGCCAGAAAAAAGAGACTTAAAAACCTGGAAAGCAGTTAAGAAAGAATATTCACTGAAGAAATGTCCCTGGGACTGAAAAAACACTTCTTTTACCCCGGAAATCCGTTTAACTTTAAGGCGGGAAGTCCCCTTCCTCGGAGCGAAGCGACAGGTGGGGGATGAAAGCCGTCAACTTCCTCACGTTCTCTTGTTATTGATTCTGCTAACTTACTTGTATTATTAAGGCCATTATATAGTGCTGTATTGTCACCACAAGCTGAAGCGAGAACCAAGCAAGGCGGTTGGAAACAGGATATGGCAACTCCTGAAGGGATCGGGAGATAACGCCACTGAAAGGTGGAAGCTGTAAAGCATCTCAAGTATATCACGCTCATAGATTCCAATTCAAATTCCATCACCTGCGGAACGCGGGGAAGAGCCTGTATGACTTGTCGCCATTAGGCGGAGGGGTGACTCAGGAAGCTCCTCCCTCAAAACTCTGAGCTTCGCGAAGAGTTTAGGGAGGGGTAGTTCACATTACAGATGCATAAAGAGCCTCCGCCAGCTTGTCTGGTGGCCCTGCCCGAAAAGCAATAAGGAGTGGAAGAAAGAAGTAAAAAGAGGAATCTTAAAAAGGATATTTTCAGAAAAGTAACCTATTTTGTTTATTTTTGTGTCTGCAGGCCGCTCTCCTTCGTCGAGCGTGACAGGAACGGTTCGGTATAGTGAGTAAGGTTGTACTGGTTAGAGTTTAGTTAATCTTCGAGTGAGGCGAAAATGACTTTGTGTTCCATAAGTGCATCGGGTAAATTCTGATTCTCAGCTACCTTCTACGTTTTAATTCTATTCTCCATTGTCTATAAATTGACCAACTTTTGTCCATAAATAAACTATAATCTTTTTATAGTCAAAAAGCCTAATTTTTATTACATTTAATCTCCAAAATTTTCCAGAATCTGGACTTCAGGGGGTAAATTTACGGCTGGGAAGGCACAGGCTTTAGCCTGTCAGATTGGAGATGAGGCTGCAGTATGCGGGCTTCCTTTCAGGCTTACAGTCACAGGTATTCTTTTTGCGGTACTTGTACTTATCTCTTCAGTCTCCCTTTCCGGTTTTCTGGAGGGGGTAAAGGAACGGGAAACCTTTGACGAGATTTCAAGACTAACAGGTGTTGCCGAACAGCTTTCCATACGCGGAGAAGGGAGTGAAGTTGTCCTTGAAATAAAAGTGCCGCAGGGAACATCTGTGGTCTTTGGGGCTCTGCCGGGTCGGGAGGGTAATTGGCCTGAGGATGCGGACAATTATGGCACAACAGTTAAAGGAAAATCAAAATTTTATCCTGCACTTGCTTCCTTTTCTAACCCTGAGTTTAACGGGCCCGTGTTTCTTGGTTCGGGCAGGCATAGACTACTTCTCTCAACGAAAATTGACCATGAGTCAGGCAGGCTTTTTGTCCTGATCTCCGAAACCGGAGTTGACTGAAGAACATGAAGTTGGAAAAGACCTGTACGGTAAAGGAGCTCTCAGGAGACGAGTCTGCATGGGCTGACTTTTTGATATCGAAAGCTGCACTGGTTCTCGCCAGTGTAGTCCTTTTTGCAGCCCTTTTTCAACTGGCTGCCGGTTTTAAGGGTCTTGAGGCACAGGAGCAGCTGGATTTCCTTTCCAGGGATTTCAAAGCCGCAGTAGATAAAGCCGGAGCAGAGAATTTTCCTGGGGAAACAGGGGAAACTCAGGAAATCTCTTATCGTTTTGATGAAAATGAAGTCTTTCTAACCTCTCCTTTTGGGGAGAATATAGAGGTTTACGTGTCAGGAGAGTATGTCCATTTAAAGGCTGAATCAGATGGAAGAAATTTCAATGCTGTAAGACCCTTTACCTTCAGAGTACTGCCTTTCAACGAGTCAGAACTCAGGGGAAAACTATATGCAAGGTTTGGAGCTGATGGCAGTAAAGAATCTCCCCTTACAGCTAATTTTCAGGAAGTCATTGATTTCCTCAGGGCATCAGGAACCAAAGAGGCTCTTTTAAGCGCAGATGAAAACATCTCAATAAAGAAAGAATTTGTTTATATAAGGGGTAGTGAGGGGGTTTCTGCTTTTGAGTATGTTCTCGTTTATCAATAACTGGATGGCATCTGTGAAAAATACTGTGAAAAAGCCTGATGATACAATTCTGCAGGACGAAAAAGGAGTTCTTGAACCTCATTCAGATCTTATCGCCACTGCTCTTGCTGTTATAGGTTTCGTGGTTCTTGCGGCCCTTCTTTCGAGGACATATCTGGGATATGAAGACCGCTCCTTTGCCCTTGAGAATTATGAAAGTGCTTCCCTTCTTGCAGCAACCGTGGCAGAAGAACCTGTCCTGAAAGCAGAAAATCCGGGCACTCTTTCTGCATCAGCCCTTGATAGGCTTTCAGGTCATGAAGGAGAAGATGAGAGAAATAAATTTTTTGCAGCATTTTCCGGAAATTATCCGTTTCTGGTCGAAATCCGGACAGATGACGGGCGATGGCAGTGGGTTATAGAGTCCAGGATTGTAGAACCCGGTTACCTCATGGGAAAACAGGAGAAAGTCGCGGCTTCAGTGCCGGTTGTGGTCAAGATAGGTCCAGCAGAGTCGGTTCCGGGAACCCTTACTGTAATTCTCTATAACACTCCATGGATGTAAAACAGAATTCTGGTGGTATAAACGTCGAAAGTGGGGATGATTGATCCTGAAAATCAGATATGGTTCGGGAAAGGAACTGATGGTTCGGAAAATAAACCGGTAAATAGGTGAAACAGGTGAAATCCTTGAGAGCTTCTAAAAACTCCGGACAGATGCAAGAAATTAAAAGTAAAAAAGTAGAGATCGACGCTGTTAGAGAATCTTCTGGCTACTCTACAGTTTTTGATGCCCTATTTTTGCTTGTGTTAATTTCACTTTCCGGTATTATTCTTATGCCATCTCAGCAGGCTGATGAGCAATATACTGCAGCCGGATATTTGACTTCTTCAGAACTGGATACCTATCTGCTTGAATCATTTCTTTCCTGCAAACTTGAGGATTTTAAGTATGAAATCTCACCTCTTTCGGTGCTTAATGTTTCAGTTCCGGAGGATTCAATTGTGGAAAGTCCTGCTCACACCCTTTTTGAAAAGGAACAGAAGCACAGGACTTTTGCTGACCTGACAGCCGAATATCTGGCTATTTCCCTCAAGTTGCAGAGAAACAGCTCTTCCTTCTCCTTCAACCCACTAGCTGAGAACTATTCCGATCAGGCTTCCGAAACCATAGCTGCTTATCTGGACAAAAAGGTGGCAGGAAGGTTCTCTTACCGATTTGAAGCTTACTGGTATCCTGTGGAAACTTTCCCTCTGGGAAGCGAATTTATTATTGGAGAAGAGCCGTCTGCAGATGCTATCCGGCAGAGTGCAAAACTTTCCATGCCACTCTATGAGGGTACGCCTTCTAAGGACTCTCTTCTTGCCTGCATAAATGATTCCTTGCTTGAAGATTCCCTTAACTCTTCTGACGAAGAGGCTTCAACAGCACTTTCTCAGGCTTTTAATGTTTCTCTTGATGCTGCAGCCCTTGAAGGAGCGGAGACAGCCGTTGAGCTGCTTTTCCCATCTGATTATTCGGGACCTGTCTTCGGTGGGGAAGCAGATGAGTCCTTTGAGACCCTGCTTTATGGAATTTCTGAAAACCCGGATGAAGAACACTCCTCCTCAACGGAAGAGAAATTTAATGTCTACCTCTCTGACCTGCTTGAAACGGGATTTGCACTCAAATCCGAAAATTCTTCTGAAAATGCATCCACTGCAGAATTTTCTCAACTTCAAGTCCTGCTGGCAGACTATATCAGGGCAGAGATCAGAGCGGAACTTGAAGCTGAATTTTCAGATAAGATTAACGAGACTATTCATGCCATAGTTGAGACTGAAGACCTCTCCGAGGCTCAGGCTTTAAGGGATTCTCAGATAGAGGCAATTTACAGGCAGATCAACCCCGGAGGAGCACGTATAATCCTCTATCTCTGGAAACCATACTAAAATTATTTAAAAATTATTTAAAAACCATTTCCTGTCCGGCCCCGGGATTCCTACACAAAGTATATATTATATGGTGCGCTCTCTAGTCATGTTTTTACCGAAAAACTCAAGCTTTTGCAGGAATTCCTGAAAAGCCACGCAGCAGTTTGTTGTGGCGGATTAAAATCTCCCGATCGATGTGTTGGTCCGTTATAGTCGGTAAAGATATAACTTCAGCCCGAAGAATTTTCTTCCGGGCATCGATCAATTGATATCAGGAGAGTTATTATGGCAAAAATGCATACCAAAAGAAAAGGCAAGTCTTCTTCCACCCGGCCTAACAGAACAGAACCGCCAGAGTGGTGCAAGATTGGAGCAGACGAAGTTACCACAATTACACTGGACCTCTGGAAACAGGGTGTCTCCACAGCCGAAATCGGCATGATTTTAAGAGACCGTTACGGAGTCCCTGATGCCAAGCTCATTACAGGCAAGAAGATCACAACAATTCTCAAGGAAAACAACGTTGCTCCTAACATTCCAGAAGACCTTACCAACCTCATCGTAAAGGCTCTGGGACTGAGAAAGCACCTTTCTACCAACAAGAAAGACGTCCATAACAAACGTTCCCTCAACTTGACCGAATCCAAAATTAGAAGGCTTGTTAAATACTACAAGCAGGAAAAGGTACTTCCGAGGGATTGGTTCTACAAGCCTGAAACCGCAGAAATGATGATTACAAGATAAACCTGGAAATTTTTTATGGTCGGTTTGCCCGATCTGCAAACCGTACCTCTAACTATTTTTGATAAAAATCCGAAAACCAATCTGGTATGAGCCAATTTTTTAAAGTTATTTATTATTCTTTTACCAATGATAAATCCAAATCTGCGAGAATCTTGTCTATATTTAGATAATTCCAGAGTGCAGTATAAGCGAGATATGCGGTATGTTCTCGAATTTCACTATTCTTCAATTCAGTTGCAAATTTTTTCCATTCAGCTTCATACTTGTCCTGGAGTTCGCGATAGTTACGGGTGGATATTCCGATCATAGCACAGACATTTGATTGAGACATTCCCATCTCCGTTATATAGTAATAGCAGAATGCTGCCTTAAATTCCGCGTCTTCGTTTTTTAGGTAGTCACGTAAGCTCAACAAGATATCCTCACCCACGGACCTGTACATCTTCAGAACATTGGACTTGAAATCTGGATTTTTAATAAGTTCGTCAATTTCATCATCAAGCTCAAAGTCAAATTCAGCCTTAACTTTGGCAAGTGTATTAACTCCATTGTTGAAGGGTTTTAGATTTGAAGAATCAAAACTCATTTCTTTCATTTCCTTTGTTCTCTTTCTTGCGAATCTCCGTGTTTCTTATTTTTAGTTTAGCTGTGAATCCTGACTAATCCGGTTGTAGATTTCCCCCTAACTTTTCAGTACACACTCCACAGCATGGTTAGAATTTTTTTCTGATAGCCTGGAAAGGTACATTTTACTTTCCTGTAACATTTCGTCCCAGCGCTTCTTTCTGGCTATTAAGATTCATGAGTAAACTTCAGCGAGCTGCCTTTTTGATTGTTGATTTCTCTTACGATTCTATTTTTCATATGGTATATTTATAATTTTGGATCAATAGCAAATAATTACTACTATATCTGGTATATCGCTCAATTTTTTCAACTATGTATGTGGTTCATTGGTAGTGTTTTTTCAGTTTTAAGGGTCTATCGATTTATTCAAAGGCTCAGGTCCGTAAATCTACTCTGGATCAAAGTACCGGTTTAATGTTTGGTATATTTCCAACTTGTTTGGTATAACACCAAATATTAATCCGATTCTGGTTACAACAACCAAGTTACAACAACCAAATATCAATCCAATCCTGGTTACAATACAAGTGCTCCTTTCTCAATTAATGAGCCGACCCTAAAACTCAAAATCTGCTTTTTGAATTTTCCTTTTTTTAATAATTAAGTGAGTTTCTGATCGTGAAAACAGTCTTAAGAAAATTTTGTTGATTAATAATAAAAAATAGATTTTTTGGATCAGTTATGGCAGCCCCGCGAATAAATTCACAGGCATCTTTAGCATTTCAATCAGTGCTACACTGTCCCAGAACAGCTTTTATTCTTGTCCCGCTTTTTCCAGCTGGTTATATGTACAATCCCATGAGGGGCTTCCGGGAACTACGCATCTCATACCTGCAATTTCCCCTATGACAACTGTAAGGCCGTATACATCTTCGATCACCTGAGGGGTAACTACTTCCACTCCTCCGTGGGCATGAATTTTTCCTCCCTTCAAAAGAATGAACCGGTCTGCATACCTGAGTGCCTGGTTGAGGTCGTGCATTGTCATTACAGCCGCAATCCTGTGCTCGAGAACTATCTGCCTGATAGTGGTCAGGATCTCCACCTGGTTTTTCAGGTCAAGGCTGCTTGTAGGCTCGTCAAGAAGGAGGACTTTTGGCTCCTGGACAAGGGAACGTGCTATTGCTACTTTCTGAAGTTCGCCCCTGCTCATCTCATCGATATAGAACAGGCGCAGGTTTTCCATTGAAAGTAACTTGAAGACCGAATCAACGATTTTAAGGTTTTTTTCTCTTACGTCCCATTTGATATGAGGCCGCTGCCCTAGCAGGACTGCATCAAAAGCTGTCAGCCTTCCGGTCTCAACACGCTGTGGGTTTGCAAGGGCATAGGGGCGACCTTCTAACTCAGATTCTTCTAACTCTATGCTGTCAACTCTAACAATAAGGTCCTGTGCCTGCAGGTATACAAGATAGCGCAGGCACCCTGCCCCCGAGCAGATAGTACTTTCGACATTTGTGGGTATGGTTAATTCTCTACCACATCCGTCAGTGATTGTGATCTCGGCAGACTCTGTTGAATTATCGGTACCTGTGATGGCTCCGGCAGCCTCAACCGGGGGCTGCACCTTCCACGTTTTCATCAGACTGGACTCTTCGCTCGTACACCCTGAGCTTGCGATCAGAGCAAGGATAAGTACTCCTATAAAAATAATTTTTTAAATTTAACACAGAAATCGTTTTCATGTTACTTTCCTCTGGTTTATTAAAGGAAGAGTGTTACATAAAGTAATTAATTTTTCCTAATATTTATTATAACAGAGTAAAGATCCTTAACATAAAGACCGGAAGAAAAATGATCAGTAATAAAAAAGGTTCTAAAGAGAAAAACCTGAATCCTCAATATTCAGGTTCCATCCCTTCAATCTGGGAAAAAGTCCTTTTCATTTCGACTCCTTCTTCAACACGCTGCTTTTTTGCTTTCTCGTAATGAATAGCCTGAACCGCTACATTATAAAGTTTTTCAAGTTCATGAGCAGATTCCAGGGTAAGGAGCGAAAGAATCTGAGGATACTCGCCGTCGCGCACAACTATTCCTTTGAAGACATGTCCCACGGCTCCGGAAAGTTTTTCGATCTCAGTTGAGATCTCGTCTATACTCAGGTATTTGCGGTCACCTTTGATTACTATCATTGCTCTGCTTGCTTCTTCATAAACATTGGTTGAAAACAGAAGTCCTGAAGGGGAGAGCGAGTTCTGTATTGTCGTTTTGATAGGCATGTCTTTATCAGCCTTGAAAAAACCGATAGTTGCAAGCCCTGCACCTCCGCTCATTACTGTCTTGAAGTCACCGAGATCCGTTACCATCATCATTTCACTGTCAAGGGCATCAAGAAGGAAAAGAAGACGCTCTGCAATCATGTCATTTATACCGTTATAGGCTTCCTGAATACTTCCTCCGATGTTTTTCAGGTACTGGTTATCGGCAAGTATAATTCCGTCTACCCCGCTCTGACGGATATCCCTGATCGAAAACGCTGAGTTTTGAAGGTAAAGAGTTCCTTCTTCCCTGAAAGGAAGGACAACAACACAATAAACAGGATAGTCGTAGCGATTTTTCATTTCCCTTATGAGAAGAGGAGTAAAAGAAGAGCCTGTACCACCCGAGGCTGAGGTCAGTACAAAAGCAATATCAAAATTACCCCTTTCCTCAACCTGCCGCATAATCATCTCTTTATTTTCTTCAAAGACCTGTTTTCCAACATTCCTGTTTGCACCAACTCCATGCAGGTGGGGGATGTGGACTCTGTCCCTTGCTTTTGTAAACTTCATCTCTTTTAGGTCATTAACAGCAGTGTTAAAAGCAAGGGTTTCAACATGGCTTTTAAATCTCTGCTTCGAATAGAATTTGGCAAGCCTGTTGCAGTTTTTTCCTCCTCCCATCGCATGCCGGTTAATGGAATCCAGAATTCTGTTTCCACATTGCCCGTTTCCTATTACAAGTATATTGAGCAAAAAAAACTCCTCCATCTTAAAGGTAAATTTCCATTTTTCTATCCCGGATTGAGCGGGATTTTCACACTTTTTTATATTATTTATTAAGTTTTTTCTTTAATATCTGTATTGCCTGTGCCGCCTGTATATATGAACTCCAATAACAGCAAGAATGGCTACCGGAATTATGATGTATAACGGATTTTTCAACATGAAGTCGAACTTTCCTTCTTTTACATTGATGTTGGAAGTTGCAAATTTACCGTTTTGCTTAACTTTCTGGGCATCTACCCCGTTACTGTACTCATAAGAGAGCTCTGAGTTTATACTGTAAGTGCCCACATCCTTTGCTTTTAAAGTGCACGTGAACTCTTTGTCATTGTTGGGTTGCAGAGTTTCTATGTATATTCTGGGTTTTCCACCTACGGTTTCAATCCCTTCGTCTCCGCTGACATATTCCATACCATCCGGAACCATGATGTCAAGACGGACAGCCTGAGCAGGAGCACTTCCCGTGTTCCTCAGAATAATTGTTGAGGTGACTTTTTCGTTTCTTCTAACAGATAGCAGATCCATAACCATCGTGGTCTCAACATCCGCCCTCAGTTTATTCCCTTCAAGTACAGTTACTGTGGGAGTGTTAGAAGATGATTGGTAGGTCTGGCTCGCACTGTTTCTGTATGTAGCAGTCACAGCTCTGAGATCGAAAGTTCCTGCCTCGGTTGCTTTCAATTTATAAATATAAACAAGAGTTTCAGGCATTGATTGTCCGTAATCAATTTTTGGTATTGTGGTTGAAATTTCGTAAGTAGTTTCCTTCAGGACAAAATGTTCCTGCTTCGGGTCCGTAAACAGCACATCATGTGCAGCATCGTTTCCGGTAGTTTTTGCGTTTACGGTAACGGTTATTAAATCTCCCACTTCTATTTCGGATTTATCGACACTTTTAGTTATCACAAGTTTAGGATCTCCTGCAAAGGCTGCCTGGGAACGCCCCCCTTCAACGACCTCGTTAATGTAAAGATCTCCTATCTTGTAATTTGACATGGTAATCTCAACTGTAGCTCTGGGTAATACGCCTCCGGTATGAACGGACTTCAGGCGCATCTGCACTTTACCCTCATCCTCAAAGTCGAACTCGAAGCTCTCGTTCACATCCAGCAGGCCTGTTGTTATTTTCTTGTCTCTCTCATACACATAATATGAGGCTGTACCTGCTTCAGGAAAGATATCGGTAATTTCTATTATGTAATTGTTAAGCTGATATACCTCCCCTTCCTCAATGTCTCCGTCATATACAGCAGTTCTTGCCGATGCTGTACTGCCAAGCGTCAACAGGATGAGAAACGTAAATAAAATAGTTCTATGAAACCCTTTCACCTTCAATTCTGCTACCTCAAAAACCTGATAAAAAAGTCGATTTACGGCAGGTTATTCTCCTTCTAATTATTTTCAAACTAATACTTTTTAGATCAGCTTTTTTAGACTGCTAAATATTATCAGTAAGTTCGAAATGAATATAGTTTTAAACTGATTAATTATTTCATTAAGTTTTTAGAAAAAAACCAGATTAAATGTTTGTATATTTTTTAACTCTTATATCCCATCCACTCGTAAATTCTGTGAATGAATACGTGATATTCGATTCCTTATAGAGCATAGATTCCAAATTAAGTGGACTTTAAAAGGCTGGATTTTTACAGTTTTTTATCTGGATTTTTCTATTTACTCTCATATTATCAGCTCATATTTTTTTATTATTATCTTTGTAATCTTTATTCTTTTCTTCCTTTTTATCTTTTCGGTGTTTTTAAATTTGCGGTAAAAAATTAAATTCGTTTATAAATAAAAGTACACTCAAAGATGTAAAGAATTTAAAAAACAAACAGTATTCAACAGGAAAATCTTTTAAATAAAAAAAGAAATGATAAATTCTTTAAATTAAATTTATATATAATATTTCTTAATCAGTCTAAATACATTTTAGGCCTCATAGCCGACTATTTCCAGGCTGACATCTATCCATCTTGATTTGTGGATAAGTGAGCCCATGGATATTATGTCTACTCCTGTTTTTGCATAGTCTTCGAGGTTTTCGAGGGAAATTCCTCCTGAAGCTTCCATAAGAACTGATTCTCGGAGTTCTTTTTCTTTAAGTATGGAAAGAGTCTTTTTAATCTCATCGGGCTGCATATTGTCAAGCATTATAATATCAGCTCCCAGTTCTGCAGCAAAGACCGCATCTTCTGCAGACTCGACTTCAACCTCAATTTTCCGAGTAAAGCTGGTCTTTCGGGCGGCTTTTATCGCGGCTTCTATTCCCATAAGTTTTACATGGTTATCTTTAATCATAACCGCATCTGAGAGGTTAAATCTGTGAGTATCTCCTCCTCCGGCAGCAACAGCAAGCTTCTCAAACTTCCTTATCCCCGGCGTGGTCTTCCTTGTACATGCAACCCTTGTAGTTTCCGAGTGCTTTCTCACAATATCGGTGCAGTTTCTTGTCAGGGTGGCAATCCCGCTGAGGTGCCCGAGGAAGTTAAGGCTAATGCGCTCTGCCCTGAGAATGGATACGGCTCCTCCCCTGAGCCTGAAAATCACATCTCCTTTGCTGAGGCGGTCTCCATCTTTAAAATCGGTTTCCGCCTGAATTCCGAAGTAATAATATATTGATGCTGCCTCATCTATCCCGGCAACCGTACAGTCCTCTTTCGTAAAAACAGTGGCTTCAACAGGTCTGTCCGGAACAATAGTACAGGAAACATCGTCGTACCCCAGGTCTTCTTCTATGAAGCTTTCAATTTCTCTGATAAACATAATTTTTACCTTGCTATTTTATGTCTCCCGTATTTATAAGGGATATGGGCATTTTCCTTCTGTTTTTTCTTCCATCATGTTTTTACTTTACAGTATGCAATTTGGATATTCTGGACAGAGAGTAAAGAGCGGATCTAATTCAAGTGAAGATTCTTGAGACGAAAGAGAAGATGCAGGAACAGAAGGTTTAAAGATAGAGAAAGGAATACAGTACTCCCGTTCTCGGAGTTTCTCTGTGCCGGGCATATAAAGAAAATTATATATAAGCAATTATAGTTGATCGAAAAATACCAGCTAAATTGTTGAGGCAATTAAAAACTTACTAATTATTCTCAGGAGCCTGGAATACTGAAAATAGGAATTATTGGTTGCGGATTCATTGGTGGACAGATTTGCAGGGCAATTGATAACAGGGAGATTAATGCAGAGCTGTACGCCCTCTGCGACTCTTCGGAAAGCAAAGCACTTGAACTTGCAAATTCCCTGAAAACATGCAGGCCTGCATATATGAAGATCGAAGAACTCATATGCAGTGTAGACCTTGTTATAGAAAGTGCTTCTCAGAACGCCGTCAGGTTCATTGTCCCTCAGGCCCTTCAAGCAGGACGGGATGTGATGATTCTGAGTGTAGGTGCCCTTGCAGACAAAGAACTGAGGGAAACTCTTTTCGGGCTTGCAAAGCAGCATAGCTGCAGGCTTTACTTCCCCTCTGGTGCGGTTGTCGGAATTGACGGGATAAATTCGGCATGTGCTGCCGGAGTTTCCTCTGTTACCCTGACCACAAGGAAGCCTCCGTCAGGACTTATGGGAGCTCCCTATGTTGTGGAGCACGGTATAGAGCTTGAAAAGCTTGAAAAAGAGATGTTACTCTTTGAAGGACCTGCTTCGGAAGCCGTAAAAGCCTTTCCTGCAAACGTTAACGTGGCAGCGACCATAAGCCTTGCAGGCATAGGTTTTGAGCGGACGACGGTAAAAGTCATAGCTGATCCTTCCCTTTCCAGAAACGTGCACGAAGTCAATGTAGAAGGAGAATTCGGGAAATTCTGCACAAGAGTGGAAAATCTTCCTTCTCCTGATAACCCTAAAACAAGTTATCTTGCAGCCCTCTCTGCAATTTCTACCCTGAAAAAGATCCTGAATCCTTTCCAGATAGGGACATGAAACCTTTTATATTGAAGCTGAACTTTAGCATTGAAACTTAAAGTTTTCAAACTTTTAATCTTAACCCGAACCGTTAGTCTTATCTGGAGTATGAGTCTGCAACTACAGGAAATTAGAAATCTTAAGTTTCAGAAATCTCTCAAATTATTTCTATTCAATTTTCCATTCTTACTCTTCCTTATTTTCGTTTTTTCCTCTTCCTCCTTTTTCCGGTAACATTTTTCGGATAGAAGGCTGGATGTGTTCACAAATATTATATAGGACGGAAGAGTTAAGCAGGTACATCTCAGGAGGCAGCGTATGTACGCGAAAAAAGCTTTACGGATAAAATCTTCCTACTGCACTTTTTACGTTTAATATGCCCTTCTATTCAAATACTCAAAAATATTCTTAAGTTAAATATCCCCATAGTTCGGGAATCTCTCCGTTTAAAATATCTCAGGTAAATTTCTCCAGATTAATTTGTCTAAGGTTAATTTCTCTAATGTTTATGGTGGTCACATGCAGCAAGCAGACCTTATAAAAAGGATCAAAGAATTGAAATTAAAACGAAACGCAGTAATTCTTTCTCACTATTATTCCCGCCCTGAGGTTCAGGACATTGCGGACTTTGTCGGGGATTCCCTTGCCCTGAGCCAGGAAGCCGTACGTCAGGATGCGGAAGTTATCGTTTTTTGTGGAGTCCATTTTATGGGGGAGAGTGCCGCAATTCTTTCTCCGAATAAGACGGTACTGTTGCCTGAAATTGATGCTACCTGCCCTATGGCAGATATGGTAAATGTAGAAGGCCTTAAAAAACTGAAAGAAGAACACCCTGAAGCTCTGGTCGTTTCCTATGTAAATAGCTCGGCTGCAGTCAAAGCAGAATCCTATATCTGCTGTACCTCTGCTAACGCCGTAGAAGTAGTAAACTCCCTGGACGCCGATGAGGTTATTTTCGTGCCTGACAAGAACCTGGCCGCTTATGTTGCAGCCCGCACTGACAAAAAAATTATTCCCTGGGAAGGGCACTGCCCCACACATCACCAGATCCTGAGGGAAGATGTCCTGAGAATGAAGGAAAAACATCCCCAGGCCAAATTCATAGCCCATCCCGAGTGTCGCCCCGAGGTACTTGAACTTGCAGACCATGTGGCAAGCACGCGGGGTATGATCGTATACGCAAAAAAATCGCCTGCGCATGAATTTATAATAGGCACGGAGTGCGGTCTTATTCACGGGCTTCTTAAGGCAGCTCCGGAAAAGAAATACTATTGCATTTCAGAATTTGCTTGCTGCCCAAGTATGAAAATGATCAGCCTTGAAAAAGTCCTGGTTTCCCTTGAAAAGATGCAGCATGTAGTAATAGTCCCTGAAGACGTGAGGATAAAGGCAAAAGAAGCTCTTGACCGGATGCTCACAGTAAAAGTAAAATAACCATTTAAATTCTTTTTTTCGTTGCCACTTGCCGTGCCCTACTTCTTCAGGAGCGGTCTGTTTTATTCTTCATTTATCCTTTTTGGAATCTTATAGGAAAAGTAATTTAGAGTAAGTGAGGCAGGGAACCTCACATACTTTCATGCTATAGTAAACTTCAGATCTTTTTCTTCAACACAGCATATCCTACAAGAAGCGCAAATAAAGGCAGAGAAAATGCAATAAGCACCTTAGCTACCTCCATAGGCTCTTTGACTATGCCATTTTGTTCTCCCAGGCTTCTCAGGGTTTTCTGCAACTGGGTTTCATTTCCTTCTGCATCATATTCCGTTATTGCAAAGAAGGAATAGCCAGGTGTTTTTGATTCAAAATAAACGTAATTATCGTCTTCTCCGACTTTTTCCGTATCAAGGGACTTCCATCCTTTATTGTATCGTTGAAGGGTTATCAGGGACTCATTGACATTATTATTTTCAATCCATTCTTTTTCGACTTTGAATCCTACTAATCCATTTTTTAGGGAAGTGGGGAGTCCTGCTGCATTTTCTCCTATCCAGATATTCACATGTTTGTATATTCTGCCAGCAGGAAGTTGTGAGACAAGAATGGATTTACCCTTAAGTACTTCTACAATTGCTGTTGTCCTTCTGAAGGTTCTCTTTGCATCATACTCAACACATGTTATGCATGTAACATTTTCCGGAAACTGATATTCTATATGATAACCACTTATCACGTTTCTGGTAGCAAGCTCCTTGATTTCGATATTAGTAGCCGGTTCTGTGGAAATACCGCTTCCTATGCTACTGGAATCTGAGTCAGAGTCAGAGCTAGAGCCGGAACTTGAACTGGAACCAGAACTTGAACTCCCGTCATCTCCTGAGTCAGTATTTCCTTCAGTATCTCCTCCAGTATTTCCTGATCCAGTATTTCCTGAGTCAGTGTTTCCTCCAGTATCTCCTCCGGTATTTCCTCCAGTATCTCCTCCGGTATCTCCTCCAGTATCTCCTCCGGTATCTCCTCCAGTATCTCCTCCAGTATCTCCTCCAGTATCTCCTCCGGTGTCTCCTCCAGTATCTCCTCCAGTATCTCCTCCAGTATCTCCTCCGGTGTCTCCTCCGGTGTCTCCTCCAGTATCTCCTCCAGTATCTCCTCCGGTATCTCCTCCAGTATCTCCTCCGGTGTCTCCTCCGGTGTCTCCTCCAGTATCTCCTCCAGTATCTCCTCCAGTATCTCCTCCAGTATCTCCTCCGGTATCTCCTCCAGTATCTCCTCCGGTGTCTCCTCCGGTGTCTCCTCCGGTGTCTCCTCCAGTATCTCCTCCGGTATCTCCTCCAGTATCTCCTCCGGTATCTCCTCCAGTATCTCCTCCAGTATCTCCTCCGGTATCTCCTCCAGTATCTCCTCCGGTATCTCCTCCAGTATCTCCTCCAGTATCTCCTCCGGTATCTCCTCCAGCATCTCCTCCAGTATCTCCTCCAGTATCTCCTCCGGTATCTCCTCCAGCATCTCCTCCGGTATCTCCTCCAGCATCTCCTGCATCCGAACTTCCGCTGTCTCCATCAGTTTCATCTGCAGCAGACGCCATATGGGGAGTCATTCCAGGAATTAATAATATCACCAACAATACATAAATTAAAGAAATTAAAAAATGGGGTTTCATTTTTTACTGGCCTCCGCCCGCACGTCTGTAACTAGAAATCTCTGCTGTACGGTAAGTCATTAACAATTTATTATATTATTCATATAAACAAAATTTAGGATTTATTTTTAATATATTTCTCCGATTTAACTGCAGATCTAAAAAAGGTTACGTTTTTTTATGGATATGTTACTGGCTTTGAATCTCTTTAAAAATGAGACCGACGGTAAATCATGCCTTTTAGATAATACCCAATCGACAACTAATTTAAATTTTTCACTTTCCTGTACAGGTAGAATTTTTTCTTGTAAGCATTCAAATCTTATTTAAATTAATGTTCTCTCTTTGTGAAATCTGCTCTAATACAACCGGAATGCACAGTTTTTTTCTCTTGTGCAGAAATCTGGATACTATTCCTAGTAGCGATTCATTATTATTTGCAGCAAAATCAGAAAGTGATTGGATAAAGGTTGATAGTTAAATCAGCAGGATATTAGTAACATAGTGATCGGTTACATTTTTGGCAAAATTTTAATACTTTATAATGCTGTTTCTTCTGATGTCTGCCGGAATACGCACATATCTGGAACTTATGAGGTACGGGAACTGCTTGATGGCAGGTTTCGCAGCTGTAATCGGAACTCTGATAGCTTTTAATATCCTGATTTCCTGGTCTTTTAGTTCGGGTTTTGCGGGATCTTTCCCTTTCCTTGATGCAGGGCTTGTGTTTCTGGTAGTATTTCTTGTGTCAGGTGCAGGAAATACGATTAACGATTACTTTGACATAAAAATAGACTCTATCAACCGCCCTGAAAGGCCCATCCCATCCGGACGAGTAAAAGCAAAAGAGGCTTTTTATTTTTCTTACCTTCTGTTCTCCCTGGGTACCCTGCTGGCTTTCTCCATAAACTCTGTCTGCGGGTTAATCGCCCTTTTTAATTCTCTGCTGTTAATTCTCTATGCAAAAACCCTTAAAGGTACTCCCCTTTTAGGAAACCTGAGTATAGGTTACCTTACCGGTTCTGTCTTTTTATTTGGAGCTTCGGTTTTCGGGTTTAGAGGAATTGAAGCTCTCTCCGTACTTTTCCTGCTTGCGGCTCTTGCCATTACAGCCCGAGAAATCGTAAAGGACATTGAGGATATGGAAGGGGACAGTAAGGAAGGAGCAGACACTCTTCCACTCAGGATAGGGGCAAAAAAAGCAGGGTATCTTGCAGTGCTTATAGGGCTTCTTGCCGTAATTTTAAGCCCTCTCCCTTACTTTATGCACATTCTCGGGTCCCGCTACCTTTACATAGTTTTTCTGGCAGACCTCGGGTTTCTAGCAGCCATTGCTCAGCTCCTTTTACGGAATAACCCTACAAAATCCTCTAAAATGTTTAAAATAGCCATGTTCTTTGCTCTGATAGCTTTCATTGCCGGGGTATGAACTGCATACAGGTATGAGTTATAATTTTATAAAATCATATCTTTATTTTACAAGATTCTCTTTTTTTACAAGACCCTGCTTTTATAGCTTGCCTACCTCTTAAAGGTCCAGCAGGCAGATCCTGAATAATAACCGTTTAAATCAGTTTCCACTCCAATATCACTTTTTGGAATTATATCTTAGGACCAAATCTGCCGGACTCCTATTCGGTATGGTATTTGATGTCTTGTTAAAAAACTCAATTTGACAGAAGTTGCGTTTTTTACGGATCTGCTTATTCAGCAAATGGGTTTCCTTCCTGCTACAAGTTCCATTGAGAAGGAGTGAATATTTTCAAGTTCTCTTTCTATAACTTCTGCCGCCTCTTTTTCTACCTCGCCTGCAAAACCTTTTTTCATAATCAGCTGGGCAGTTGCAATCTGAGGCTGATCAATCGGAGTTCCGATTTCACTCAGGAGCCATACATACACCTCTGAAACATCGGGGACTTGTCTGTAAATCTCAGCCGCTATCCTGTGGGAGAGGAGATTGTAGATCTTTCCGATATGGCTTACAGGGTTTTTCCCTGCTGCAGCTTCACTGCTGACAGGGCGGTTTAAAGGAATTATCCCATTTACGCGATTTCCGCGCCCCACCTCTCCGCAGTCGGCATCTTCTGCAGACGTCCCGGTAACTGTTGTGTAAATTCCTTCCATTCCCCTTCCAGGCATGTCCAGGGTGTTAAGGGAAGCAGTTGGTCTCACGCACATGCAGGCTTCAAACTCAGCTCTTTCTTTCTCTGCAAACCCGGCAGTAAACTCCTCTATCCTGTCGTGCAGTTCTATCTTCTTTTTAAAATAGTCTTCTTCGGATTCAACATATCTGTCCACAAAAGGTGCAGCAACCGTAAGGTGCACATTCTCTTTATGCCTGAGTCCCATTACTTTTATGTCTTCTCCTGACTCCGGATATTCTTTCTTGAACCCTTTTGAGTTAAGGTAACGTTCTGTCTCGAGGATCAGCCTTTCCGTAGGGCTAAGAGGCGCGTATCCGACTGCTGCGGATGTATCGTTTGCTCCGAGAACTTTTCCTCCTCTGCTAAAAATGTCCGTAAGTTCTGCAGAACCCCTTTTAAGTTCTACCTGATAAATGAGATTTTCAGGGTCTACAAAACGAAGCTTTTCCGAAAGCCAGTCTTTTGCCGTATCCACTGCAAGCTTGGAAACATCGATTTCAACTCCCTCGTACTCGAAGGTTGCCCTGTCTCCAATGATCAGACGCATAGGGCTTACAACTCTTCCCCCTCCGAATTTTCCTTCAACCTCTCCTGCAACAAGCATGCCTTTGTCTATGTTATGGTGCAGGATAGTTCCGAAAGTCTCAAGGTACTTCTGGCTGAGGTTTACGGATATCTGTTCCATAATCGCATCGCAGATATAGTCCGGATGCCCGAGCCCCTTTCTTTCAACAACCTCTACCTTCTGACGGTAAACTTCCGAAGCTTTCAATTCTTCTATAACAACGTTTCTCAAACTCTTTCCCCCCAGATTGCCCTTAAGGGCTTGAATGATACTGAATTGATATTAATGTAAGTGAAGACAACTCATTTACTTTGTCGATAAATATATCTAGAAACTGGGCAATAAAGTATTGTCGTGAAAAATTGACTACTTAGAGTCTCTTAATTAAAATCTGCTTTCTCTGACTGGTCTTGTTTCTTTTTATCCTCATATCCCATTTCTTTTTTTCCTTCTGGGCCGTGCTTAAGATACTCTTTGATCATCATAGGAAAGGTATTCGCAGGCACGAAACGGACTCCAAGCTGTTCTGCCCATTTTTCAATTCCGTAGTCACTTGCAATGACAGCCGCATCAAGTTCTTTGGCAAGGATCAGAACATCAATATCAGGTGCACTGTCAAGGATCCCATATCTGAGAGCTGCTCTGTACTTGTTCCTGAATTTGCCGATTATCCCGCCAATAACCTCTCTTTCAACTTCTTCTCTGTATTCTTTTTTCTTATTTTGCGGGTTCTCCATAAAGAGGCATTCGGTTGCTGCCTCCCATATTGCATCCTCTGCAACCCCCATTCCCCGGTTAATTCTCTCTCGCATGTAAGATACATATTCATGGAAGATCTGTGAGGTTACATCAACTCTATAACGGTCAGGAGATTTTTTTACAAGCCAGGTATCTATCTTTGCCGTAACCTCCCTGTCACAGCCGTTGCGGCTTGCAAATTCATACATCTCCTTGTACACCGATGGATAGGGAACATAACAACTGATCCCGAACTGCAGGCGAGCATCGGCTATAAGATCGAGTATTGCTTTCATCCCTTCACAAAGGGATGTATAGCCCATAACCTCCCGGGTCTGCAGGTCCGTTAGTGCTGTGGTATCCAGCACGAATCTCTGCTTGAGCATTTTTTTCTAGTCCTTTTATAGTCTTCTTACCCTTCTTATGTATTGATCATGGAGCAATAAAATTCTTTGTTTTATGTTATTATCTGCCTGATTCGATCAAAATGGATAACTGTATATAGTTTTAAAACCTATATTTACATAGGGAAGTTAAAACCAGAGCTGAAAAGCGGTTTGAAACACATTTTTTTGTAACTTGTTTTCTCGGATTGTTCTTGTCTGAGTGCGTAAAGTGTTTTCCGGGAATACATTGTAATAAAAATAAATATGTTCCTTGCCGTTTTGCTTTTGCATCAGTCCCGGGAAAAGCTTCTCGGCTGAATCGCCGGCAGTCTTGAGTTATCCGGCGGGGTGAAAATTCAAATCAAAGGTGTGAAAGGTACTGAACCGGGTAGAAATGCAGGAAAATTAATCGGTTCGGTATAAATGGATAAAATAGGCTAAATTGGGGAATTAAATGAGTGCAAACACGGAGAGTTTAGAAACTTTTGTAGACTCAGCACAGAACTTTGTGAAGATTCCTCTGAAAAAAGGAGGCAACACAATGAAAGAATGCTGTAATATCTGTGGTCGGGAACTGCTGGAAGATGTGCTAGTCGTGGATACAAGTCTCGATATGAAACCGATCAAGTTCAAGGACGTTCATGGAGATAAGTCCGATCTGATATGTATTGAATGTGCAATTGATTCGGTTGAAAACCCACCTTTTGTGTGTACAAGGTGCGGACAACCTATTGAGTTTAATGAAAAATTCTATGTGTTCAAGGAAGCAACTACAAAACCGGGTGGTCCCAGAGTAGATTTCAAAGAGACATGCCTCGATGACAAATACATTTGCAGCACATGTTTCGATGAAACCATGAACCCTGAGTATGAAGAAAAAGAAGTCTGAAAAAGTCTAAATCTAACGCCTGCGGTGGGGTTCTATTCTCCCCCTCACTTTTTAATATATTGGCTAAAATCGGGTTCATATTTCTGACTTTGTTAAGGCATTCGGAATTTGCCGTCAAAAGCAAAACTGTCAATTCAGTTCTAAAACAAAACTATTAATTCAGTTCTTTAGTTATTCTCTGTTCAAGCTGGTTTTTGAAGCTTTTTTCTGTCTTTTATTCTTTTTCTTCATTTTACGTTTTAAAATTATAAGAACTACTCTCTCAGGAGATGCGTGGACTTTAATTCTATGAAGGTATAATATTGCTACAGTAAAAGCGCAAAATATCGCTATTATAAAAAAATGCATTTCTTTAAACTCAAGAGCTGATTCATTCGTTAATTTAACTCATCTCGGCTTATAATTTAATGGGGGAAGTGTGTTGAACGGAAGTAGTATTATTGAACTTGAGGATGCAACCTGGGGACAGCAGGTGGAGGATTCTAATAAGCCTGTTGTTGTAATGTTTTATAGCCCTACCTGCCCGTATTGTAAAGCTATGGAGCCCTATTTTCAGGAGTACGCCAGAGAATATGAGGGTTCGGCAGTTTTTGCAAGAATGAATATAGAAATGAACCCGTGGACTGCAGAAAGATATGGAGTCCAGGGAACTCCTACGTTCAAATTTTTCTGCCATGGAAGACCTGTATGGGAACAGGTAGGCCAGATCTATCCTTCCATACTTAAAAACGCGGTCAGGGACATGGTCCAGTATGGGGAGGAGTGCATAAGGAAAAGTACTCCAATAGGGCAGGATATCACGGGTTACGTTTAAACATAACCCATAGTGTTTAAACATTACAGGATACATGTAATATACAGGTCAGGTCCAGTGTGACCTGTTCTCTTTTTTTCCTTTTCCCTTTTCTTTTCTCTTTCTTTTTTCTCTGTATATCTCTTTTCTTACCAGCCCGTAATCATCAAAAGTGGTATGGATGGTGCTGAAGATGCTGAAAGCAGTACTCATGGATGTGGATACGTAAAGAGCGGTCATAATTGATATTTGATACTTGATTGCGAGCATGGGGCTTGCACCTCCGAGGATTTGCCCTGTCATCATCCCTGGAAGGAAGACGACTCCTGCAGTTGCAATATTGGCAAGGGTAGGCCTGAGAGCGGAGCGAAGGCATTTTCGAATATAAGGTATGAGGGCTTCGTACCTGCTTGCCCCGAGAGAAAGGCTATAGAGGTATCTATTTTCGTTTCTGCGGATGTCCTCATAAAATTCTCCCATGCCTACAATATTGCCCCTGAGTGAGTTCCCGAGAATCATACCTCCTATAGGGATGAGGTAGCGAGCCTCCAGAAGGTTTCCAAGGTCAAGCACGAATTCGTTGAAATAAAGCAGTACACTCAGGTTTGCTGCCACAAAAGAAAGTATAACTGGTAGGAATAGTTTTTCCATTTTGAGTTCTATATTGCGTATGGTCGTGTAACTCGCAATTACAACCATTCCCATAACCCATGCCAGGTTCAGAGCTCCATTGTTCAGATCGAAGACATAGGTTAAAAACACGCCTACCAGAACAAGCTGGACTGTCATTCGAGCAACTGCATCTATAGTTGCCCTGGAAATATGGAGTTTTATCCTGTAACTGATCGCCAGAGGAATTGCAAGCAGCAAAAAGCAGAATATCAGGGAAGGTATCGATATATCGGGGCTTGCCATTTGATAATTCCTCTCTATACTTCCGTGCAGTTCTTTTCACTATTTTTCTTACTCAACTATCTACGTCTTTTAAGACTCAGCCCGCTTGGATTTTCGGGGAAAAACATTACACTTCTGGAACAGGTTCTATTTTTCAGGGATAACCCTTCAGTCAGATTCGTTTTTCCCTACATCTACAATTTCCACTTCCTCTCTTTCCCACTCGCGGTCGTGAGAAATTATGAAAAGAGTCCAGTCTCCATGTTTGAGGAAGTAGTCCGCAACCTTTTTCTTAAGCCCGGAATCGAGTGCCGAGGTTGCTTCATCGAGAAGGAAAATATCTCTTTCAAGCAGCAGGGCTATTAAAATTCCTATTCTCTGTTTTTCTCCCCCTGATAGATTTTCAAAGCTTTTCTCGAGTATATCTTTTTCAAGTTCGAGCTCGCTCATATACGTATGCAGCTTTTCAGAATCCATTTTTTCTCTGTTAGGCCTGTAAGAGTGAACTTCTTCAAACAGGGCCTTTACAGGTCCTTCACCGAGATCAGTATCCTGGGAAATGTAGGCTACCTCTTTTCTGACCTGCCAGGCTACCTGCGGGTTTAAGGGCATGCCCCTGTAATAAACCGAGCCTTCTGAAAGCTTTTCAAACCCCAGAAGTGTTTTGAACAGGGTTGATTTGCCGGTTCCTGATTTTCCTTTCATCAGTACCTTTTTTCCTTTCGGGATGCAAAGAGAAAAATTCGAAAGCACTTTTTTGTTCCCGAAGGCTATGCCGGCTTTTTCATATCTTATTATTTCATCCTGCATTTCTGCCTCTGATCTCCTCGCTCTACTAATAGATTTTACTAATAGATTTCTTGCAGGTTTTTGCTTTTTTCTTTCCTTTTTGTAGAAAAGGTTTCTTTCCTGTAGTCTCGATAAGAGAAAGTTTATTTATACAGAGGTGTTCACATAAATTAACTCATAAATCAGTCCGTGTATTATTGCAGGATAGATAAACTTCAAATAAAATGCTATATATGACGTGCTGACCTTAATGTCACATGCCAGTCTTGTTTATATAAATCAATTATAGGTATCTAACTTCAATAGGTATCTAACTTCACAGATCTTCTTATTATACCTAAATACTTATTTCGACACATTTATGCATTAACGCGATTACAATTTAATATATCTGCATCTTAACATAATTATTCTTCAATATGTCTATGTTTTTCATGCAGTTATGTCTTATAATCTTGTAATCTATGAGGAAAAAAAATGGATTTTGAAGCTTCTGCTAAAAACCTTACAACTCCGGTCAAAGGGGCAAAGATAGTACCTAACATGACTGTAGACGAGCTTGTAAAGGAGTACAGCGGCTGTGCCTTTGGAGCAGGCAGGCTGGCTGAAGCCGTGGATATCTATTATGAGATGCTGGCTTCTGAGAACACTACGAAATTTTTCGGGCTTGCGGGAGCAATGACACCTGCAGGCATGAGAAGTATTGTTGCAGACCTGATCAGGGACGGATATATAGATGTGCTTGTTACAACAGGCGCGAATATGGTGCATGATACTGTTGAAGCCCTTGGTCTTCACCATTATAAAGGTTCGGACTGCGCAAACGACATTCAGCTCAGGCATGAATGCATTGACAGGATCTACGACGTCTACCTCCCGGACCAGCACTTTACCGACCTTGAAGAGTTTCTGCAGAGTATTTATTCAGGACTTCCGCAGGAAAAACTCTCTATCCGCCAGGTCCTTACCGAAATTGGAAAAAACCTGGACGATGACTCCTCAATCCTGAAAACTGCTGCTGAAATGGGAGTGCCTGTTTACTGCCCTGCCCTTCAGGACTCAGTAATAGGACTTCAGGCCTGGCTGTACAAAGAAGGAAACCCTCTGCATGTGGACGCTTTTGCGGATATGCATGAGTTCATGGAAACCTGCTATGAGGCTGAAAGCGCAGGTGCCATGCTGCTTGGAGGAGGGGTTCCCAAGAACTATATCCTGCAGTCCATGCTTGTGACTCCCAAATCTTTTGACTATGCAATCCAGCTAACAATGGACCGCCCGGAAACCGGAGGTCTGAGCGGAGCAACACTTGACGAAGCCCAGTCCTGGGGAAAGGTCGGGGAGGATGCAAAATCAGTAACCGTATACGCAGATTCGACCATCACTCTCCCACTAATTGTTTCGGCTGTGCGGACACGCCTTTCAAAGAGGTGATTTGATGGAAAGGAATACCTGTATGATCCTTGCCCTGGATGTAACCGATAGGGAAGAGGCGCTCAAGATTGCAGAAGATGTCTGGGAATTCGTGGATGCAATAAAGGTAGGCTACCCTCTGGTCCTTGCTACGGGGCTTGACATAATAAGAGAGCTTGCCGAATTTGCCCCAATCATAGCCGATTTCAAGGTTGCCGATATCCCGAACACAAACCGCCTTATCTGCGACCAGGTCTTTGAAGCCGGAGCTGACGCAATAATCGTTCAGGGCTTCACAGGCAGGGACAGCCTTGACGCCTGCATCGAGATTGCTTCCGAATACAGGAAGGACGTCTTCGTTGTAAGTGAAATGAGCCACCCCGGAGGAGCCGAGTTCCTGCAGCCGGCAGCAGAAGCAATTGCAAAAATTGCCCTTGAAGCAGGAGCCTTCGGGCTTGTCGCTCCAGCCACGCGTCCCGAAAGGGTAAAAAAGATCAGAAAAATCATCGGAGACAAACTCACCATTATTTCTCCTGGTGTTGGCGCTCAGGGAGGAAAAGCCTCGGATGTAATTGCTGCAGGGGCAGACTGGGTGATTGTAGGCAGAAGCATCTATAAAGCAGAGTCCCCAAAAGAGGCTGCATGTGAGATTGCTGAAGAGATTCGGGCTGAACTTTGCGGAGAGTAATGAAGAATATTTTTATTCTGGAAAAGTTTTTATTTTGGGAAAGAACAATTCTCTGACAGAAATTCCCTGAAAAATCTTTTTAATCTCAAACACGTGCCTGTGATGAAAAATCTGGCTGATTCCATGATGAGCCCTATGAGTCCTGAGGCACGAAAATTGAGTACACAATGACTTCTATACTGAGCTCCCCGAAAAGTCAAACGGCATATTGTAGAAGTTATAAGAAACATAATATCTGATTCTCTATTCCATTGTGCACTGGTCTGTTTTAAAAGCTACAGTAGGTTACAATATTTTTTGGATAGTCTTTAGTCTTTTATCAGGCCAAATATAGATATAGCTGTTTGCAATAAAAGAAGGCAAAAAAGTTGATTTTTATCCTATTTTTTCTTCAATTCAGAGCCTATCCGGTAAGTCGACAATTGCGTTTTGTAAAAAGTTGCAATAAATTTTATTCCGTGTCTTTTTGACACGGAATACTAATATTCAAATTGTTTTCAAATTTATTTATATTCAAATTCTATTCCGATTTATTTCTTTGGAGGCCAGTTCTTTTCCATCCAGCCTGGGAGTCTTCCTGAGTCCATTGGGCCTACTTTGACGCTTGCCCCGAGCTTATCCTCGAGGTCACCCTGGAGACGGGCAGCAAGACCCGGAGTGATAACGGTGTTGTGGTTTACAGCTGTCTTGAGGTCGAAACCTGCCTTGTCAAATGCATCCTTCACTTTGTCAGCAGTCAGCTGTCCACCGGCAACCGCAGCTTCCACACCTATACCGTCGGTGTTAACTGCAAGCAGCCAGCAGTCTATTCCGTTTGAGGACAGGTCGCTCTCTACTGTGTAGTAGGTCAGGGCGAAGTTTGTGGTAAAGAGTACCGGGGAGTCCGCAGTTGGGTTTCCTACCTTGTACATCTTCGAGTCCACAGCAACAGGAGACCTCGGGTCGGTATAGATGGTCTCGGCCAGGTGCACTTCGGGCATTGTGGCATACGGCTCCATGCTATGAAGGATCATTATGTCGCCGTACCTGATGGTAAAGACTGAAGCCATCACGGTTTCCCAGTAGGAGGCGCTGACAGGGTCGGCAATTCCGGCCATCCAGGCAGTGAACGGGAGAGCCATGATCGGGTATGCGATCTCGGTGTCGCCCATAATGCCTGCTCTCCTGATCTTGAGGAAGTTTGTGAAGGTGTCCTTCAGGCCCTTGCCTGTCGGGTAAGTTCCCGGGTCAAGGACAATGTCCTTAATTCCTGCCTCTGCAAAGGTCTTTGCAAGGGTCTTGAGGGCATCAAGGTCATTGAAAGCTGAAACAACAACAGGCACCTTGTACTCAAGGGCAAGTTCTCCAATTTCTTTCCAGTTGTCCTTGTTTGCGGCATAGAGCAGTGGGTTCTTGTCCTTTGCTACCTCAAGTCCTGCCTTCAGGACTGCCGGGTTGAAGGAACAGAAAATCATGGGTATACCGACTTCTGCAACCTTCTTGACAGCTGCTGCAAACTTTACCGGGTCATTGGAAACGGCTCGGATTGCCACACCGTCGAGGAGGAGGTTGCGTCCGACATAGAACTTCTTGTAGCCAGCTATCTGCTTGACTCTGGCAACAAGGGCAGCTTCTTCCATGTTGTCTGCCACATCAAAGAACATCTTTGTCTTGTTGAAGAATGTGAGCTTGTGGCGATACAGGACATCGTCCCCACCAATATTGACTGCTTTTTCGCCTGCTCCGATGGTTACCTGGCGAATTTCCGGAGCAAGAAGCCTGTCAAGTTCTGCAAGTTTCTTTGCAAACTTCTTTTCCTTAACCAGGGGTGGGCAGTCTGACGTCTTACCTGACCTGTCAATCAGCTTGGAGGCAAAAGCCATACAGGTAGCTTCACCACATTCTCCACAGTTTGTCTGTGGCAGGTACTTGTAAGCTTCTAATGGGCTGTTTATTTTCATGTTTTACACCTCCGCTCCGATCCATTTGGCAATGTCAACCTGTTCGGTGTCGATCATACCGAAGAGGGTCTGAGTGATCTGCTTCAGGACAGCAACCGATGTTGGGTGCATCATCATGAAGAGGTCATTACCTGCAATTGCAAGTGAGAGACCTGTGACGATTTCCCAGATAGGACCTCTGTACTCTCTCGGGCCCCAGTCAGAATCTTCCTTAAGCGGTGAGCTGACCATCCAGGACTCACGGGCACCCCATGCATTTGTGGTACCTGAAGACATCGGGAATGTCAGTTCATCGTCACCCATGAGTGCTGCAAGTCTTATGCGCTCCATGTTGGTGTAAGCGTAGTCCAGACCGTATCCGAGGGCAGCAGTGGTCGGGTCCATGATGATCCTGTCCCTTGGCACATTGCACTGCTTCATGAGCTTCCTGTTAAGCTCCTTCTGGGCGTTCATGTCCAGCTGGGTCCAGGAAAGGACGTCGTGGTCGTACTTTATTGCTGCTTCTGCAATTGCTGCATAGTCCAGGTTCAGGCTTGCAGATGCAAGGAGACAGCGCTCGCCTTCTGCAACTTCTGCTGCTCTTGCGAGGACTTCGGGGTCTTTCTGTGGGTTTCCTGATCCACCAATTGCTATTGGCACATCAACAGCCTGCAGAACTTCTTCTACTGTCTTTGCTGCTTCTTTTGCAGGCGTGTCTTTAATAAGCGGGTCGGTTGAGATCAGGTGGATGGTAATCATGTCTGCGTTGAACTTCTCAACGTTCTTTTTTGCCCATTCTCCCGGGCTGTCCATGACTTCATCATAGTTCTCCTTGACAGCCTTTGCAAGTCCGATCCTCATGTCGAACACGTCGATAGTGACCTGGTTCCTGTTCGGCATCGGGGCGTCTGGGAAGAACGGAAGGGCTTTTTCTCCACCCACCACTACTCTCTTGCCGCGGCTTCCGCCGTCTGCAGAAGTGTTGCCTATGGGTACTTCCTGGATCTGAGTTGTCCATTCTGCGATATTAGCAACATCAAACTTTGCAGGAATGAGATCTTTGAGTTTCGGGGCTGCCAGAGCTGGGGAGATTGCAGGAGCAGCTGCAGGTGCACCAATGCCAACAGGGTAGCCAAACATGCCTGCAAGTCTTGCAAAGTGCTGGGCAAGTATTGCACTCTCCTGCCCTAGAGCTGCGGCAAGCATCGGGTCAAAGCCGCCTCCGAGTCCACCGAGATCAATCTCAATGTCCCCTTCAATAGTCACACCTTCGAGGGCTTCTACATCCATTCCCGCGAACATGCTTGTTAAATCTGATAACTTCATTTTCTTTGCCATGTAAACCTCACCGTTTCCGTAATTTTTGCCGTTTTCGTGAGTGACTGCTATAATTAAGATATAAGTACGGGATGTGTTTCCAGATCTTTTTCCCTTTATAGGAACAGGGACCGGGGCAGGAATGGAGTCCTGCTCCGTTATTTACAGACTTTAAATTCCGTTTCAAGCTCTTAACCGGCCATGGTTCCTGTTATCTTAATCCGGCTCAGTTTTCTGCTCAATCCACAGGTTCAAAAAGAAGCTTGGTTTCAGAACCCCAGTTTTTGTACAATGTTTTCAATTTCTTTTGCAGCAACTGAATCATCAGGGATTTCAAAGAGAGGTATACCTTTTATGTCCATTTCCTCGATTTTAGGATCGAGAGGTATCATACCTATCATATTAAGTTTCAGGTCCCCTGCCAGTTTAACTAGCTCTTCGCGGTTAGCATCCGTGACTTTGTTTGCAATAACGTGAATTCTGCCTACATTTGACTCCAGTTCATCCACAAGTTCATGAATTCTTTCGGCAGTTCGGAATCCTCTGCGTGAGGCGTCAGTCACAACAATAAGGTCATCGATGTCCCGAATAATCTTCCGGCTGAAATGCTCAAGCCCGGCTTCCGCATCAATAATGACCACATCATAGTTCGTGATCAATTTATCCATTATGCCCCTCAGGAGGTTGTTTACGTAACAGTAGCAGCCTGAACCTTCGGGTCGGCCCATGACCAGCAGGTCGTAGCCCGGCATCTCCTCTATGATCTCGTAGACCTTACTTTTTAGTACTGACTCTTTATTCATATCGGGGTTGTCAGGCCTTGGTTTTGTAATTTCGGCCTGTAAAAACTCCTTTGCGTCCCCGATTGTTTTTACGTTCTCAACGCCAAGAGTTTCTGGCAGGTTCGTGTCAGCGTCTGCATCAACTGCCAGTAAAAACTTCCCTTTTTTTGAAAGGTAGCGGATCAGAAGAGCCGCTACCGCTGTTTTACCTGTCCCACCTTTTCCCGTTATTGCAATTACTTTTGTCACAGAATACCCCTTTGGATTGTTTTTCGGTTTTAGGCAATCGCCTGTCGTCACTCAGTTACTTCTTTTCCTTCTTCTCGCTTATGATCATCCTGTCAATTGTGATCTTTGCGTTCTTGAAGGTCAGCTTTATTCCACCAGCTGAACCTCCGGACATCATCGGCATTGCAGGCATCTGGAAGCCAGCTGCAGGCATCATCATCGGAGCTGCTGCAACAGCTACTTCCTCTTCCTCTTCTTCCTCTTCCTCTTCGGCTGCTGCCCAGGTGGCAACTACCGGGTGGCCCTTCTCCTCGAGGAAGGCTTTCAGGGACTGGATGTCAGTTGCATCTTTCTCGGTTGCGATCTTGTCTTTGAGGTCAGCAGGGATGGTCTCATCAATCTTCTCCTTGAGCATCGAGGGGAGCCAGACAACTCTGTTCCAGCCACCGTCAGCCTGGATGAACTTCGGGGAGTAGAAATAGTTGATACCAATACCGAGGAAACCTACTATCTGCTTTCCGCCACCGGTCTGACCGGCCATTGTAGAGAAGCCGATACCGTTTGGTGCCATTCCCTGGTATTCTCTGTTAACCCAGCCGATACCGTCGACTTCAGGGATATAGAACCCGACTACTTCGAAGCAGCCGCAGGATGTGTGAGGTGCATCGAAGAAGGAGTGGAGTTTGATCTTATCGAATTCACCGGCAGAGAGTTTCTTAGCAATATCGTTCACACCGGAATATTCACCCTTCTCGGCATCAATAAGGTCACCCTTGGCAATTTCAAACTGCGGACCTTCCGGGTCGACTTTTGCTGCTGCACGGCCGTCGAACCAGTTGATTGCACCACAGAGTGAGACTCTGTCAGGAGATACCACGCAAACGTTGGTCGGAGCAAAGGACTGACAGAGAGTGCACCCGTAGAAGACATCAACATCTTCGTCATGCAGGTCTTTTGTCCTTGCGTCTCTTGCCTTGAAAATCTCCTTTGCAGCTTCGAGCTGCTTCTTTACTTCTTCTTCATCGGTGTAGAATGTCACCTGCATCTTCTCGATAAAGGGCAGTTCTGTCTTGAAAAGCATCATAACGGCTTTTCCGAAGGGCTCAAAGGAGTCCATCTTTGCAGCTGTGTCCTTTGAAACTCTCATCCATACATCGTACCTCTGGTTCAGGTGCATAATGCCCTGGCAGTAGTTGATGAAGTCGTGGACACGCCTTTCTACGACAGATTCGAGGTCAGGCTCGACAAGTTCTCCGCCAATGTTAAAGACCATTGCCCATGGGTAGGTCTTTCCTTCTTCGAGCTGCTTGAGGTCTGGCCCGACAATTGTTACTTTGTCGTCCTCGATTGCATCCATATCTGCTGCACGGACAAGTTCCAGACCGATAGACTTGGGGCCACCGAGCTCTACGAACATTCCTTCTTTCCTTACTCTTTCTCCTTCAAACATTGGGGAAATCTCAAATGGGAATTCTGCCATTGTGCTTTCGCCTCCTAAATAAAATTATAATGCCTCAATTAATTCATCCAGTGCAGCATAGTGATCTGCCTTGCTAAGGTTCCCGAAAGACATTGTTGCGTTCTGGATGTAGCTTCTGTCAATTGCGATTGATTTTACACTGGAAAAGTTCTTTGTTCCGGACAGTACCTGGTTGACGTAGTATTTTATGTGCCCCAGGACTATGATTGTGTCATATGTCCCGTTGCCGTCAAGTCCTGGCCAGGCAGGATCTGTTACGTAGAAACCCAGCTGGTGAAGGTTGATGTACTTGGCATTCACGTCCTTGCCCACAAAGCCGGGCATAGAACTTCCGGTAGCTGCAATTGGAATGTTTGCTTTCTGTGCAATCTTTACTGCCCTGTCCAGGAGTTCCGGGTCAAGGACTTTGGTCCCTACCACAAGAAGCGGCCTCTTTGCCTTTGAAATTAGCTTGGCTGCTATCTCAGGGGTGGTTGCTTTGGCAGTTGTCACTCCGTAGCTGGTAAAGAGTTTGGTGTTCTTGGTAGTGTCTACCATTTTCAGGCCCCCTTGCAAAGTCTCTTGAGGTTAGTTGGCTGTGCTGAGACGTCGAATTTAATCTTCGGGCCGGAGATGATCTTCTTCCTCTTCCAGTCAATTTCCCAGCCGTGCTCTGATTCGAGCCTCTTCAGGAGCTCTTCACGCTTGGCAAGCGGGAGGTCGGCTTCGTTCCTGACGAACTTCCACCAGTCTTCTGGCTCTACACCGAGGTACTTCTTTGAAAGCTCCATCCAGTGGGTCAGCTTTATGGCTCTTCCCATGTTGTTGTCAGATGGGCGGATGCATGCCTTTGCCATCATCGGGATTGCTTCCTGCCAGCTCTCTGCTGTGGTCAGGAGGAATTCAGGTGCTGGCGGGATGTTCATCTCTGAGCCGTCTCTGGCATCGAACACTTTCCACTTGGACTCGTCATAGTTCTTGGCAATCAGAGCTCTCCTGTACTTGGAACTGTGCGGGCCGAGCACTGCAGGGATACCATAGATGTTACATCCGGTACCGATTGAGGCTGCCTTCTGTGAGTATGCACCCCAGGCAAGTCCGCATGCACCAACACGGTTAAGTGTGTAGTCTGCAACTTCTGCCAGGTTTCCTGCAAGGACTCTGCCTGCGAAGATACCGGCAACTTTCTCTGCGGCTCCACTGATGTGTGCGTTGGATACACAGGAACCGGTGTTAAGCAGTCCGCCTCCTGAGAATGTACCCGGGAACCTCTCGTAAAGGGTCTTGCCATCCTCGTCCTTGAACATACCGATGTCCATTGCGGAACACCCGCTTACTGCGAGGAGATAGTTTCTCTTCAGGAACTCTTCGGCAATGAGGTAGACGTCTTTGGTACCGGCTGGATAGTTCGGGCATCCGATAATTGCGATGATACCTGGGGTAGTTCCCATAACGAGGTTCAGGCCTTCTGCTCTGATTTCTGCATCGCTTGCCTGTCCTCTGCCTGACCTGACCCATCCTTTCTCTTCGCTGATGGCCTTCTGTGCAGCTTTCTCAATGACGTTCAGGATTGGGATTTCCTTCTTACAGACCTGTTCGCAGCGGCGGCATCCGATACAGACATCGTGAATAGCTTCAAGGTACTCGTAGCTTCCCTTGGCTGCGGATTCCAGGGCTTCGGGGATGTCGAGCTCTTCTGGACATGCCAGCAAGCATTCTCCACACTTGGCACACTTTTCGACGTATGCCTTGAATTCCTCATCACTCGGAATTGCTGTGATGCCTTCTGCATCGCGGATTGGAGCCATTGTCTGGGCAATCTTCGGGACGAGTTCTCCAAGTTTGTCATAGTCAAGCATTACACAACCCGGAATTGCTCCGGATTTGAGCTCCTCGACTATTGAATCCACATCTGCGTCTGTGCGGTCTGGCAGACCCATCATGATCTTTTCGTTGGAAGCGATCACTGGGATCTTGAGTTTCTGGGACTCTGATAAGACATCACCACGGACACACTGTTCGTCTACAACAATGACATCAGGCATTCCGGAGCGGATTACCTTCAGTTCCTTAGCCAGTGACCCTACGATCTTTGCATATGGAGCTCTCCTGTCAGCTTCCTTGTACCTTGTCATGTCGAATGCGGTACAGCAAAGCCCTGCAATTTCCATCTTGTCGGTCAGGTTGTTTTCTTCCATGTAGTCCATGATGTAGGTTACACCGGCTACGTTGTGCCCGATTGCAACTATAAGAGGCTTGGACTTGTCAATGGATCCCATACCGATTTCAATGAGCGGGGCTTCGGGGTCAGCTTTCGGGAAGTCATATGCTGATACCTGGGCGATATCGGAGATTTCCATACCAACATGGTCTAGACTGCCGCTGAATAAAGACTTTGAGTCGTAGTCAATCTCTGCGCTTTCCTGGCCTGCGTGGATAGTTGCAAGCAGCTGGGTGAGCTGTTCTTCAACATACTCCATTGGAGCCCTGCATTCTCCGAGGGTCTTTGGACTGAGCCCGGTGCAGATTGTGACGTTAGGGGTCAGGACATTTGATTCTCCAAGGTTGAGGGGGAGATCTTCACCAAAGACTTCTATTACATGGTCAAGCAGGTGACGGCCGTGGGCAGCGTGGCAGGCAGTACCTGTAATTACACGGAGGAAGAATTCCCTTCCTGTTTGGCCGGCCATGTCAATTCCGCAGGCACCTCTCTTGTTCCCGGAAAGGTCACATGGTCCGTAGGTACAGTAGCAGCACTGGTCACACATAGGGGTCAGAACAGGCTCGTAGCGGTCAAGAAGAAGCAGATTCCAGCTTCGGTAGGATGCTATGCCTGCCAGAGCTGTGGGACCCATCGGGCCTAACTCTTTTGCTTTTTCTTCAGCAGCCTCCTTTGCTGCCCCTACAATATTATTGATAGTGATCTGAACGGATTCAAGATCTTCTATAGAAAAACTCCCAGTAGTTAATTTGCTCATTTCAGCTTTACCTCCTAAATACGCTTAAAGTCATTTATCAGACGATTCTTGAAAGTTCCAGCTATCTAAATGACATTTTTAGAGATCGTTTTTTAACTTTTTATAGAATTTACACACTTACACTACAAAACTAAGTACAGTAAATCAAGCAGTTAAAACTTGAATTTTTAAAGAGTTGGGAGTTCACTGCTTTTATTTAAACATCAAGTGGGTAAGTCCTATACTAGTAAACGTTGTGATCTCAGAAAAATAAAAGAGATCTTAGAGACTATCCGAAAAGTTCTATTCATGTTGTAAATTTTACAATTGGACAATTAGTGTTTATTATCCGGAATCCGTTCATTTATGATCGTTGATTGTAGAAGTTACAATAGCCAACAGCACTTTTCGGATTATACTCCTAAATTACACATTAGCGACGTGTTATAAATAATTTACACTTTTGTTCTGTTTAAATATAAAAATAAATGATTCACCTGTATAAGTTCTGTATTATCTCTTACAGGTTGTTGACTCGTGACGAATCTAAAAAAACGGCATCATGTGTCAATTTTTCATAAGAAAAGAACACGAAATTATTCGAGTAAGGGCAAAACAAGATTACCAGTGATTAGCAGAGCTTTTACGTTAAATCAGGTGTAAAAGGCAGAAATAGCCAGAGGACTAAGGGACGTATGATATATAACTATTAAATAGACTTCCTAGTTATAATTGTATTTTATACAGTTAGGGGTTTATTACTGTTGATTTTGTACTTAAAAAATACAGAATCCTGAAAATGGATTCAGAGATTTTAATTTACTCATAATTAAATATTAAGGCGTTAATTATTTATATTACATCTCTTTTGTGCATTTTGACTGTCGGTTTAGTTAAGTAGAGTAAAGAATCCTAAAAGAGATCTTAGAGACTATCCGAAAAGTTCTATGCATGTTGTAAGATTTACAATTGGACAATTAGTGTTTATTATCCGGAATCCGTTCATTTATGATCGTTGATTGTAGAAGTTACAATAGCTAACAGCACTTTTCGGACAGACTCTTAAATTACACATAAGCGACGTACTATATATAATTTACACTTTTGTTCTGTTTATGTATAAAAATAAAAAAATCCGTTTTATAAATCCTACATGGACTTTTATAGATTGTTGACTCCTGACGAATCATGGAAAACGGCATCATGTGCCTATTTTTCCTAAGAAAAGAACACGGAGCTATTAGAATAAGAAATAAAACAAAAGTATCAGTGATTAACAGAACTTTTATGTTAAATGATATGTGAACGACAGAAAATAGCTACAGAACTGATGGGCATATGTACAAAGCTGTTATGTAAATATCGTAAATATCATAATTCTAATCCTATTTTATACAGTTATACACCTATTGGTATTGATTTTTTTATTTGCCGTATAAAATCCTAACTATGGAACTCGAACTTATTAATTTATTAATAGTTAAATTACTGCAGCGTTAGTTATTTATATAACATCTCTTTTGTGTATTTTGACTGACGATTGATTTAAATGGAGTAAAGAATCCTAAAAGCTACTTACTACAAACTCAGTTAAATTTGAGTGACCTCCAAGTATCGTCCCAAAAGTTGTCCGAACTGTTGTTCCAATCTAATTTTCAGACTCGGCAATGGAAGATTGACGATATTAAGGTCAATACTTTAAACGCTTTAAGTAATATATATCGATCGATAGATATTTATTACGTGTTGCATTAGTTAATTAGATGGTCAATAAAGTTAAGCGCAGGGTATCTTGTTTTCCAAAGGCCACCTATTACAAGCCCAGAGAAATCCCTCTTTGCTGTCTGGAAATTACCAACCTATCCATAGAAGAGCTTGAGGCTATTCGTCTTTGCGACCTTCTTCAAATAGAGCAGAGCGAGGCCGCTGACAGAATGGGGGTATCCAGGAAAACTTTCTGGAACGACCTCCAAAATGCAAGACAGAAGGTGGCTGATGCTCTCGTTAACGGAAAAGCGATTGAGATTTCTGGAGGAGAATACGTTAATACTGGTGAATGCAAGGTCAGTTTTCTCTGCAAAGAATGCGATCATGTGTGGGAAGCAAAGTCCAATCAGTACCGCCCCACAAGCTGTCCGAATTGTAGTTCCAATCTAATTTTCCGACTGGGCGGCGATGGAAAAGGAAAGAGATTTATTGAGAATGATTACTGTTGCCCTAAAAAAGGAAAGCAGCAGGAATAATTGTGAAGGAAGAAAAAAGTGATAATAATAGCTATACCGTCGATTAATGATACTAGAATCTGATGTATGTGTCCGTTTTGGTTCATATATGGCATGATTCCTTCCTTTTGGATAAACTGGAATATCTTCCTGGAACAACGAAATAATTCGGGCATTTTCTGATTTTTAGGCATTCTCTGGCATTTCGACAAATTTCAATATCTGTCAAAAAAATCAGATGTTTGATACACTCAAACAAAGAAACATCATACCTTGAAGTTGTAATGTTAGTAGTAATGGTGAGGTTAGATGAAGTTCTGGAATTATTCTTATGCCATATCATCTAAATGACTCAACAAATTATTGATGTGACAACGATATTTTAGCCTCTTTTTCTATTCTGTGTTCGTCACCTGAGTTTTCAAAAGAACTTTTCATCAGGTACGTCATCAGAGCTACAAGCAACCCAAAGGAACCTGATATTATGAAAACCGTGTCAAGATCAAAATATGACAGGACTATACCAAATACTAAGGGAGAAAGACTCTGACCTATGTATTTCATAGTATTGTGAATAGACAACACACCACCTTTTGATTCTGAAGGTGCAATCTTAACTATCTGTGCATCAATTGTGGTTTGAGCAAGCCCAAAACCTGCTCCGAATAGCAGTATTAAAAGAAGAACTGCGACAATTGAATGCGCAAATGAAATAGAAAATATTGCCAGTCCATCAAGTGCAAAACCAGTGGCAATAATTAGTATCGTTGAATGCTTACCGGCCAGAGTTTTCACGCGGGGTACCATCAACATGATAGCTATTCCCTGAATAGCCAGTATAAGTCCTGCTTCCTTTGCAGTATAGCCTAATACATTCTTAAGCATAAAGGGGACGTAGGTAAGCACCGAATATAGTATAAAGAAAACCGCAAAGCTCAGGAATACCGTGTACAATATTCTCAATTCCTTAAGTGCTGTAAACCCATTTAATATGCCTTTATGATTGTCATTGTCCCTCTGAACCCTTGTCTCTGGAAGGGAGGCCATCACAACAAAGGCAAACGGAAGTGAAAGTACATAGAAAAGAAACGGATAGTTCCATCCCAGATTTGCCAGTCCTCCGCCTATAAGAGGAGCAGATACCGAGCCAATAGCAAGAGCCAGACTAACCTTATTCATGGCATGCAAACTTCTATGGTCTTTGTACACGTCCGCTATGACCAGCATTGGCAAAGACATCATCCCAGCTACCCCTATGCCCTGTATGAACCTCAAGACAAGAAGTGATTGCAGGTCAGAAGTAAAATAACTTACAAGTCCCGTTAGACCGTAAATCACAAGGCAGGGAACAAGTATCTTCTTACGGTTCACACGGTCGATAAAATGTCCAATTGCCAGTGCGAAAATAGCTGTTGAGATAGCGTACGTTGATATCAATAGTGCTACTTCATGGGATGTTGTTTTCAGAGGTTCCACCATATCTGGCAATACCGGTGCTAAAAGAGAGCCTCCTGCCATTGCAAAAAATGTAGTAACACAAAGCATTAGAAGATGAATATTTTTAAATTGCATGATCTTGTCTCGTTTTTTGAATTTCGTGGTCTTGTCTCGTTATTTCACATTATTTTCAATACATTCTCAAACATAATTCCAAGTGAGTTCGTAATATTTTTTCTTTGACTGTCATCAAAACCGGAGAAGAGAATGTCCTCCCACTCCGAAGCTATTCTTTTCATATCCGGTTCTAACTTTTTTCCTTTCTCGGTAAGAAAAACCCTGTATGATCGCCTGTCCTTCTCATCCCTCTGTCTGAAAACATAACCCTCATCAACAAGTTTCTGTATAGCCCTTGCAGTAGTGCCTTTATCAATTTTTAGATAGTCAGAAAGACTCTCCTGATTGATCCCATCCTCACGATATAGTCTCATAAGAAAAGGAAACTGTCCGCTTCCAATACCATATGGCTCAATTTTTTTCCCAATAAAGATCTGTTCATATCTGTAAAGATATGAGATGGCTTTTCCAATGAACTCTTTACCACACATTTCTTTAGCATGTGAACTTCCATTGAATTCAATTGTACTCACTTTATTACTTCCGCATTGTATATTTAAAACAGTTGCAAACGCAACTATCTTGGTTGGGTACACGACCACTTGAAATAATATATAGTTGTCGATACAACTAATTGACATCAGAACTTTGATCGTCTTTTAGTAGCTGAGACACCAATGAGAAAAATTTGTTTGACATGTGGTATTGGTAAAATATAAATAATATGTAGACCAGTCATTATAATCACTAGAAAAATAATTCGGTTATGTCCGTGAGTTACTGATCACCTCTAAAAAAAAGTACATCCCTCCATGTTTGGTAATAAATGGAAAGATATTGTTTGTTTACGTTTTTCAATAACTCACGGCTATTACCAGTTATTCTATGGGATGTGTATGGAACCCACGATAACTATAGAGAACGTAGTGGCATCTACAAAGCTGGCAGAAGATTTCGACCTGCAAAAATTAATGGAGACCGGGCTTGAAGGTGCAGAGTATAACAAAACGAAGTTCCCCGGCCTCGTATACAGAATTGAGAATCCAAGGGTTGCCTTTCTAATTTTCAACTCCGGAAAAGTGGTATGCACTGGAGCCAGGAGTATCGAAAAAGCTCATATGGCTATGATCAATCTGGCTAACGAACTCAATTCAATCGGCTGCAAGGAAATAGATCTGGAGCCTGAGATTCATGTTCAAAATGTAGTAGCCTCTGCAAATTTAAGGACGAATTTAAACCTGAATGCCATTTTGACAGTCTTTGGTATGGAAAACGTCGAGTACGAACCAGAAGTATTTCCTGGGCTTGTTTATAAACTAGAGATTCCCAAGGTAGCAGTGCTTATATTCAGAACTGGCAAACTGGTGTAATTACAGGTGGAAAATGTCCGGAGGATTGCGAAGAGGGCCTGCGGATCATTAAGAAATAGCTGGACAACTTAGGATTGCTTTATTAAATCTTCAATAGCCATGCATATTATCAACGATTTTGTGGAATCTATATGGAATCTAAAATGAATACACGTGAAAAAATCCTTACTACGGCTGCTATTTTGTTCCAGAAAAACGGTTATCACGCTACCGGGTTAAATGAAATTATTAAAGAAAGCGCAACGCCAAAAGGATCGTTGTATTATTATTTTCCAAACGGAAAGGAGGAGTTAGCAGCAGCCACTATAAAATTGATGGGAGATAAAATTCAACACGATATTAAAGAAGAATTAGCACAAAATAGTGATCCAGTTCAGGCTATCAAGGAGTTTATTCTGGATTTGGCATGGAAATTTAATGAAAAAGAAGATCAAGAGAACTGCTTTTCGATCGGTTTGCTGGCATTAGAGACGGTTTCAATAAGCGATTCTTTACGAAAAGCCTGTACTGAAGTCTATGATATGTGGACTGATACATACTATCAGAAATTAGTTAGCAGTGGACTCTCATCAGAAAAAGCAAAAGAACTGAGCTTAATTCTTCAATTAATGATCGAAGGCGCGATAACTATATCTTTAATTCGTAATGACAATACTATGCTGGTAGCCACTGCTGAGAAAATACCTGTTCTATTAAAAGATAAATAACTTAATTTTCAAATTTTTTACTTTATATATAGAGACCTGTCTATGCAATTCACGGGTTGAAACTTATGTTAACTAATATAGAGATCAATGGAATCATTATACAAACATATGAATCAGTATACGACTATGTGTCTCGAAACGCGAACTTTTCTGATTACCCAGATGAGAAAGTGGACGTGTCAGTGTGCATATGTAAATTTTGGTGAGCATGAAATCAGCTACCTGAAAGCAGATGTCATGGACAAACCTGTGTACACTCTAATATACAAAACTGTGCAGGTTACTGATGAAGTGTATCTATACTGCTATCCCTCAGACATCAAGATCTTTGAAACAGAGGAAGCAGCGCAGGTAAAGGCTGAAGAACTGAACAATACATGAGGCAACATAATGGGGTGGATTTGCAGTTAATTTACGCGTTCTGTTATTTGCAGACTATGGGCTTGGAGACATGCTCTTGTCCAATACCAAACCTGATCCTGTAGATTTCAACTCTTTTCCAGTTTTTTGTTTTCCAAGATTTCCTTCAATTCCTTTTCCAGTTTTTTCCTCCTTATGTCCAGGTGATCGGCTTCTATTGCTTTATAAGAAAAAGGGTAACTGCTACTGTATAATAATGCTCACAAAAAAGATATTCTGGTTGTACTGGTTGTGTTCAAAACTTCGAAAGCTGCTTCTGTAATCCCTGTAAATCCAATAATTTTTCTAAAAAAATCAAATATCGTTAAGTTTAAATCTCTAAATATATTATATATGTTTATAGGTAAGACTTCTAATACGTTTCAGGATAGCTCTACTAAAAAAAGCTATTATCCACGTTCTCAATGACTCCGTCCTGGGACAAAAAGGCTAATATTTTTCAATTCGGTATACAAAAAGGAGATTTATCATTGAACTTTTTTTCACAAATTTCCTCAGGCTTCCCAGAGTCCCAGTTAACCGCTCTATATAATAATATCGAAGAAAAACTTGAATTAATTTCTTCTTTTTTTAAAGAGGGTTTTGAAAAGAGCGAATATTACGTGTGGATAGTTTCTGGTACTCTAGGTTATGAAAACGCAGAAACGGAATTAAAAAAAGCTTGCTTTGATATTAATCTTCAAGGATTCTCGTCTCAATTGGAAATCATTCACATAAAACAGTTGGATTTTAAGGAAGAAATCCTGCCTTTAAACATAGGGAAATTCCTTGAAAAAAAATATGAACTTGCATCTTCAAAGGGATTTTCAAGCTTAAGGGTTGGTATCGATCTCCAAGTATCTGCAAATGGTGATCCTCTCTCTTATATATATGAACTTAAAAGGCACTTGGATCTTTTTCTCCGCAAAAATAAGGCCTTTGTCCTGAATATCTTCCCACTTAAGGCATTTTCTACCTCAGAAGTTCTTGATCTTCTCGAGGAAAACCATGACATGATAATTAAAAGAAAAGGAGCCTGGATAGCCCCCTTTATGCTGCTGAATGAAAAGATTGGAAGCAGCTTTCCTGTTAATCCGGCACATAATTTACAGGAATCTAAACAGGCTTTAGAAAAGTGGACTTCTGAGAACCTGAAAAGTCCTGACGATAAATTCAAAATCATTTTTGATAACGTGGACGATGTTGTGGCTGTCTGTGATCTGGACTGCAGGATTCTGGAAATAAATAAAAAAGGCTGTGAATGTCTTGGTTATTCCTGTGATGAACTTTTGCAGATGCCGATATGGAAACTGGAAACTCCTGAGTACCAGGCAATGTTTGAGGAACACAGAAAGCTAATCCTGGATTCAGGACATGCTCTTTTTGAAGTTGATCTCCTCTGTAAGGACGGGACTGTCGTCTCTCACGAGATTAGCACCTGGGTTATAGAGTATGAGGGAAATCTAGCCATTCTTTCTATTGGCAGAGATGTAAGCGAGAAAAGAGCAGTATTTGAAACTCTGAAAAAGTCCGAAGAAAAGTTTAGAAACATATTTGACAATTCCAATGATGCGATCATCGTTTATGACATGAAAGGCAGGATACTGGAAGTCAACAGAGTCTGCTGTGAACGTACTGGCTATTATACATACGAAGAACTTCTCCAGATGTCTCTTGAGGACTTAAAAGGTCCAGGTGTCCAGGTTCAGGAGGAAATTGAAAAGTTTAAAAAATGCGGGTATATGATGATAGAGATCGAGTGTCGTTGCAAAGACGGAACCACTTTTCACTATGAAATCAGTAACAGGGCAATAAATTATGAAGGACAGCCTGCTATCCTCTCGATTAGCAGGGATATAACCGAACAAAAGCGAGTCCGGCGGGAACTTGAGAAAAGTGAGGAAAAGTTCCGGATAGCTGCAGAGCAGACAGGTCAGATCATATTTGATTGTGACCTGATGACCGGCTCCTTTGACTTGTCAGGAGCAATTGAGGAGCTGACAGGGTATAGTCCTGAGGAGCTTCATACACTTCCCATAGACATATGGAAAGGAATCCACCCTGATGACGCAGGAAAATTCTTTAAAGAATATGAAAGAATCTTGCAAGCCGCTAACAGGTACCGGGAAGAGTACAGGTTAAGGAGAAAGGACGGCAGCTATTTCTATGCGGAAGATACCGGGATTATCCTAAGGGATGCAGCCGGGCAGCCTCGCAGAATTATAGGGACAATAAAAGATATTACTCCCATAAAGGTTACCTCGGAAAAGTTAAGGGAAAGTGAGGCACTCCACCGTTCTTTTTTACAGAACTTTGCAGGAATCGCTTTCCAGGTAGACAAGGATTTCAATACTGTTTTTTCACGGGGAAGAGTAGAAGAAATGACAGGCTACAGTGAAAACGATTTTACTTCTGGAAAAATAAGATGGGAGGATCTTGTTGACTCCAGAGATCTGGAAAAGCTCCACATGGATGAAAGATTCCTGCAGGAAAATCCGGAATCCACTCTTGAAAAGGAGTACCGTATAATAAGAAAAAATGGTGAGATCCGCTGGGTCCATGATATCCTCCATTGTATCCGTGACGATCAGGGAAACATCCTATTTTATCAGGGCTATTTATGTGATATCACGGAGAGAAAGACTGCCGAGGAGGCTATTCTTCACGCAAAAATAGAGTCTGAAGTCGCCAGAAATACAAAAACCGATTTTATTGTCAACATGAGCCATGAACTGAGGACTCCGTTAAATTCCATTATCGGGTTTTCAGATCTCTTGCAGCTTGAAATCTTCGGAAACCTCAACCCGAAGCAGTTGAAACACGTAAAAAATATCTCCATAAGCGCAAAACACCTCCTTGACCTCATAAATAACCTCCTTGACCTCTCAAAGATAGAGGCCGGGAAGTCCGAAATGTATTATGAAGAGGTCTTGGTCCCGGATGTGATTGCCGAGGTAAGTGAAGTCATCTCACAAAAAGCCCGGGAAAAAAACATTTTTCTGGAAACTAGGATAGCCAAAGAGGTAAAAATGATCAGGGCTGACCGGATAAAGTTCAAGCAGATTCTCTACAACCTTTTAAGCAATGCTATTAAGTTTACTCCGGCTGGAGGAAAAGTTACAGTTACTGCCACCTGCGAGAAAAATTGCCTGGAAGTCAACGTAACTGATACCGGAATCGGCATCCCGGCGGACAAAATTGAAATAATCTTCCATCCTTTCGTACAGGCTGATACATCTACTTCCAGAGAATTCGGAGGGACAGGCCTGGGCCTTACTCTTGTCAAAGAATTTGTAGAAATGCACAATGGAAAGGTACGAGTAAGTTCAGAGCTCGGAAAGGGAAGTACATTTACTTTTACCCTGCCAGAAAACGTGCAGTCTGTTTTTTCTAAAAATCTCTCCTGAAAATTGTCCGGAGCCTGTTTTACGAATCAGCATATGTTTTACTATTAAATACCTGCTTTCCGGGGGTACTTTGATTCAGTGAGAGGTAATTTTATTCACTCTCCCATCCTGGAAATAACTTTAAAAACTCCTGGGTAAATTACTGTGCTAGGTGAACTTTGTATGAGAATAGCAGTGTGCGGGAAAGGAGGAAGCGGAAAGAGCACTATTTCGGCTCTCCTGGCAAAGCAGATGGCAAAAACAAAAAATGTGCTTGTGCTTGATATAGATGAGTCCAACTACGGGCTTCACAGCCAGCTCGGATTGGCAGCTCCACGGGATCTCATGGAGTATTTCGGAGGAAAGAAAGGCTTTAAAGAAAAACAGAGGGCTGCTCCTAAGCAAACGCAGTTCTGGGGGCTTGCAGCTGAAAATAATAAAGGGCAACCAGTTCAGCAGCAGTCCCGTTTTTTCAAGGAGAGATGGAGTTTTTCCGACCTGCCTCCTGAATTTGTGGAAGAAAAAGGAAACCTAAAGCTCATGGCTGTTGGAAAGATCAAAGACTACGGAGAAGGATGTGCGTGTCCCATGGGGGTCTTGACAAGGGAGTTTCTTGAAAATCTTGACCTCGGGAAAGATGATTTTGTGATTGTGGATACCGAAGCCGGGACTGAACACTTCGGACGCGGGGTTGATAAAGATTTTGACCTGATCCTTGTGGTTGTCGACCCTTCTTACGAATCCCTAAAGCTTTCAAAGAAGTTTGATGAGTTCGGTGCACAATGTGGGTGTGGAGTTTATTTTGTGCTTAATAAGGTCGAGCCGGACGTAAGGGAGGAGATGCTGGCTTCCGTGAACTGTGTGAATGTCGTGGCTGAGATCCCTGCAAGAAGAGAGCTTTTCAAAGCGTCCCTGAAAGGTGAAGAACTCGATCTTGATCTTGAAGAGATTGCGAAGCTTGCAGAGTTTCTGGAGAAGGCCGGTTCATTGACTCATTGATCCTTCATCAAGTTATGATTCCAGGAAGCTGATGGGAATTTCCCTTATCTCGACTATTTTTTATGTTTTAAATTAGTTCAAAAAACGAGCTTTAACTTTATTTTGTAAACATGAAATTTTTTATTATTTTTTTCGAATTCTTTACAAATGGCTTTCTTGTGTTAGCTCATTCTGCAGAAGAAATTTCCTGGTAATTATCCGAAAGTATATTATTGATCGTGTTATTTGAATAATGCAAAAGTTTTACCTAGTTTACAGACAGCGAGTTTTATTTGCCAGAGCTGTCTTTTCCTGGAATTCTGATTTGTTAATGTTAATTGACAGAGAACTAAATTTAAACTGTTATTAGAATTGCGTTTTATCGTTTAATATGTGGAGATCTTGATTATGACAATGCGTGAGTATATGCTTGGAAACGTGGCTATTGCTCGTGGACTTCTTGAAGGCAGCGTGCAGGTTATTGCAGGCTATCCCGGCACTCCCTCTTCGGAGATTATAGACACACTTGCTTCCCGCGAGGACCAGGACTACCATATAGAATGGTCGGTTAACGAAAAGGTCGCAATGGAAGTTGCAGTTGGAGCCGCATGGGCAGGAGTCAGGTCTGTCGTGACAATGAAGCACGTAGGGTTAAACGTTGCAGCCGACCCTTTCATGACCCTTGCTTATGCAGGCACAAAAGGAGGACTGATTGCAATCGTAGCTGATGACCCTTCCTGCCACTCGTCCCAGAACGAGCAGGATACAAGGCGTTATGCCCGGTTTGCCCTTGTGCCCTGTTTTGACCCTTCAACACCCCAGGAAGCCAAGGACATGATACCTTATGCTTTTGAGTTTTCGGAAAAGTTTGAAATTCCTGTAATTTTCAGACCCACGACCCGGATCTCGCACGGGAAGTCTGACATTGAGCTGGGGGAAGTCCCTTCAGACAAGCCGGTTCCTCATTTTGAAAAACTTCTCGACCGCTGGGTTATGCTTCCCAAAAACGCCAGACCCCGCCATACCCATCTCCTCTCTATCCAGCAGCCAATTGAAGATGCCCTTGCAGAGTCACCATGGAACTCCCTTGAACTGAAACCTGATGCAAGGCTTGGAGTAATAGGGGCAGGCATTGCTTCTGTATATGCAAAAGAGGCTCTGCAGGAGCTCGGGCTTGAAGCTTCTTTCCTGAAGATAGGAACCTATCCTGTCCCGAAAAAGCTTATTCTGGAACTTCTCAGCACAGTTGACACGGTTATTATTTTCGAAGAGCTCGAGCCTGTTGTTGAAGAGCAGGTAAGGATGATTGCACAGGAGTCCGGGCTTGAGGTCTCTATTATTGGAAAAACAGGCGGATTTGTTCCTCGGGAGGGAGAACTGGATATAAATGCCTTCCTTGAAGCCCTGAAGAAAGCTTTTGATCTGGAGGTTGAACCCGAGACTGGAGGTGTTTCTCTTGAACTGGCTCCCCGCCCGCCTGCCCTCTGTGCCGGCTGCTCTCACAGGGCAACTTTCTATTCCATGAAAAAGGTCTTTGGAAAGGATGCTATCTACCCGAGCGATATCGGCTGCTACACCCTTGGTATCCAGAGTGGGACCGTTGAGACCACGCTCTGCATGGGTTCAAGCATAAGTATTGCTTCCGGGCTTTACCATGCAGGGGAAAAGCGCCCCATCTGCTGTTCCATAGGAGACTCGACCTTTTTCCATACAGGCATGAACTCTCTCCTTAATGCAGTTTTTAACAAAGCGAATATCACGGTCACAATTCTTGACAACCGGATTACAGCTATGACAGGGCACCAGCCAAACCCGGGAGTCGGCTTTACAGTAACAGGGGAGCCTACAGTTGAGGTTTCGCTTGCCGAACTCTGCCGGGCGATGGGCGCAGAATTTGTAACTGTCGTTGACCCCTATAGACTTGAAGAGACCCAGGAAGCTTTCAAAGCCGCAAAGGACTTTGAAGGCACAGCCGTGGTCATTGCAAAACAACCCTGCGTGATCTCTGGAAAGAGAGCAGGGATTAGAAGGGTTCCTTACATTGTAGACCCTGAAAAATGTGAAGGCTGCAAGCAGTGCGTTAAGTTCGGCTGTCCGGCAATCGAGTTTGATGAAGATAATAAATGCGCTGTAATTACTGCTATATGTAGCGGGTGCGGGGTCTGTGCGCAGATATGCAAATTTGAAGCTATTAAGGAGGTGAAGAGATGAACGAGGGAACAGGAGAAAAGAAACTCGACCTCCTTATCACTGGAGTCGGCGGGCAGGGTGCAATCCTTGCCTCGGATATTATCGGAAAAGCCGCAGTCGTTTCAGGGCTTCCGATCCGGGCGGCAGAGACTCATGGGATGGCGCAGCGTGGAGGCTCGGTTGTTAACCACATAAGGCTGGGGTCCGATCTCGGGTCAATGATCCCTAAAAAAGGAGCGGACATTATGCTCGCCCTTGAGCCAATGGAAGCGGTCAGGTATCTCGATTTTCTTAAGGATGGCGGGGTAATTATAGTAAACATACAGCCAATTGTACCTGTTACGGTTACTTCAGGTCTTGCAAAATATCCTGATGTCCAGGAAATCCTTGACGTTCTTTCTGAAAAGTACGTAGTTAAAGCCTTTAATGCTGATGAGCTGGCTTATGAAGCCGGGAGCAGGCTTGCAATGAATGTCGCAATGGTCGGGGCAGTTTCTGGCTACCTGCCCATCCCGAAAGATGCCCTTCTTGAGAGTGTAAAGGCACTTGTGCCACAGAAGACTATCGAGATTAATGTCAGGGCTTTTGAGATGGGAAGGAGAAAAGTTGAGGAAAGTTAAACTTTTAAATATTATAACTTCCCACTTTTTTATCATGAATGTACTCTCTAATTGTAATCTATACTAAATATGTTCCACAAACTTGACAGTATAAAAATACTTTACAATTAAAAATCTAGGTTTATCTTTTAATTATAGAAATACATTGAATTAATATAGAATTAATTTTATTGAGTGCAATTACGACCGTCTATGGCCCACTAAGTAAAAGTGACGGAGAGTATAAAACATGGAACAGATAAAAGAGTGTATAATTGATTATTTGAAGGCTAATTCTTTTATGGATAAGGAAACTCACTTGGAAGATAGTGATTCTCTTACTCAAAACGGCATTATAGATTCTATTGGTCTGCTTGAATTGATTGATTACATCACTGAGAAATACTCTATCGAAATTCCAGAAGACATGTTGACACCTGAAAATTTTGACACGCTACAGGGAATCAGTAATATGATACATAAACTGGTAAAGTAAAAGAAGTGAAAATGTATGGAAACTGATGCGCATATTACAGAACGTGCCAGAAAAACTCCTCAAAACATTGCCCTGGAAGAAGGTAAAAACTCAATTTCCTGTAGCTGTCTCGAAAACGGTATAAATGCAATTGCTTCATACCTCAAGGATTTCAAGCATTGTAGATTTGCGATACTGGCAGAATCTGGTATACAATATGCAAAATTACTCCTGGCCATATACAGGTCAGAAAATATCTCAGTCCCTTTGCCAATCGAATTTCCCAGGTTCAGTCTTGGACAACTATCAGTAAAAGTCCTTCTTTAGGAAATCCTGCAGAAGGGACAGAAATCGAAACTCTGTTCGCATTTCGTCGGAAAAACCTTCCTGATTGCCTGTGCCCAAGAGAAATACTGTTGATTGATCATTTCCCATCTAGCGAGAACGGGAAAATATCCAACCGATCCATCATGGAGGAATACAAACGTGTCAAAGCTAGTATGTAAAAAGTGTATTCTGGATTCGGATATTCCAGGTATAAACATTAATACAGAAACTGAGCTCTGTCATTTTTGTGAGACATATACTCCTTTATCCTCACAGGAAAAGGATGAATATCTGGCAAAAATTAAAAAACTTTTTGAGGACTATGGAGGAAAAGGTAAATATGATGTTATTTATGCCCTGTCTGGAGGAAAAGACTCCTCATATACACTTTACAAGCTCAAACAAGATTATCCTTTCCTGAAAGTGCTTGCTGTCCAGTTTGATAATGGGTTCATCTCCGAAGGCGCAGTAAAAAACGCCAGAAAGATCTGTGAGATCACAGGTTCCGATTATTTTATGTTGACAATGGAAAAGAAAATTCTCTACAACACATTCCGAAAAGCGGCTGAGTCTTATGATGCGTTTCCCAAGTTCGCTAAATATCGGGCAAGTGATATATGCAATATCTGTATAACTATCATCAAACAGAAACTGATAGAACAGGCTATTGTTCAGAAGGCACCTTTTATTGTCTTTGCTTTCACAGGCGGACAGTCTCCAAATCCTATAATTAACCTCTCACGTAATTTCCTACTATGGTCAAGGAATCTTTTTGAAAAGCAGCTTGAAAAAATAGGTGTCGACGATAAGGATGAGTTATTCCTTCTCAAAAAAGAGATTATCGAAAACAAAGAAGATACTGCTCTAAGTATCCTGCACCCACTCTGTTTATGGGAATACAGCGAAGATAAAGTGCTGGATACGCTTTTGAAGGTTGGATGGGAACAACCCGGCATCAATGACAGTAATTCAACGAACTGTACATTGAACGCTTTCGCCTGCTATAACCATCTGGATAAATATGGGTTCCATCCATACACTTTTGATATAGCAGGACTTGTCCGGAGCGGGGAAATGTCCAGGGAAGAGGGGCTTGAAAAAATTAACCAGGAACTCTCGCGGCCACTGATAGAAGAAGCTGCAAAGAAGCTTGAACTGGATATAAAAATTTCTTGAAAATATTAGCTGATGTTTGATCCGGAGTTACAGCCCGATCGGGTTGTAAGATTTAATAAAAAAGGAGCAATTTTAAGAGGTCACAGGTGGAGTTGATTCAGCTTTACCCCTTAGATTTTCCTTTTTCTCTGAATCAGAACCTCTTGAATTTTTCTTCTATCAGGATGATACTATCATCTCATCCTTTCCGGCCAGTAAAGAAGATAGCGTTTTTTCAGATATGGAGTAAATAGAGTAATTATAATTACATAAACTTCTTTAACATACAAATGTGTGATTATGAATACAAGGGTTTCTATTGTTCGATGCAGCGATTACTCGAAAGCAAAAGATGCAATCAGAGAATCACTCAACCTGATAGGCGGCCTTGAGAAGATTATATCTCCTGGCAGCCGAGTACTGCTTAAGCCCAATGTGCTTGCCATTCGGCCTCCAGAGGATGCTGTCACAACACATCCGGCAGTAGTCTCTGCTATGTGTGAACTGGTCTCAGAGGCAGGGGGTATACCAGTTATAGGCGACGGGTCAGGGATTGTAAGACCTGGGTCTACGAGCACTTCGCAGGCACTCAAAGCATCGGGAATTGAAGAAGTCGCCTCCTGCTACGGGGCAGAGCTAATAAACTTTGAGACTTCAGGGTATACCGGGGTTGATGTTCCTGGTGCCAGACAGTTTCCACACCTGTACATTGCAAAATCAGTCCTTGAGGCTGATGTGATAATCTCACTTCCGAAACTCAAAACTCACGAATTGACACTCTATACCGGGGCTGTCAAAAACTTTTTTGGGACTGTCCCTCAAAAAATCAGAAAGCAGGCACATGCTCTGGAAGATCGTGACCGTTTTGGGAATGCAGTTGTTGATATTTATTCTGTTGTCAAGCCTCATCTTTCAGTTATGGACGGTGTGGTTGGAATGGAGGGGAATGGTCCTTCTAACGGCACACCTATCTCCACAGGCGTTATCATGGCAAGTTACGACTGCGTAGCCCTTGATATTGTGGCATCTGAGCTCATAGGAATCGATCCCATAAAGGTTCCTACAAACAAAGCCGCACTTTCAAGAGGGTTTGGAACTGAGCATCCGGAAGTTGTCGGCACACCTCTGGACGAGGTAAAGGTAATGTTCAAAAGACCGGAAGGTGGAATTACTGCTTATGTTCCGTCTGTTCTTATGAGAATACTTCGGACTCAGTTAACTGTAAAACCCTTCATTAATACTTCAAACTGTAAGCTTTGTAAAGCCTGTGTTTTGAATTGCTCGGTGCATGCCATTGAAGAAGCAGGCAGTACATTAAAAATCAACCAGGAAAAATGCATCCAGTGTTATTGTTGCCGTGAACTTTGTCCCAGTGATGCTGTGGAGATAAAAAAATCGATGCTTTTAAAGCTTTTAACCAGGAATAAAAGCTGACAAAAAGTTTATTTCAAACTCAATTACACTATCAGTACTAGTTTATGTAATAAAGACCGACTGCATGAAAGAGGTATTCATTGGCGAAATTGGTGGAATAATTACGTTTTTCACCGCAAAGTTGTGAAGGTAATGTTATGATATCTAATAGAGATAAAGTCGCTTTTGGGGAAGTAGCCGATCATTATCATAGTAATAAAATCCTGTTTGGATTCAAGTATTTTAAGAACTGGCTTTTAGAACTACTTGCATCAAATGCTCCGGTTCCTTCCTGGAGGGCAAAATTTCATAGAATGCGGGGTGTAAATATTGGGAAAAATGTATATGTCGGTTACAATGTTGTTTTTGATCGGATTCATCCGGAATTAATCACAATAGGAGATTATGCAGAAATCGGTGATCGGTGTATACTGTCTGCCCATACAAGAGGCAGCCTGACCACAAGACAGGCATATCCGAGGACCATGGCTCCTATAAAAATAGGGCGCGGAGTTTCTGTGAATCCCGGATGTATTATCACCCAGGGAGTCGAGATCGGAGAAAACTCCATCATAGGCATCGGATCCGTAGTTACCCGGGATATTTCTCCAAACAGCCTTGCTCTGGGTTATCCGGCTAGAGTTATTAAAAAGCTCGAAGGTGTAGGCGAACTTCAAACCTGATTTTAATAGCTCCTGCTGTCTTTCCGAATATTTATATTTTTTATACCTTATCTTTAAATGTTTAAATTCTTTCTTCTATTTTTTTATCCTCAAATCTTAACACTTAAGCGTACTGCTTTCACCAGTTAGCTTATGCTTTGGTAGATTTTTAAAAAAAAATGAAATGAGAAATAATGAGGTGAAAGCTGAAGAAAAAGATTATTTTTCTGGTCTATGTTTGAACTCAAAACCAAGGTGATCCAGGGCAACCAGAGCCATCATTATTATGGAGCAAACAAAAAAAACCGATATAAAAGATGCTATTATATAACGCAAAAGCCCGATTTCCTGAAAGCCTACGTCCATCAGTGAAAATACGCTGACCTTTCCATTGTATATCGGGTATAAGTACTCAGTACCACCTTCTCCTATATCATCAAGCAATAAATGGGTAAGAAAAGCAGCTTCTGCAAAAAGACCCATGTATATCGCTTTTCCAAACTGCCTGTATGCAACGTATCCAACAAGTGTTCCGAACAGGATTGCAGTAGAACTGAATAGAAATGAGTGTGTCGCTATCGGGCCTGCCCAGCAGTGTTCGAAACTACCTTTAAAAGGCAGATTATAAACTATCATAATATCCGGAAGCAGCGTACCTGCACTGCCTACAAATAGCAGCAATAAAAGCCCTGTTAGATCCCTGGATGAAAGTTCCCTGCGAAAAATTGAGCTAAAAGTGGCGTAGACTGCTACTGCACTGACACAGAATACAAAGAACAGGACATGTGCAACTGGGTAGGGCATATCAAAACACTTTATTGAATATATATTAACCTAAAAATTAATAGGTTTTGAAAGTATTTAATGTCTACTACTTGTATAGTTATTTTAAATCTTTTTATTTCTGAAGTTCATTTTTTACAAATGAAGGTGATCAAAAGAGTATTGAAGATCGTGAAGCCATTATTGTTACACAAAAAACAGTTCCATATCTATCATAGACACAATAAATTCAGTTAGAATGCTTTCTCAATTGTTTCTTTAACACCTCCAACCTAATCCACGACAATAAACTTATTTCATTTTGAAAAATAAATAGTGAGATTTTGATATGTTGAACTCCAAAACAATATTCGTAAAATACTTGTTAATTTTTGTGATGAACTTCATTTATAGAACAAAAGGAACCTGATTATAAAGCAGGAAATCAAATTAAAAAAAGGAACTTCATAGGAATACTATTCTACGCTTTAGATGTAATGTAACCCTAAGTTAACGCTGGATTTATTAATGTCAATGAAATCGAAAAATTTTCAATGAAAAAGATTTTTTGGTTTTCAGTAGATTAAAGAACTTATTACTCAGAAAGAAGGAGAACTTGAGTCAAAACTGTTGGATATGAAAGACAACCTTGGAAAACTAATTAATCTTTGAGAACAATATGAAACATCTATTTCTGTATTATTTTATCCGCCAAATATTGGATTTGAAGCTTGGTAACTGATCGTAATTCTTCCGGTCGTGTTTTGATCTATGTTCAAATTAAGTGTAGAAGCAGTTTGTACACCAGCAATCATAACAATTGAAACACAGTAATAATAAATTTCACTGAAATTCATTTTTTCACCTATTCAATTTCTCGCTTTCTTTACAGAGATGACTGATAAATTTCTATTTTTGTCTAGTTTTATCTGCTGTGGTAAAGATCCTAAGCTTTTTACTTAAGATCCTTCCAATAATAATTTGTTAATTTCTTATGATTAATTTTTATAGATGGTTTTACCACAAGTGATTGATTTCAATTTGAGTTTTAATTTTATATACATGTCGTTTTTGTTCAATCCTATTTATAGTCGATTCCGCTAGCGAATATTTCTTTATTTTTATATTATTGGTATCCGTCTATATTAGTTTCAATTCTTTTTTAGTGGTTCTAATAGACAGTATGCATAAACTCATCACTTATTCCCTATCTCGATTTTTTCTTTAAGCTTATCATAAAATATATGTTATGCAAAAATTAGAAATTTAGCATTCTGTCTTTCCATGAAATTGATAATGTTCTATGGATTCCCATAGAATATTATTTTCCTTATTGAACATCAGTAAATTTCTAGGAAAATTGAGTTTAACAGGAGACTGTAAGAAAGTAATTTCAGCTAAAAATCTTAACTGAATCCCAGAAATATCTCAAAATAAAAATCAATATTGAAATAAAAGTTCTAAGAGAACCTGATTTCCTGAAATTATAACATTAAACGATGGTTATGTTTCAAGTATAATTTTCATTAAATTCGAGAATTTTGATTCATTCCTAAAGATTATAGTCAAGTAATTATATACAGTATAAAAACTGTTAATTAGTTAGGCAGGAAATTAAGAACAGGAATTAATTCCTAATGTAATCCTGCATAATCAGAGTAAGGTAAGGACTTGAAGAAAAATGCATCGAATTATTTGAAGAGTTATATATCTGTATAATCCTAACTTACGATGAAAATGATTCCGAGGGAGTGGAAATCTCATCGTCTTGGCTTATATAGACAATCAGTGTTTTGAAGTTATTTCCTATATCTAATCCGAAACTATATTCATAATTTAGTTCAGTATAGTAGCAAATACTTCATGGAAAATATAGATGAGTACTTGTGAATTACTAGCTTTACTTAAAGTAAGGGGGGACTTATAGGAACGTAAAAGCTACTAAACGTACTCGTTAGTTACATTTTAGACATGCTCGAGTTATCGATTTACTCGGTAAACGCTGTGCAGTAGCCTCTAATTAAAGAAAACTTTCGGCCTCTTTTAAGCCTCAAACGGTTGAATGGTATACTAGATATAAAACCCATTCATAAGTTTAAACCGGGGGGAGTAGAGGGAGAAGAGGAGACAAAAGTGCATGAGAGTTATTGATTTTACTCAATATACTGACCGATAGTCGCGAATCATTAATATATAAATTTTAAAATAAAGTGCTAAATTTCCGGATAGTGGATACTATCTGCGAAATCCATTCAAATGACCCAAATCTAAGGGAAAAATTGGCACAAACTGTGCACAAACTGTGAATTCTTAATTTCTTTATTAACTTGGACAATGCTCTGGCACGACCTCGTTTAACAAAATAATTTGGATAGTTACAGGGTGATTGAGATGTTAAACAGGAAAGTTACAATATTTTTCCTAGCAATTTGCCTTATTCTTGCAACCATTCCGGCAACTTCAGCCAGTAAAGCACCGGTAGTTTATGTTGCAGGAGATGGGAGTGGGGACTATAACTGTGATGGAAAAGATGATCATATACAGATAAACCAGGCCCTTAAATTCGTGGCAGAAAACTCGGCATATACAACTGTACACCTTAAAGGACCTTTCACGTATGTAATTGATGACAGCCTTTTGATAGGCAGTAATACAATCCTTGAAGGAGATTCAAATGCCGTAGTTAAGCTGACTAGTAATGCTGGATGGGCAAGGTATAACGGACTAATTGAGCCTCTTTCAAGTGGAGTTCACGACATTACAATTCAGGGTTTTGAAATTGACGGGAACAGTGGCAGCCAGTCCGTATCTACCGGGGCAAGTTATTATACAATAATGCTTTTAGATGGTTGTTATAATATTACTGTTAGAAATATGTACATTCACGAAGGTACGAATGACGGTATCAGGGTGCTGAATAGTGCATATACAGAGGGGCGCGGAAACATAAATGTATATAATAATAAAATCTACCGCTGTTGCCATAATGGTGTTTACCTGACCAAAGTTTCCAATGCAAATATCTATAATAACACGATTATTTCTCGCACAAATGATGGAATTACTATAACAGACTCAAATCATATTTCTATTCATGATAACGTAATTGATCCAGGTACCCCTACAGGTGGCTGTGGTATCCAGATTCAGAGAACCACAAACTCACCGTACATGAACGATATCGAGATTTCGTACAATAAGATCAGTAATACCAATATGGTTGGCATCCTGGTTCACGGTTATAATTCTTATACTGTTCCCACTGCTGCAAGAGATGTATATGTGCATCACAACATCATAACCAAGTGTGGAAAGCATGTGAACATGGGTAGTTATTGGGGAGGTGGAATAGGTGTTGAGGGATTCCATAATACGCTTATTGAAAATAACGTAATAGATGGCTGTTATCATGATGGTATTTTGATGAAAGATATCTATCAGACTTCTCCATCGTATACGTACAATACAGTAATTAGAAATAACATAATTATAAATTGTAATACCGGTTCTGCTGATTCAAGTGCAGGGTACGGTATCCGTATAGCGTCCACAAAATATACAGCTACCCTTCAGTATAATGATGTCTGGAACAATGCAAAAGGAAGTTACTCAGGTTTATCGGCAGGCTCAACAGACATACATCTCGATCCTCTTTTTGCATCCTCGACTGATTACCATCTTAAATCAAAAGCAGGACGATGGAATGGTAACAGTTGGGTAACTGATGCTGTAAGTTCCCCCTGTATTGATGCAGGATTCCCAACATCGGATTACTCTAAAGAACCCGAAAATAACGGGGACAGAATTAATATCGGAGCATTCGGAAACACTAACTATGCTTCAAAGTCAGGATCAGGAACTACGACAACAAACCACGCGCCTAAAATGAACTCTGTCCCTGCTGCTACAGTTGAAATAGGAAAAAGTCTTAGCTTTACAGTAACCGCTTCGGACGAAGACGGAGATAGTCTTACATACTCAGCTTCGAGCCTTCCAACTGGAGCAAAATTTGACGGAAATTCCAGACTATTCAGCTGGACCCCGTCATCAGGTCAAGAAGGAACTTACAGTGTAACCTTTGAAGTAAGTGACGGAAAGCTCAAGGACTCGGTCACTACGAGAATAACTGCAGTTAAAAGTGAAAGCACTATGTCCCTGAACGAAATGCATGATAACCGTCTCAGGGAAGCTTCCCCTGAAACTGTTTTACCGAGCAATCCTTATATTGATGTGGGAAGCTTAAGCGATGTCGGCAGATACAGGGATGTTATGTGGTTTAACGTGAGTGAGTATGCAGGTTCAGAGATCAGTAGCGCAACTCTTTCCCTCTACTGGTACTATCCTGAAGGAACTTCAAGATCCCAGGACACTATAATAGAGATTTACAGGCCAGCTTCAACATGGAATCCAAATTATGTAAGCTGGAATAAAAAGAATAACGGTGTTGCATGGACTAATGCCGGAGGAGACTGGTACGATAAAAACGGTGTCTCTCAGGGTAGCACTCCTTATGCTACATTTACCATTAAAGGCAGTACCCTTCCTGACAACAAGTATTACCAGCTGAATGTAACTGATCTAGTAAAAGAGTATACCAGTGGTAAGTATGCAAACACAGGTTTCTTTATAAAAGCCCGTAGTGAAAACAACAACTATATTGCATTCTACAGTTCTGAAGCAGAAAGTGAAAACCAGAAGCCAAAGCTTAACATAACAAAGAAAGCGTCTTCAGTGACTGTACCTGCAAACATTGTAAATGTAACTCTTAATAGTGTAAACGATAACCGCCTTAGAGAAGCTTCCCCTGATACAGTTTTACCAAGTCATTCTTATATCGACGTGGGAAGCATAAATAGTGTCGGCAGGTACAGGGACGTTATGTGGTTTAATCTGAGTGAACACGCAGGTTCAGAGATCAGTAATGCAACTCTTTCCCTCTTCTGGTACTATCCTGAAGGAACTTCAAGGCCAGAAGATACCGTGATTGAGGTTTACAGGCCTGCTTCTGCCTGGAATCCAAGCTACGTAAGCTGGAATAAAAAGAATAATGGTGTTGCGTGGACTAATGCCGGAGGAGACTGGTATGATAAAAACGGTGTCTCTCAGGGTAGCACTCCTTATGCTACATTTACCATTAAAGGCAGTACTCTTCCTGACAACAAGTATTACGAGCTTGACATAACTGATCTTGTAAAAGAATATACCAGTGGAAAATATGAGAATACGGGATTTCTGATAAAAGCTCGTAGTGAGAGCAACAACTATATTGCATTTTACAGTTCCGAAGTCGAAAACGAAAACCAGAGACCCGTACTGAATATGAAATTAAAACAATAAATTTCTACGTTACTCAAGTATTGAGAAGTGAATCAAAACGAGGCGCACAGAAAGGACCTCTCTCTGTGCGTTAATTTTTTAGTTAAATTTTTTTGAACTAATTTTTGCTTGTAAAGACAAGCTATTAAATGTCATGATTGTAACAATTCTTCTCTGTTTACTCAAAACAAGAGAAGTATGCTCGTTTCTTACATTTGATCAATAATTTCCTATCATGTTTTTTTATTTGGATTCACACCGAATATCTGGTAAAATCTATCAAAAAACTTTAGAAACTATATTTAGTCATCTTCTAGGGAAAAAGATTCAAGTGAACAGATTTAATATTAGGGATTAATTTTCTGAAAAACTCATTTTTTTCTCTCTTAAGTATTTGTTTTCCAGACTTCAAATCAAAAACATTTAATATTTAGGTAACAATTTTCATTTGGATCTTCACTTATTAAACAAGCAGAACTTACATAATGAGTTCCATCCTAAAACTTAAAACTCATATCTTAAATTTTATACTTCGAATTATTTATTAAGTTCCAGATTATGGAGCGGGTTCTGGGGAGTAAATGATCGAGAGTAAGAATGGCTTTAGAATAAGCTCAAACATAGTTCCAAGAGAATTGTGCGTCTCCCTCATAAACTTAAGGTTTTTTAAGGCTTTAATTGAAGTGCAGTTATAAATGAGGTGTACTTTTTGGTGACTATTATTTACTTCATTAATAAATAAAAAAGAATTTCAGATATGACTAACTAAGAGAAGGCTACAAGTTAAGGATTGGCAGAAGAACGTAAACCCGAAAATTTTTTGAAGTAAAGAATTAAAGTGGGTATGATACTAAAACGAGAGGGAAAACTCAATGAGTATTAGTGGTAATTCAAAAACAAAATACTACACTTCAGTTTTAATCCTTTTGATAATTATCTATATCATAACAGTCTTTTATTTTCCAGCAGTAGGAACCGTTTATGTTGCAGGGGATGGAGATGGTGACTTTAACTGCGATGGGAAAGATGATCATATACAGATAAATCAGGCCCTTGAATTGGTGGCAGAGAACTCTGACTATACAACTGTCCATCTCAAAGGACCTTTCACATATGTAATTAATGATACCCTCTTGATAGGCAACAATACGATTCTCGAAGGAGACTCCAATGCAGTTATCAAGCTCGTTGACGATGCGGGATGGCCTGCACATAAGGGAATTATACAACCTCGAAAAGAGTCAGCTCACGAGATCACAATTCAAGGATTTGAAATTGATGGGAATGTACAGGCTCAACCTGTTCCTAGGGGAGAGCATTATTATACAGTGATGCTTTTAGATGGGTGTACAAATGTTACTGTTAGGGATATGTATATTCATAATAGCAGTAATGATGGAATTCGTGTGCTTAACAGAGTATATACAGAAGGTAGCGGTAACATAGACATATATAATAACAGATTTTATCGCTGTTGCCACAACGGTGTTTACCTGACCAAAGTCTCTAATGCAAATATCTATAACAACACATTCATCCCTCGTACAAATGATGGAATTACTATAACAGATTCCAATCATATCTCTATTCATGATAATAAAATTGATTCAGGAATCCCTACAGGCGGATGTGGCGTAGAAATTCAGAAAACGGTTTCAGTTCCTGCCATGGATGATATAGAGATTTATGGCAACAACATCAGCAATACCAATCTGGCTGGTATTCTGGTAAACGGCTACAACTCTTACCCGGTTCCTTCAGGCGCACAGAATGTATATATTCACCACAACATAATTTCCGGATGCGGTCAGCACATGGGCTTATCCACTTATTTTGGGGGAGGTATCAATGTACAGGGTTTCAATAACACTACTATTGAAAATAATTTCATTGATGGCTGTTATCATGACGGAATTTCTATGAAAAATGTTTGGTTAGTACCGCCGAAATATACATATAACACCATCATACGAGATAACATTGTAACAAACACATTACCCGGAAGACTGATTTCAGGATCAGGTCACGGTATAAATATTTATGACATATCTATGTACACTGTGTCTCTCGAAACCAATAATGTATGGAATAACAGTGCCGGAAACTATCTAAATATTACAGAAAGTACAAGTGTCAGCGACGGTGAATAATTCTCAATTCTCGGCGATTTTCTACTGCCAGTGTTTCTAACTCCCTTAAGGATTGAAAGCCTGAAGTTTAATACGCCGAGAATAGGGAATCACTCATTTATGTCCCAAAACTCGGCACTAAGACCTGAATATGCTTTTGCGCTTCCACTGTCATATACACTATGATAATTATTATCGAGGTTGTCTTTAAACGAAAGCCCGAGTAACATATCGGGATTTTTATATCCATTAACTTGTACAGGTCTGTCTAAACTACTTTTTCTCCAAATTAGCATTTTATCTCCCATATAGTCCCAATCTAGATCTCCATTGGGAGTTGTTAAATAATCTGTCACTATATCTCTTTTTATGTATGTTTGGAATGGCATTTCACGTGTTTGAAGATCTGAGATTATAAGACCATCGTAAGAATTATTGAGATCTGTAAACATTTTTATTTCAGATTCAGTCCATATCATGTTTTGATTAAGATCCTTTCCATAAACAGGAGAATCCATGTTTGTAAAAGAGTTCGTCATCATGAAAAATGAGAATACTATCAGCAGTATAGAGACAAAAATAACTTTATGATATTTGCCTCTAACAATGCTAACAAATTTGAAGATCCCAATCCCAGAAAATAAAACCAAGATAAGGTATATAAATGCTGGCCATCTGTACGGTACAATATTCCTGATTCCCATTACAGGAAATATAAAGAAGATTGCGAACAGTACAACAATTGTGAAAACTAAACGCACTTTTGTTTTATTTTGATGCTCTTTTGATAGGCTATGCAAGCTTCCAATAACTCCAAAAAGAATCAGAATGAGAAAACCAAAAATATCAAGGATAGAGGACCAGGAATCTTCCAGGTTTGAAATCGTGTTTCTTCCTAAGAATTCTGCTTCCTGCGCTAATGAAGCGGCAAGTCCTCTCATTACTTCTTCTAAAAAAGGGTATTTTGGGTCAATCCAATGGTAGGATAACATTATTAAAGTGAATGCGCAAAGGGTAGCGTTTGCTAATAACTTGGGATAGTAATTTTTAGTTATATAAATGCTCTCATAAATATATGAACTTACATATAACGAAAACACTGTTACTAAAAAAACAAAAGATGATATCGTATGGGTCCAGATGAGGATGCATATAGATAATATCGTGAATATTTTATATTGAGTGCTTATTTTCTCCCTTTGCTCAAGTAAAAGATAAATCGTCATCGCGTATATAGCAATTCCAAAGCTCATAGCTATTACTTGGATGCTCCATTGAATGTGGAAATCTGAAAAATTTATAAGTAGCATTGAGAATAAAGCAATATGAACATTGTTTGTGATTTTTTTAATAATTAAATATACAAAAATGGTACTAAATATAAGAACTGCTCCTATGATAAAAATTGCGCCTTTTGTAGTCAAATTTCCGAGAAGGCCTGCAATAGAGGCATAAAGGTGCATTACTGGATAATTGCTATAATATTCATTTATTTGGGGTAAATAACTGGTTCCATAGATGGAAATATCTTTTATTAAGTCGGAGTGCGCCCATGGATCGGAACCAACTGGGTAAGGAGATATAAAATAGGCACTAAATCTCAGGATAAATGACATTATAAATATCCTGGAGAATAAAGTATAGAGTTGGATATTTTCTTCATAGGTGCGTGACAGAATCTCCACTCCTAAACAGCCTACAGCTATTGATATACTGAAAAAGAATAGTGGAGGGCGGTAATAAGGTTCTGCCTGATAATAACTTATTAGTGCAACAAAAATGCAAATCCAGTAAACAGTTTGGATAATCTTTAATATTCGGTTACTGAGATAAAGGTCTACATCTATGTCACCTGCTAGTAATCTGGTTCTATATCTTAGATATAGAAGGGATGCAATTGTAAGAAGAGGCCCGATTGTGATTAGATAATTATTGCTGTAAATTAAATTTAAGAAAGTTACCAATAATCCCAATACTGCCCCAAAGATGGCAAACAATCCATCTATAGTGGAGACATTTGATCTTTTAATTCTAATTGCAATTAGCGCCGAGACTATTAAGGTAAATAATATGATTATCGGCGCTATTTCTTTAAATAACATTAAATATTCTCCTTATGTTTTTAGTGATTTGTCTAAAAAATGAAATAAGTTTTCTCAAACTATGTTACTTTTGAGACTATTGGAATCATTATTAATTTGATTTGTTTTTTCTGTGCTATATCTCCTGATATAGTATAAATTAGTCAAGGCAGTAAATATCAATGCTATGGATGTGGCGCTTGCAGCTCCAAGGAGTCCGAATCTTGGTATTAGCATGATATTTAACAATGTGTTTAAGCCGGCACATATTGCATCGATCCTGAAAATAATCCGAACTTTGCCAACGCTTGCAAGGCAACCTCCTATAGATGCATAAGCTGCATAGACAGAATATCCAATTAATAATGTAAGCATTGGTAAATAAGCAGGCAAAAATTCTTCTTTAAATATAAGAGGAATCAAAAACCTGCCGAAAATTGCCAGAACAAGTGAAACACATCCTATAACCGCAGATACCTTTAACATAGTATTTTTGATGAGTCGCTGGATATTGTTAAAGTCTCCTTTTCCGTAATATGTTGCGATTGAAGGTGTTGTTACTGCCTGTACTGCTTGAGGTAATAATGTTATTCCTTGCACAAGCATGATAGCAACCGCATAATACCCGACATCAGTCTCTTTCATGAAATAGCCTATCATCAGGGTGTCAACTTGTGTATTGATCATTCCTATGGAGTTTGCAAGGACAACATAGAATCCGAACCATGAAATCTCTCTAAAAACTGTAGTCATAAGTTTTGTTGGTGCCACAAATAAGTTTCTGATAAATATAAGAGAGAGTAGACCTACAAGTATTGTTGGAATTACGAAGCCAAGTACTGCACCTATGACTCCCATATTAAGAACTACTACCATAGCAAAAGATACGACCATTATCAATAAACTCTGGGCAATGTTAAGAATTGCATACAATTTCATCTCCCTCAGGCCATTCAAAGTTCCAATAACAGTTTTTTGCATGGCGATAAAGGGGAAGCAGAATGCTGTAAGCTTCAAAAGGTCTGTCATTTCAAGTTGATGGAAAATAAATGTAGAAACAACACCGGAGAGGAAATATAGCAGCATCCCCATTACAGATCCGCTTACGATGGATCCAATAATGCCGGATGAAAAAAATTCCTTTATTTTTGACAGGTTTTCATTATGTTCAGCTATGTATTTGGTCATGGCTGAATTGATTCCAAATGTTGCAAACTGCGTGCCAAACATGTAAATGGTAAATACTAATGTATATAAGCCAAGTCCTGAGGGTCCCAGTTCCCTACCAAGTAAGACTCTAAGAAGAAAGTGTGTGAGAGATGTCGTAGCAAGACTGATAAAAGACCATTGGATATCTTTCATCATTTTGCTTAGTTTCAGGTTGAACATGTTACCTTCAAGATGTTGAAATAATCCATAAACAATAAACAGAGGATTTTTACAAAGCCAAAAATTTACAGATATTTATATAAGGCTTAACACCGGAGCAATAAATTTCTCTGGAATCTTATAATGTATATAGATTCATGAAAATATTATATCCTCAACCGCCTCGATAACAGATCTTACATCTTCGATCTTCATTTTAGGGTATAAAGGTAACGAAACTTCACGTTCGTAAAGCCATTCTGCATTTGGGAAATCTCCTTTTTTGAATCCAAACTGATTTTTATAGAAGGGATGAAGATGGAGAGGTATGAAATGCACACTGCATGAAATATTTCTTTTACCCATTTCTTCTATGAATTTGGCTCTGTTATATTTTTCTAGTAACAGGGGATACAAATGATAAACATGTTTTGCATCTAAATCTTCATATGGAGTAATAATTCCCTCAATTCTACATAGGCTCTTAGTATAAATATCAGCGTATTTTTTCCTAATATCACAAAAAGTATCTAATTTTTTAATTTGAGGAATTCCTAATGCAGCCTGGAGATCTGTCATATTGTACTTCCAGCCGCAATCTTCAATTTCATAATACCAGTTTCCCTGATTTGAATATCTCTTCCAGGCATCTTTACTTATCCCATGAAGTCTCAGACTTTTCAATTTATCAACAAATTCATCATTATTTGTTGTTATTGCCCCTCCTTCTCCTGTTGTCATGTTTTTGGTAGGGTAAAAGCTAAAACATGTGAAATCTCCAATGCATCCGATTTTTTTTCCGTGATATTCTGAGCCAATTGCATGTGCTGCATCCTCGATCACAAACAGATTGTTTTTTTCTGCAATTTTCATTATCTCATGCATATCACAAGATTGACCTGCAAAATGAACTGGGATTATTGCTTTGGTATTAGGGGTAATAGCATCCTCTATTTTTTCAGGATCGATGTTGTAAGTATCTTTTCTCACGTCAACAAATACGGGTTTTGCTCCAACCTGTACAATAACATTGCCTGTTGATGCAAATGTATAAGGTGTGGTTATTACCTCATCATTCTTTCCAATTCCACATGCAAGAAGGGACAAATGTAGTGCAGCAGTACAGGAGCTTACAGCAATTGCATGTTTTGCTCCGGTGTACTTTGCAATTAGGTTTTCAAATTCAATTGTTTTAGGGCCCATTGTAAGCCATCCAGATCTTAGTGAATCCAGCACGCTTTCAATCTCTTCATCGTTAATTGAAGGCTGACAATATGGCAAAAATTCTGTTCTCATGTTTTTACTCACCTTGGTTTGGCCCATTCTTCTGATTTGTAATTTTTGTACCAGTTTATGAATTCTTTCAGACCTTCTTCAAGTGTGTATTCTGCCCTCCATCCAAGTATTTTTTGAGCTCTGGTGGTATCTGCGATTAGCCTTTGAACTTCTCCAGGTCTGGGCTCAACGAAAACCGGTTTTAAATCACTATCACAAAGTTGAATAATTTTGTTTGCGATATCTACAATCCTGAACTCTGCACCTGTGCCAAAATTAACAGGCTCTTTTATTGGATTACTGTGATTTAATATTGAATCATAAGCTCTAACAATATCGCCTACAAAAGTATAGTCTCTTGTTTGATTTCCATCTCCATAAATAATTGGAGGTAAACCACTCAAAACCCTTTTTGTAAATATCGAAATTGCACCGCCGTATCCGGAATCTTTCTGTCTTGGGCCATATATATTGAAAGGCCTGGCGATACATATGTCCATACCATAAGTGTTTATGTAAGCATAACACATTCTGTCGGCAGCGATTTTGCTAGCTCCGTATGGATGTGGTGCGAGAAGCTGATGATCTTCATCCATTGGAGAATACTTTGCAGATCCATATACCTCACTTGTAGATGCATGTATCACTCTATTTACGTCGTGAATTCTGGCGGCTTCAAGGATGTTTTGAGTCCCCAGTACATTGATATCATAGGTCAATTTTGGTTCAACAATAGACCTATCCACATGAATTTGCGCAGCTAAATGAAATACGACGTCTACATCTCTCATTATTTTCTCTAAAAGATCATAGTTTTGGATATCACCGTTTATTAGTTTAAAATTTCGATAATTCAGGAGATGTCTTATATTTGTCAGACTTCCATTTATGAAGTTATCCAAACACAAAACTGTATCTCCATTTTTTGTATATTTCTCACACAAATGAGATCCGATAAATCCAGCACCACCAGTTACTAGTATCTTCATTTTTTTCACCTTTATTATAGGAAAATACCTGGAAAATAACTTAATATGTCAGATAAATAAACTTATTAATTGCGAAGATTATTGTATAGGGTTTCACTTCAGTTTAGTTCTTTTTTAACGGACTATTTTTTCAATTCTTGCTGTCAGATATTGATAAATTTGCTTAGTGTTCTGGTACCTCAAAAATATTTTAATGTTCTCTGCAAAAAAATGTTCTTCTAATTTATCTCCGTTTTTAAGTATCCATTCTATTTTTGTAGCAACAGCTTCTGGTTCGGGTTCTACAAAAACACAATTTTCTTCATTTTTAAATAAATCATGATAAGCTGGTATTTCTACATTTAATAAAGGTATGCATCCACACAGGCAACCTTCCATTATAGATCTAGCTAATTGGTCATGTTTCGGAATATTTACGTTAATCGATGAAATATTATAAATTTCAGCCATTTCTTGAGGTGTCAGAAATTTATCCAAATTAACCATACAAACATTATTTTCTTTTCCAATTTCAATTAATCTATTCAGATAATCTCTATTTCCTGCTCCAGTATATCCGGTAATTACGATTTGTATATCTTTCTTTAAATCATCCTCAAGGAAGCTTACTGCTTTAACCAGAATGTGATGATTATAAAGTCCATCTGCAGTACGAGGGGAAAATATTACATATTTTGAGTCCAAATTCCATTTTTTCCTTATAATTTCCTTTTGTGAATCATCATATCTTTTAAAAGAAGGATCTACCGGAAACACAATCTTGGAAGATTCTAACTTATCATATGGAACTCCAAAAAAATTATGCAGATAATCTTTTTGAGAAGGAACTTCCACAAAAATTAAATCAACATTTTTAAGTGCTTTTTTTACGAACCAGTTTCCAATTTTTGATCCATGAACATCACTACCATAGCATAGATAAGCTATGGGTTTGTTTATTATAATTCTAGATGCAATTAATAATGCAAAATAAAGATTCATGTAATGAACAATAAATCCATCAACACGTCTACTGGTCTTTTTTATTGCAAAAGGTAGTCTTAATAACGAAAACAAAGATTTGCTATCAATAAACTTTAAATTTATTTTTTTCTCTGAATCAATGTTACATTTTTCCTCTTTCTTTTTTAAAATAATTGCATCAACATGAAAAAAATTAGAAATCTCAGCAGTAGTTTCTCTAACATAAATGTTATTTGATCCAAGAACCCCAAATCTCATAAACACCACTTACTTACCGTTAACTTCCTACAAGTTTTTTACTTCTTTTCTCCTTTATAATTCTCAATTAGTCAAATAATCCTCAACAAATCTTACAATGAATGATGTGACGTCGACCTTATCTCTTAACAACATTTCTCTCTTTTCTTTCCAGCACTCCTTGATATTTGGGCTTTGGATCAACTCAATTGCCTTTTCTATGGCTTTATTTGAGTCACTGTAATTTAACAACAATCCATACTTTTCTTCAAGTTCAATGAAATTGCCCATTGTTCCAACAAGAGTTGAAACATAAATAGAGGGAGTGCCCAAAATTGCACTTTCAACTGCTGTTGTTCCTCCATCTCCGACATACAGGCTTGCATAATATAGTAAGTGGTGTAACTTTTCTGGTGAAACTTTAATGCGATACTGCTCCAGTACCTCGTCCAATCTACCTTCAGAAGTAATTAACACACGACCATATTTTTCAAGCTCTTTCACAAATTCGATTTTGTTTTGTATACCGTGATGGCCAACGTCATGGCTTGCACCCCAGGATACAAATCTTAAAACTGAAAATACGGAATCCTCTTTTAGTCCAAGTTCTTTAAGGATTTCCGGATCTGGAGTGAAATAGTTAGGGTGCAAATATGCCAGTTCATGGTACCCATTGTATCTGACCTGCTTTTTTCCAAGATTTCCTCTGAAACAACCTGGCGTTAAAACAGCATCGGCAAAAGGCAAGTATAACTTAATCTGTTCTGTGCTGTGTTCCGTGTCTTCAAGCAAGATGCATTTTTTATGCAATAAAAAAGAAGTGTGAGCTGCTCTAATCGAACCTAGCCCTACAAACACTTCGGGCTTGAAACCTCTCACCTCTTTATACATTTTTAAATCGAGAATAGGTATATTAACTAATTTTTGAAGTAAATTATTTCCATAGCTACCAAGATTTACATAATCAAAATCGTAATTCTCCAGTAATTCAAATGTCATTTCCTTTTTACTGGCAGTAATTAACATCTCATGTCCCCTTTTTTCCATTTCCCACACAAAATTTTTCAGGGCATGTACATGTGCTGGATGATTTATGTCAACTACTATTTTCATAATAAAATAACACCTTTTTATAAAGAATATTTCTGGTATAGTTGAAATCCGATGTCCGTAATTTTAATTTTTATAGGGGAATGAATGTGAGAGTATCTACCATAATTGACTAAATTTCCGCCAAATCTTCTTTTGAATTCTCTCGGACCGTACTCCACATCTGGTTTACCAGCACCTCCAAAGTCAAACATTTTGTAATTGTGCTCTGTCCCCCATTTGAGAACATGCCATACCAAACAATCATTAGGATAGAGTGATAATGCAGTGTCTAAGGCTCCGGCGTACCAGTCGTGAATCCAGTTATTGTAAGTTAAAACCGCTCTACAACCGATGTATGTATCATCATATTTTGCCAAAAAGAATTTTGCCATGTTCTTTGGCACAAGCTGGTCGAAAGCCGACTCAAATAAGGTTATATCCGAAAGTGGTACTTTTACTCTTTTGTATGTTTCTTTCAGTAAATCGTAAAAAGTCGGTATCATTTTTCTATGATTAATTTCTTCAATCACCACACCTGCTTTTATTGCACGATTAATAGTTTTTCTTTTCGATTTATGAATCTGCCTCCAGAGATCTTCTTCTGATACCTCCAGGTTTATTAAAAAGTTTAGATGGTCCTCGTAATTATACTCTTTTACGTTATCTAATAGAGATTTCATCTCATGCAAATTCCATATTTCTGTATAAAGTGATTTTTTTTGAACCATTTTATCATGTTCGAATATCATTTTTGACAACGTATCTATTGAGTTGTCCGATACAAGAGGGCCACCAGAGATTATGGATCGCGTAGAGAATTCGCCTAAAATACCTTTTCCCAATATGCCCGTCATTTCACGCATTGTTACTCCAAGTAACACACCATCGATTTCACCTGTGGCTTCATTAACAGAACAAAGTTTAATCGGGGAATATTTTTTCGTGTTTTTATATACGCCATACATTGCCGTTGTTTGGAATATGTTTCCAAAAGGGTGATTTTTTACATATTCATCCCATTTTTTGTCATCTACATTAAATGTGATATTCACTATTGTCTCACCGCCATCACGACCTTCTTCCCCGAATTAAGTACAAAATCATATAACCAGAACAAACTCCAGTTTGTAATATTTGACTTCCATCGATCTGGATGGAGTGAAATATAGAAGTTATTGATTTCACTGCTCTCAGCCAATTTAATGAGATCATCAGTTGTATCCGCAGAAATTTGTTCATTTTTATTCTGGAGAAAGTCTCTCATATTATTCCTTGAGTTCCAACCTCTTCCCGTATCAGTAAAGTAATTGAGATTTTCCCCGGCAGATAGATAAGCTTCTCCAAGAATTCCAAAGTCTCTAAAATCATAGGATTTCCAGAGATCTCTATTGTCATATTTTGATAATACTGCACCATGCATGCAAATTGTTTTGAGGTTACAGATGCTTCTGAATTTGTTAACGTCATTCTCGAACAACTGAATGGCTTTTTCGTAGTCACCTTTAGCAGTGCTCAAAACCTCATAGTGGTATCCAACTTCATGTCCCATTCCCTCAATCTCCTGTATGATCTCTGGAACAAAGGCTTTCTTGCTGGTTCTGAAGTAATAAGTTGCTCGTATACCAAATTCCTCTTCTATTCTTGCCGTTTTCAGTGCATTTTTTGCCAACCTATCTACGTCGTGCCGCATCAATACAAAGCGCTTGGGAAGGTTATTATCTGCAGTCACGTATTCATTCATGGTAACAGAAATGTACTTGTCCGCGATTACTGAACATAGTTGACGAAATTTGTCAAGAGTGAAATCAAGATTATGACAGTTTAGCACTACGGTTTCCCCCTCTCTTGCTTGGTGGATTAATATTATCGCGCTTTTTTCCCATGTTTGGATAATAGAAAGATCCATAATTTGGTTGTCATTTTTTCATTTACTATATTCTAGAGTTTTTCAAGAACAAGCACGGAAATAAGATCTCAAAACAAAGATTAATTCTGTTCCTGTTCGTTTACTTTTTGATTCCTAAAACTTTACTTCAAACACTGCAATAGTCACCTACCCTATCTCGAAGAGGAACTTTCTTGACACCTTCTAATTTTTTAAACAAATAGCGAATCCTTTCTTCGACAATTTTCCCTTTTATTATCCAGTATAAAGGCCTCTTATTTCCAATAGCTGGAAACTTCTCCTCTGAAATGTCAATAGGATGAAAATAAAAAATCGTGTGTCCTCTTTTTAAGCTCTGCTTGAGTCCTTGGAGTATTAACTTAGAACCAAGAAATCGTAATGTTGGTCCTCCATAAGTTGGAATCTTTATTCCCATATCGTAATAAGCCCAGGGAAACTCAACAAAACCCCTGCTTTTGGAAGGTTCCAGGCTACCTGCAGCTGGATAATAGGGAACCGAGGAGACACCTTTCAGAGAAGAATCAGATTTATTATACAGCGAATTTAAAGCAACAGACGAATCATACTTGAATCCAAGTTTTTCCAGTGAGTCGAGCATCCATCCCGTGACCACGGCGTTTGGTGCCCTATATCCAATCACCTCTTTTCCGGATATCTTTTCAAGTAGTCTCTTTGCTTCTAAGGTTGTTTTTTCAAACTCTTCAGCAGTAGTAAGAGGTACTTTTGTTTTTGGATCAAGAATGCATGTATGATCCGCGCCATGGCACGCAATTTCATGTCCCCTTTCAGCAATAGATTCAATTAGACCGGGGTAGTGCTTTGCAACATCTGCTACAATAAAGAATGTGGCAGTTACTTTAAATTCATCCAGAAGATCAAGTGTTCTCTTTGTCGGTTCACTTAAGTAATCATATCTTCCGTTCCATTTTTCAAAAAATTCGCTTACGTTTTTGTAAACAGAAAAACTTGACCCGCAAACTGAAGGAATATGGTACCAGTCTTCAATGTCAATGGTAATTGATAAACTATTATTTTTCATAATCTGAGCAGTCTGGTTCTCTTCACTGAATCGCATTAAAATGTTTTTTCCTAAATTGACTGCGAGATCTGTTGAATAATAAATACCCCATCCGAGAGCGCTTGAAGTCCATCTTTCAGGGTGTGCCAGAATATAAAAATTATTAAATTCGTTGCTCTTAATCAATTCAATGAGATCATCAGTACTATTAGCAAAAACCTTCTCAGTTTTGCCGGGGATATAATCCCTCAAATTATTTCCAAATCCCCAGGTTCTTCCTGTATCTGAAAAATAGTTGAGATCATCTCCTACAGAAAGGTAGGCTTCACCTATTAGTCCAAGGTCCCTATAATCATGTTCGTTCCAAAGTTCACGGTTGTCATACTTCGAAAGAGGTTTTCCATGCATACAGATCGTTTTTACATCACAGACATTTCTGAAATCATCCAGATGTGACTTAAAAAGCTCGAAGGCTTTTTTTTTGTCTCCTTTAGCCTCGCTTAAGGTTTCGTAATGGTAACCAATCTCATGTCCCATATCTCTTATCTGACGAATAATATCGGGTTTGAATACATTTTCGCTCGTCCTGAAATAATATGTTGCCTTGATACCGAGTTCGTGTTCAATCTGAGCAGTGGCCAGGGCACGTCCAGGCATCCTGTCAACGTCATGCCGCAACAGCACGAATCTTTCAGGGTGCTGGTTGCAAATGTATTCTGTCATCGTTACTGTAGTGTAACTAGGTGATATTGCTTCACAGAGTTGGAGGAATTTATGAGTCGTAAAATCGTGGTTTTCTATATTTAGCATCAATAACCACCAATCACGATTTTCGGCTTACATGGAGAATATTCAATTGATGTGGGATATTCAACTGTAAACTTTGACACATGCTCTCTCATACTCATAATTTTACTCTTGGACATCCAGATCAAGCTCTTATTTTTTGCTTATTTTTCGTTCTATCAAATGTACTAAATCTCAGTATTTTTCTGAAGAACATAGCTCTTGTTGAATTCTCAACTCGCTGGAAGAGCACGAAACTATCCCACTAATACAAGTTAATATGAATTGAGACTGTTTTTTCCATTTGTTATTTTATTCACCTGCATGTCAAAGAACATAGCAAAGAGAAGTAACTGCATACCCATGAGCGAAATAAATACATCGAGAAGTGGATAATTTGCCGAAACCGGATTGTGGAAGACTAACTTTTGTAGAACAATCCATAGTCCGAAAAAAAATCCGGTAGGTACAAGTACCATACTCGCAATATAAAAAAGAACCAGAGGGTGGAAGTCAAGAACTATATACTTCATTTTCAGCCTCCACAAAAAACCTCTAAAAATCATGGGGGCAACTTTTCTTATATATGCTCCATATCTGATAGTGGATGTTTCCCTGCCATAACGTGCAGGCATTGGTACATCTATTGTTTGTAAGCCAAGAGCGTTAAGTTTTATAAGGAGATCGTTGCAGTAGCCATAGTAAGTGTAGACTGAATCCAGGTCAAGCGCCTCAAGTGCTTCTCGCGATATTGCTGTATAGCCATTTTGCGGGTCTGTAATATGCCAGTAACCACTTCCGATTTTTGTAATTAAAGACAGGATTCCATTGCCAAAAGCTCGCCAGGCGCTCATGCCTTTTCTCATTTCCTTTGAAAGGAGACGATTTCCTTTTGTGTAGTCTGCTTTTCCTTCAATGATAGGGAATAGAAGCCTTGGTAACTGGGAAGGATCCATCTGGTTGTCTCCTGCCATAACCGCAACCAGATCCATTTCGTCTGCCAGAGCGTACTTATACCCGTTTACTATAGCCGCTCCAACACCTTTATTGACTTTATGATGTATTGGCACTACTCTCGGATCTGTCATCTTGTCAATGATCTCCCCTGTCCTATCGGAGCTACAATCATTTATTACGTATATCCTATCCACATAATCCGGAACTCCTTCGATAGTTTCTTGGATCAAAAGCTCTTCATTATAAGCCGGTACCACAACTCCTATTCTATAAGATTTGAAGAGATTTTTTTCATGGTCTTCCTGAAGGTCTATATGGTGAGCCCTGATTTTCTTCCTTTCACATACAGACATAATAGAACGAATGGAATTAAGGTACACGTCAGAAAGATCCAGTTCTTTAAGACACTCTTTCGAAAATACGAGAAACCCCACAGGACTTTCTTCTGTCTTTTTATTTTTTACCAAAAGGACATTCTCATGATTTCTCTTGTGCCTGCTAATACATGTTCCTGCTACCAGGTCAAAATTTCCTTCTTTAATAGGCTTAATCATTTTCGGGATTAATTTCGGATCTCTACAAACATCCATATCCATTGTGACCAGAATATCGGCACCTTCTGCAGCTTTAATACCTTTTTTCAGCGAGAAATTTTTGTTTGTGCCAGTAAAATCCTGAACTACTTCAGCCCCAGCGAATTCTGCCACCTCTGAACACTGGTCTGAACTGCCATTATTCACAACGATGACCCGGTCTGCATATTGTTTGGCGATAAGCACGATTGTCCCTATTTCCAATTCTCGATTAAAAGCAGGAAGAATAACTGCAGTCTCCGGTAGACCCTCCTCATACATGTTCATTCACCAACAACTTGAGCACAACGCTTTACTCGAGTTCGGCCTGAATTGAAAAACGCAACCCAACCAAATAAATTCGGAACAACTATATCCAAATTATAACACACCTATGATCAATCATTTTATAATGAAATCTTAGCTAAAAAATAGCAAGATCTGCAAATATCTTCTTAACATTCCCATGTTTATTAGATCAATTTGCGAATTGAATCTATAAATATAAATAGTTTTGGATATTACTTTATTTCATAAAGAATAAATATCTATTAAACTGAAATGCTTTTAAATTGATATACATCCATAACTATTTATTGAAGACAAGTGTTAATAAGTGATATCTTCTACTAAATATATTATTACGTTTATGTAATATTTTCTAAACTATGTTTGAATTTCTTTAAACATGCATGATTCACTATATTAGTTAATATTAAGAGCAAGAGCTTTAGGGATAGTATTTCTCATAACTATTCTCTAAAAAATATAACCATTCTGAAGGAAGAAAACCCAACTGGTTTATAATCACAAAAGAGATTTACTAATGAGGATTTCCGAATCAAAAATGGCTTAAAGACGAGAGTAATGAATATCTTTATCCTGAAATTAGAAAAGTTATTATTATTTCAGAATAATAAATATAAATCAAGTAATGTTAATTTTTTGTAGAAAACAACGATTATTTTTCAATTTTCGAAAATTATTATATGGCCAGAATAAAAGTTTGTAAGTAGTCATAAAAATATTATTCCAGTGTTGAATATCATAAACTATTATATTTATAATGTATACGCACGAGTATTTTTTAATACATATCTTCAGAATATAACAATAACTGTGAATATCCCTTGTAGTGATCTTCATCTCTGGATAAAAGTATCGGAGTCGGAGTAAATATGGAAAAACTAATTGTGACTAGTTATGGTGAAGAAACCGCAATTCTCAGGAAATCAACAGAAAATCCAGATATACAACATAGAAATTCAAAATATCAGAGTAAAAAAGTCCTTGCAAGTATCCTTCTTACTCTAATTATTCTTCCCGAATCATTGATTTATTCCGGAAATGTTAAAGTTGCTCTCTTACTATATGTAGGTATACTGGTAGTTATATCTCTGGTATCCATATTCGTAAAAGAGCAGAAGGTTCGGAACATCTATCAGGCTTTCTTGTTACTTCCGATTCTCCGCCTTATGAACTTTTCAGTGCCGATGTTTCCTGAAATACCTCTTCTATCGTTTGTATTCATCTACGCTCCAATGATAATACCTCTGACTATTGTTATAAATCTCCAAAATCCTACAAATGAACGCTTAGGACTGAGTTTCAGAAATTTATGGTACTATCTTCCTGCCGCGATTTTTATCGGCTTTACTCTGGGACAAGCTGAAGCGTTTATCGTACAAGCAACCCCGTTGATTCCGGATCTTTCTTTAGTCAACATCTTACTGCTTGCAGCAGTAATGATTTTCTTTGTCGGGTTTACTGAAGAACTCCTTTTCAGGTCAGTCCTTCAGACAAGCCTTGAGGAAGTATTTGGATCATGGAATGGTCTGATCCTTTCAAGCTTAATTTTTGGGCTCATGAACTTCGGCTACGGGGCTCTCTATGAAATTTTCTACGCTTTTTTTGTAGGCCTTTTACTAGGGTACACGTTCCAGAGAACAAGAAGTCTTCCTTTCATTGCATTGGTACATGGGTTTATAAGTGTATTTTCTTTCGGAGTTTTCCCTCACTTGGGGAATCTATTTAGTTTCCTTTGAATGGATCTTGTATCGAGAAAACCGATGTTCCAATCAGTTACGATCAGATAAATAGAAACAAAATTAAGTATCAAATAAATTTTAGGTTATCTGCATGTTACGAGCCTTTTTCATGTAAAAACACCACGTTAGATGGATATGACATTTAATTTTACAAGAGTTGATATCTCATGTTTACAATCATAATCGATAATATATTATCAAACACAATTTCTATGAATCTGGTAGGTCTTCCAGACTATCATAATATGGCTCTAGTAGCGCTGAGTTTACTCCTTGGTTTTAGGTATGTACTCTCAGGGTCAAACTGCTGGGAGGAGTTTTTAGATAATTCTTTAAACATGGGAATTTTTCCATTATTGTTATTATTCAGTTGGATAATTATATATGCTGCTTTAAGTGTTCTGTAAGTCTATCCCAAAACTAGTATTAAATTGAAATTAAGCTTATCCCAAAAGTATTTTATCCCAAAAGTATTTTATCCCAAAAATATTTTATCCCAAAAGCCATTTCACTTTTATTTATTAACAATGTCCATAATTGTTTTTGGGATCAGGAACTTGATTGATTATTCAGGGTGTAGGATTTGAGAAGTAGATTCTGAGTTTTAGGATAAGCTCATTGAAAAAGTTGATGACAATGGCACGGTTCTCGAAGGTGCGCCAATTTATCTTGATGCATCACCTAAGCTCTTAACGGTTAACTTGGGCTAACCATTATCGTTTTACATCAATATCAATTCATTTGACGATGCTGCCGGGGATTGTAGAAGGGTATATGTGGAATGACTGTTGACAGTATGCGATAATCATTGAAGTAAATATAAATGTAATAGGGTTTCCTGAATTCCCAGCTATCGCCCTCCCCATAGCTTCAATAATTGGATTGATTTTCGTTTTCGGACGTAAGAAAGAAGAACTGTAATTCATCCCACAATTCTTCTTTCCTTTAATTTTTTTTGTTTTTCTTTTTTATTTATTATATTTTCTCCAAACGTTTAAGAACCTTGAAAGTTATCAATAACTCTCTCACTTCTTAAGTATTAATCTTCAGGAACTATCTTTCCTAAGGTTATTTACTCATCTAATATGTAGCTATGTACAATCGTATTTTACGATTAAATAGTGGGTTGGAGTAAAATTCACTAAATAGAAAATTAAGGTGGCATATAGAGTTAATATATATGTAATAATGAGTAAAAATGTTCTTATATACCTTTAATTCCTTATAAGAGAATATAATACGTAATTGCTGTCCGTTAATATTAATAAAATTAGTCAAGATAAGTGGGTGATCTTTAATGGAGTATGTAAGAAAAACCTGTCCGATTTGTGGGAGAGAGTTTATAGTCCTGAAAAAGGTGGAGGAAAAGGCAATCTACTGTACACTTGAGTGCCTTTCAGCAGCTCAGGGAAGGGTGAAGAGAGAGAAAGTTCCATCCGGGATACATGCATAATTTTATACTGTCCCCCTGTAAGCAATATAATCTATTCCTTTAATCTTCTTATATTTTTTAAATTAAACTTTCTTTTTTATTAATAAAGTTTTCTCTTCTTAATTTTATAGCTTGTAATCTTCATGAACGTTTAATTAATGTCGGAGTAGTATTTTCTATTAATTCCTATTGTGTATCAATTTTCTCGCAAAGTTTTTATATTCTTATACTCTTAATTTTTTCACTCAGTTTTATTTGATTTAAGGGGAAAATAATATGGTAAACGTCGGTCAGGAACTATTGAACGTTCCCTTTGGGGACATGATTCGAGAAATGGCCCTTGCGATTGCAGAAGGGCAGATGGCTCTGGATATGAATTCTGTGCAGGTTGCTCAGACTCTTGCAGCAACCGAGCTTGATGCCGGAAGCGTTGTAATGTATATTGAAGAGACTACGGATGCTGACGGCAATGTTACTGCAAGCAATGTAGTTACCAATGACAAGCCAATGTCTCTTCTGACTTACGGGCTTGAGCCTCGTTTCTACGAATTTACGGAATCGATTATCGAAGTTAAGATGACAATCACCATGATGAGAGAGTCTTCAACAGAGCTTACTTATGGAAGTGAATTCAAGTTAAGTAACCAGTCAAAGGTCACTGGCAGTATGGAGTCAGGAGGGCTTGCAAAAATCCTCTTCGGAAAAAGCAAAGGGAGCTTTGAAAATACAACATCTGTTGCCTACACCTCCACTTTTAACGCAAAATATAGTTCAAAGTATTCTTTCAAGGAAGAAGGCACAAGCCTGCTGAGGACAACCCTCAGGCCCGTTCCTGCCCCTGAGAGGACAATTCCCAAGGTAACAGTTAAGGCTACTGCCTCAGCCAGTCCTAACTGAAGCCTTCAATAAAAATATTTCTTACTATCGGCAGACCCTTTTAATTAAAAAGGAATCTGACTACATTCGCGGCAAGTACGGCTCTGAAATACCCTTTTTACAGGCTGGCTGTACTGCCGTGTTTTTGTGTTCATCCAAAACTTATTTAAAGGAGTTATTATTGTGGCTAATGACGGGGAAGAAATTGGAGAAGTGCTTATTACCCCTCTTTCCAGGCTTCTGGGGGAAGTCGGGCGTTCCATTGCTGAAACACAGCGGGCTCTTGACCTGAACTCTATAAAGACCCAGATAGAGATTGAAGAAGAAAAAGCCCTCAGCGAATATGACATTCAGGCCGCATGGTATCATATCCCTGAGGTAGACCTTGAACTCAAAATGTCGCTTACTGTGAAACTTGAGGAGGAAAGGGACTCTAAAAACCAGATCAGAGGATACAGGCCTGTCCTCAACGCCTCTCCCCTCAATGCCTCGTACAACTCCCTCTATAGTTACGATGTGCAGGGTTCAAGCTGCATCAAAGCAAAAATAGTGTCCATACCTGCCTCTTCAAAGGTAAGGGAGGGATAATGCCCTTTTCAGGAAATGCTCTTTCGGGAGGAATGGAATGACAAATTTAAGTGATATCAGGAGCAGCCTGGAAGCCTTCAGGAAAGCAGGGACAATAGATGCCAGCAGTTATGCCAGCATTCTGACTAAACTAAATAATACGGAAGTCGAGTTTCAATCCATTCAGAAAGAAGCCCTTGCTTATAAAGAAAACCTGGACAAGCTGCTTGGAGAAAAACTTATCCTTGAACAGGAAAAACACAGCCTTGCAGCGCAGGTGACAAAGCTCTCAAATGAGAAAGCAGAACTTGAATCCAGAATTTCCATATTGCAGAAAAGCAGGCCTGTTATCTCGTCTTCAAATCTTGTCAACTCTTTTGCATCCTCGCTTGCGGAAATGGATAAAGGGCTTAAGAAAGTGCAGTCGGGCCCAAAGTATCTTGTCAGCAGTATGAACGTGACCCTGAAGACCAATATTGCTCTCGAAGGTGAGGAACTGAGGTTCCAGATGCCAAAAGCCGATGACATCATCAGCCCGGAGAACCTCAGCACAATAGAGTTCTCTTTAAAGGCGGTTCCCGAAAAGTCGGATATTACCTCCTATAAAGAAGTCCCGGACCTGGTAGGGCTCTCAAAAGAAGAAGCTGAAAATAAACTGCTGGAAGCGGGCTTTAAGGCTGGAGAGGTTCTTGAAAAAGAGAGCAACATACTACAGGGCATAGTAATCGGCCAGCTTCCCTCGGGGAGCTCCCTTGCAGAACCGGGGGCGGTTGTTGACCTTATAATTTCGAAAATCCTTTCCGTGAAAGTCCCTAACTTTTCAGGACTCGGGCTTGAAGCCGCAAAAACCCTTATTGAAAAATCGCGGCTCAGGCTTGAAGGGATTAAAGAAAAGCCTTCAGACAAAACCCCTGGTACAGTTCTTGCTCAAAGCCTCACTCCGGGTTCGGAAGTCGAAGTTAACTCCGCAATTGTCCTGACAGTTTCTGTAACGATTCTCACAGTCCCAAACCTGCTCGGGCTTGAGCTTGAAAGCGCAAAACAGGTAATAGAAAAGTCCGGACTTCAGCTCGGCAATGTAAAAGAGCAGTTATCGAGAGAAAAATTGGGAATTGTCCTTACCCAGAGCCTCAAACCCGGGCTTGAAGTGGAAGAAAACTCAAAAATTGATCTCGTAGTTTCAGCAGGAAGAACTGGAGTAGTTATTGAAAAACCTTTGAATAATTCTCCCGAAATCACATTCAAGGTCTCCGGTGAGACTTCTGCAAGTGTACATGCAGCATCTCAGGTAAAAACCTCTGCAGAGCCTCAGGTCCGAACGCATGCTGAACTCTTAACTAAACCGGTTCCTGATCTTATCGGGATGCCTCTTGAAAAAGCAGTCTCTTTACTCGGAGCACAGGGAGTAAAGGTTGGAAACATTTCGGAAGCTATCTCAAAAGCTGCTGCAGGCACAGTTATAAGTCAGAATCCGACGGCGGGCTCTGCAGTTAACCTGTCGGTACCTGTCAACATTAAAGTATCAAAACAGGCGCCGGAGACCCAGCTGCGAACCAGTACTATTTCCAGGCCCAAACTTTGATTTGCAGGTTTTTTCAATGCCGTTTGAAACTTATCTCATAAAGGTTACAGAAAATGCTACTGTCTTTCAGATTCAGGGAATCCTGAAAGTGATTCTGGGAATAGGGGGGCGGATTGAAATGGTAGCAGGGAGAACAATCATAGCCAGCCTTGACAGCAGTTATGCCGAATTAGTCCGAAAAACAGAGGGTGTGGCACTTGCAGGCGGAATCAGTTTCAGGGGCAGGAAAATCCCGAGAATTGTAAAAAAGGCTTCTGAAGAAAAGCAGGCAGAATCCTGAGATTTTCCTGTGTTGCTTCATCCGGAAAACTCTAATTATCTTTTTCAGGGATTGTGCTTCCGGGCTCAATTCAGGGCTGTAATAGAAAAGGTTTGTTGTCCTCAATGTATATTATATAGGTGTTATATAGGGTACCTCCACCTGTGTATTCCCGGAGTTCTCTGGCATTCCTCAGGTTCCTGTGAATACTCAGGTAAGGATAGTTAGCAGCCTTTAACTTTTTAATTTATTCTTCTACTGCCGTTGATTCTTCTTTCTTATTTTTCCTCATCCTCTGCAAAGGCTTTATATATTAGATATGCCCTTTAAAGGCAAAGTACATCAGAGATGTGAAGTTTCAGGCATTTTCATGCTTGAAGCGTTTAATCAGATCAATGTGATGCTTAATGCTAAACTCCCGGAAATCTCCGGAAGTAAGGGCTTTCTTCCGTTTTTACGGTTGAATTTCCTGCACTGAATATAAACCAGTGAGAAAAGTCGGATCAACATGAGTGTCAAGGGCCAATGCTTTGAAACGCCCGCTTTTGGCGCCTCTGAGGCGTCTAAAATCGCACGAAACTGTTTCAGTTTTTCGATGAGTTGCGGTTGCAGTTGCTGAATACTGAAGTTTCAAATCAGGTTAACTGAGTTAGAGATCAGGTTACTGAATACTGAAGTTTCAAAATCAGATTGCTATATGTTTCAAATCAGGGCAAAGTGCCTGGATTTGGGTCTGCCAGGATCGTAAGGTCGGTCCTTCAATCATAGGTTTCCTGCAGAGGCAGGAACAGAAGGGAGCCGAATATCTGCAGATGCCTGAAGGAATGTAGGGTACCGGGAGCATAGAGCTCCGGTCTGCTCGAGGCTGTCTAAGCCGGCAGGTCTGAACGACATCCCTCCCCCACCTGGTAGCGTTCGGGGAATCCATAGCATTTCTCTTTTGTCACTCATGTTGTTCTGACCGGAGGGGCTGGTATTTCAATTGAAGTTTACGGAGTAGAAATATGGCAAGCATACACCGACCAAAACGAGGTTCCCTTGCATTCAGTCCGCGCAAGAGGGCTAAGAGCCACATTCCAAGGTTCAGAGCCTGGCCGGAAGCGATAGGTGAGCCAAAGCTGCAGAGTTTTGCAGGTTATAAGGTGGGTATGACCCACGTGATCATGGTTGATGATATAAAGAACAGCCTTACCCAGGGTATGGAAATCTCAGTGCCTGTGACCGTAATCGAAACTCCTGCAATAAGGGTCGCAGCTGTCAGGGCTTACGCAGAAGACAGCACCGGGGAAAAGGCAATCGCTGAGGTATGGGCAGCAGACCTTGATCCTGAACTCAAGCGCAGGATTCCCATTCCGGCATCAGACAACCAGGCTGAAGCTCTTGAAAATATCGGAAAACTGATCGAAGAAGGTAGGGTAAGCGACATTAAGGCAGTTGTCTACACTCTTCCGAAGAGCCTTACAGGTGTCCCAAAAAAGGTACCGGACATTATGGAATCCGGGATCAGTGCAAGAGACCTCGGCACCAAATTCGAATACGCAAAGTCAATCCTCGGCACTCTTGTAAGCGTCACCGATGTTTTCAAGAACGGAACAGTTGTTGACACAGCCGCAATTACCATTGGTAAAGGCACCCAGGGTCCTGTAAAGCGCTGGGGCATTCAGTTGCAGAAAGGCAAGCACTCCAGGCAGGGAAGCCTCAGGCAGATAGGTACCCTTGGTTCTTTCAACCCGTCTCGTGTCTCATGGAGAGTCCCGCAGATGGGTCAGATGGGATACCACCAGAGGACTGAGTTTAACAAGCGCATCCTCAAGATCGGGGCTGACGGGGAAGAAGTGACTCCTGAAGGCGGGTTCATTAACTACGGCCTTGTCCGCGGCGACTATATCCTGATCAAAGGCAGTGTCCCAGGACCCTCCAAGAGGCTTATAAGGCTAAGAGATCCGATCAGGGCAAAGAAAGCCGACCTTGGCGAACCCAATATCCTGTACATAAGCAGGGAATCCAAGCAGGGGTGATCTAAGATGGCTACAGCAAAAACCATAGACCTTACAGGAAAAACTGTCGGGGAAATCGAACTCCCTGCAGTGTTTGACGTAGATTTCCGCCCTGACCTAATTAAAAAGGCAGTGCTCGCAGCCCAGGCAAACAGGCTTCAGCCCTACGGCCCCCGCCTCTATGCAGGTATGGAAACTTCGGCAAGAGGCTGGGGTTCCGGAAGGGGCGTATCCCATGTCCCAAGGCTCGTAAACAGCAGCAGAGCTGCCAGAGTCCCGCACGCAAAAGGTGGAAGAAGAGCTCACCCACCAAAGCCGGAAGCTGACAGGAGCGAGAAGGTAAATACAAAAGAGCGTCGCTATGCGATCCGCTCGGCAATCGCAGCAACCATAGACCCTACCCTCGTAAGCCTGAGGGGGCACATCTTTGAAGCCGAGCTTCCGATTGTCGCAGTAAACGACCTTGAAAACCTTGAGCGGACAAAGCAGGTAATCGAGTTCCTCGAAGCTGCAGGCCTGTATGAGGATGTCCTCAGGGCAAAATACGGAAGGCACATCAGAGCCGGCCGCGGGAAACTCAGGGGCAGGAAATACAAGCACAAAAAGAGCGTCCTGATTGTTGCAGGAGAAACCTCTCCTATTCTGAAAGCTGCAAGAAACCTTCCCGGAGTAGACGTAGTAACAGTAGACTCACTGAATGCCGAACTGCTCGCACCGGGTACGCATGCAGGTCGCCTTACTGTCTGGACAGAGTCTGCAATTGGAAAACTGGAGGGCGCATTCCAATGAGTTCTATCAATTATCCATTTGTTACTGAAAAAGCGATGATGCTGCTTGATGAAAACAAGCTCCAGTTCATCGTTGACACCAGGTCAAATAAAAAGCAGATCGTAGAAGATGTTGAGAAACTGTACGGGTTCAAAGTAAAATCCGTGCGGACCATGACCACAATGAAGGGTACAAAAAAAGCAGTCCTTGCCTTTGAAGAACCTGAAGCGGCACATGAGATTGCAACCCGAATAGGACTTATGTGAGGTGTGATCCATGGGTAAAAGAATTATATCACAGAACAGGGGTAGAGGCACTCCAACTTACAGAGCTCCTTCTCACAAGTTCAAAGCAGATCTCAGGCACCCTCGTGTTGATGAAAATACCTCCCTTCTGGGAGAAGTAATTGACATCGAGCACGACCCTGCCCGTTCAGCCCCGATCGCAAAGGTTGCCTTTGAAAATGGAGAAGAACTTTTCCTCCTTGCTTCCGAAGGCATCTCAGTGGGGAACATCATCGAATGCGGAGACGACGCCGAGGTTAAGCCGGGGAACATTGTCCCTATCGGAAATGTGCCTGAAGGTTTCTTTATTTGCAACATTGAATCAAAGCCAAACGACGGCGGCAAATTTGTCCGTTCCTCCGGAGTATACGCAACCGTTGTAACCCACGAACCGAACAGGACTGCAGTGTCCATGCCCTCAGGGAACATCAAATGGCTCAATCCTAAGTGCAGGGCAGTTGTTGGGATTGTTGCAGGCGGCGGCAGAGTGGATAGGCCTTGGCTCAAAGCCGGAAAGAAATACCACAAAATGAAAACGAGAGCTGCAAAGTATCCGAGGGTTTCAGCTGTTGCCATGAACCCGCGTGATCACCCGTTCGGTGGAGGTGCCTGGAAACACCCGGGTAAGCCAACCACGGTTAGCAGAAACGCCCCGCCCGGAAGAAAGGTCGGACTGATTGCAGCGAGAAGGACCGGAATGAAGCGCTGATGAGGTGTATTCGTTATGGCAAAAAAAGCATCATCAAGGTTACCGAAGAGAAAGGGTGAGTATACCTACCGCGGGAAGACCGTCTCAGAACTTCAGGAGCTGAGTCTTGAAGAGTTTGCAGAACTTCTGCCTTCAAGAGAGCGCAGGAGCATTAAGCGCGGGTTTACCGACGGGCAGAAGAAAGTCCTGCACGAGTTCAAGGAAGGAAAGAAGGTCAGAACCCACCACAGGGATATGATCATCCTTCCCGAAATGATCGGAACAGCTATCGAAATCCACAACGGGAAAGAGTTTGTTAGTGTAGAGCTTCAGCCCGAAATGATCGGGCACCGCTTCGGAGAATTCGCACCTACAAGATCAAAAGTTAACCACGGCAGTGCCGGTGTGGGAGCAACCCGTTCAAGCAAGTTCGTACCGCTGAAATGAGGTGAAAGGGAATGGCAAGAATCAATTACTCAGTCAACGGAGACCCTGAAACTACCTCTAAAGCAATGGGTTCTGAACTTCACATTTCTCCTAAAAAGTCCCGTGAAGTCTGCTGCAAGATTAAGGGCATGAAAGCCTCTGAAGCAAGGAAGTTCCTCGAGGACGTAATTGCCATGAAGCAGGCAGTACCCTTCAAAAGACACCATGAAGGAACCGGTCACAGAAAAGGTCCCATGGCTGCAGGAAGGTACCCTATCAGCGCTTCAAAAGAGATCTTAAAAGTCCTTAAAAATGCAGAAAGCAATGCCGAGTACAAGGGTCTTGAGCCCGCAAATATGTACATTACCCACGCTGCAATTCAGCGCGGAAGAGTAATTCACGGGTTCATGCCTAGGGCCAGAGGAAGGGCAACGCCCAAAGACACGGAAACTGTAAACATCGAGATGATCCTCTCCGAGGTGCGCTAAATGGCAATAGAGAGAAAGTTCGTCAATGACGGGTATGTTAAAGCCTCCATGGACGAATATTTTGCAGAACAGCTTAACAGAGCTGGATATGGCGGCATGGAGCTTAACAGGACCCCCATGGGCACCCAGATTATTATCTACTCCGAAAAGCCGGGAATGGTAATCGGGAAAGCCGGGAAGGTCATCAGAAAACTTACCCGTGACGTTGCAACCAAATACAACCTCGAAAACCCGCAGATTGACGCTCAGGAAGTTAAGAGACCTGAACTTAATGCCCAGATGATGGCATCCAGGCTTGCAGCTTCCATTGAGAGGGGCTGGTACTTCAGGAAAGCCGGACACAACACCCTCAGAGCAGTCATGAATGCAGGTGCTCTTGGATGTGAAGTCGTAATCTCCGGAAAGCTTACCGGAGCAAGGTCAAGAGTCGAGAAATTCGTTGACGGATACATAAAGCATTCTGGAAACCCTGTAGAAGAAGTTGTTGACGAAGGGTTTGCAGTAGCAATCAAAAAGCTTGGAACCCTTGGCTGCAAAGTCAGGATCATTCAGCCTGGCGTTGTCCTGCCAGACTCATATAAAGTCAGGGAATTATCAGAAGTTGTAGAACCCATTGAAAAGCCTGCCGAGAAACAGGCTGAGAAACCTGTCGAAGCTCCTAAGAAGGAAGCCGCAAAGGCAAAAGCTCCTGCTCCTGCAGCAGCCCCTGCATCGGCACCCGTAGAAGAAGCTGAAGTTGCAGAGCCTGAAGAAGCCGAAGAAGAATTCCAGGCTGAAACCTCTGAAGACTTTGAAGAAGCAGAACTTGTTTATGTAGAAGGCTCAGAGGAAGTCCGCAGGCAAGTCAACGGCGTCTGGCAGCATAAGCATGAGAGCCACGACTACTGGCACCCCATGGCAAGAGTCCACAAGGAGGCTAAGGAATAATGGCAATTCTCAGGACCAGCGAAATCCGGACCATGACAATTGAAGAACGGGCCGACGAACTCGAAAACCTGAATAACGAACTTGTAAGGGAAAGGGCTCTCACCTCAGCCGGTGGAGCTCCGGAAAACCCTGGCAGGATCGGAGAAATCAGGAGAACGATTGCCCGGATAAAGACAATTCAGCACGAGCTAAATGAGATCTAAAGTGGAAATTCTACCTTCGACTCTTATCTTTCATGAACTGATAGGGCTCGAAATTAAGGTGATTAATTCCACTAATCCATCATTAATAGGAATCCGGGGCAGAGTCATCGACGAGACGAAAAATATGCTTGTGATAGAAAACTCAGAGTCCCGGAAACTGAAGATTCCCAAGGCGGATTCGGAATTTGTCTTCCGGATCCCTGCCGAGCTCTCAGAAAAAGGCCGCAGATCCGATACATTCGTTAAAATTCAGGGAAACCTGCTGCTCTCACAACCCGAAAATCGGATCAAGAACATTAAAAAGCTACGTAAATGGGGCTAAATTCATGGCAAGAGATATTGGATTAAATATACCGGCGCCATCAGAGGAATGTGACGATGCATACTGTCCCTTCCACGGAACACTCCCGGTAAGAGGACAGATCCTTGTGGGTACCGTGGTCAGCAGCAAAATGGACAACACGGTAGTCATCGAAAGGCAATACATGAAAATGGTGTCGAAATATCAGAGATATGAAAAGAGACGCTCGAAGATTCATGCACATAATCCAGCCTGCATATCCGCAAAAGTCGGTGACATTGTCACGATTGCAGAATGCAGACCTATAAGCAAAACCAAATCCTACGTTGTCGTCAAAGCAGAGGTGCCCAAATGAAAGGCATACGCTCAAACATCCCAAGAGCACTCAATGCAGGCGCCCAGATCGCTTGTGTGGACAACACAGGGGCAAAAGTAGTCGAGATTATCTCTGTCAAGAAGTACAGAGGCGTCAAGAACAGAATGCCCTGCGCAGGAATTGGTGACATGTGCGTTGTGTCCGTAAAGAAAGGCACACCCGAAATGAGGAAACAGGTTCTCCTTGCAGTCGTGGTTCGCCAGAAACAGGAGTTCCGCCGTCCTGACGGTCTTCATGTCGCATTTGAAGACAATGCAATGGTAATCACGGATGAAGAAGGAATCCCCAAAGGCACGGATATAAAAGGCCCTGTTGCCAGGGAAGTTGCCGAAAGGTACCCGAAGATCGGGACAACCGCATCCATCATTGTCTGAGGTGATTGCAATGGTATCCAAACAGCCCAGGAAACAGAGAAAGGCAAGATACACCGCACCTCTCCATATCAGACAGAAATTCATGGGTGCAAGGCTCAGTGAAGAACTTGCCAAGCAGTACGGCACAAGAAGTGCTGCAGTCATCACTGGCGACACAGTAAAGGTCATGCGCGGAGACTTCAAGGGCACTGAAGGAAAAGTCCAGTCCGTATCCCTTTTGGACGGCACGATTTCTGTGGACGGAGTCATTTCCACAAAAGTGGACGGCACCGAAGTTCCAAGGCCCATTAACCCCTCCAATGTTATGATCACAAAGCTGGAAACGAAAGACGGGCGCAGAGCGTCAAGCATTAAGAAGTGAGGCAGGTGATTTTGTGACACACCAGAAAAGATTATCAGTTCCGAAGAGCTGGAAGGTCGGGAAGAAAGGTAACAAGTGGATCTCCACTACCCGCCCGGGGCCTCACAGCCAGGCACGCAGTCTTCCGCTCGGACTCATAATCCGGGACGTTCTCAAACTTGTTGACAACAACAGAGAAGGTAAGAGGATTCTCTCCGAAGGAAAAGTCCTTGTTGACGGAATTCCCAGGAAAGACCTCAGATTCCCGGTAGGTCTCTTTGACGTAATTACACTTCCACTCGTAAATGAAGCATACAGGATGCTCCAGGATGAGAAAGGACGTCTTACCCTCCACAAGCTCAACGAAACCAATGTAAACAAGCTGTGCAGGATCAACAATAAGACAACCGTCAAAGGAGGAAAAGTACAGCTTAACCTTAACGACGGAACCAACATCCTCGGCTCTAACGAGTACGGGACAAAGGACTCTCTGATCCTTTCCATTCCTGACAAGCAGGTAGTAAAGCACCTGAAGTTTGAGGTCGGCAACCTTGCAATGGTTATAGGCGGCCAGCACTCGGGCGAAACCGGAAAGATTATGGAGATCAGGGAAGTTAAGAGTTCAAGGCACAATACGGTAATGATTTCCGGAGACACCGATTTCGAAACAATCGAAGACTACGTAATCGTTATTGGCAAGGACAAACCTGAAATCCGGCTTGGTGGTGAGATACTTTGAGTAATCCTATGCGCATTCCCATAGTTGAGAAAGTAATCGTCCACATGGGTGTTGGAGAAAGTGGTCAGCACCTTGTAAACGCCGAAGAAATCCTCCGGGCCATTACAGGGCAGGAGGTTGTTAGGTGCTTTGCCAAAAGGACTCTTCCTGCATTCTCAATCAAGAAAAATGAGCCCATAGGTTGCAAGGTAACCCTCAGGGGTCAGAAAGCTCAGGAGTTCCTTGAGACCTCTTTAGGGATCATCGAAAAGACCCTTAGCAGATCTCAGTTCGATTCTCTCGGGAATGTCTCTTTCGGAATTGAAGAACACACTGACTTTCCGGGTATGAGATATGACCCTAACATCGGGGTTTTCGGAATGGACGTAACTGTCGTACTCAAGCGCCCTGGAGAAAGGATCTGCAAGAGGAGAATTGCAACCCGCAAGGTCCCGACTGGCCACAGGGTCACGGTAGATGATGCGATCACTTTCTTTAACGAAAGTTATGGCGTGGAGGTCATGTAAATGACAGATACAATAGATAAGTCCGGAAGAGGAGTAAACCAGTGCAAGCGGTGCGGAAGAAAACAGGGGCTTGTCCGCAAATACGACATTTACCTCTGCAGGCACTGTTTCAGGGAGATTGCCCACGAGATGGGCTTTGAAAAGTATTCTTAAGGTGATTAAAATGGTATTACTTGATCCTCTTGCAAACGCCCTTTCCACTATTAAAAATGCGGAAGCCATTGGGAAGAGCTCCTGTATTGTCAGGCCTGCTTCAAAGAACATCGGCAACGTCCTGAAGGTTATGCAGGATCTTGGCTACATTGGAGATTTCGAGTTCATCGACGATGGAAAAGCCGGAATCTACAGCATTACCCTTGTGGGAAGAATTAACAAGTGCGGTGCAATCAAGCCGCGGTATTCAGTAGGAACTGGCAGCTTTGAACGCTGGGAAAAGCAGTTTCTGCCAGCAAAGAACTTTGGTGCCCTTATACTAACCACTTCAAGCGGGGTCATGTCCCAGTACGATGCTCGTGATAAGAAGATTGGTGGGCAGCTTCTTGCTTATGTATACTGAGGAGGGAACAGGAAATGGTTAAGGAGATTGCAAGAACAATAGAGATTCCTGAAGGAGTTTCCGTCTCTCTCTCTCAGGATGTTTTTACTGCCAGGGGTCCTAAAGGAACTGTCGAAAGAATGTTCTGGTACCCTGGAATCAGAATAGAGGTAAGGGAAGGCGAAGTTGTCGTGGATGCTGAATCTTCAAGGAAAGAGCAGAAAGCCATGGTAGGAACCTTTGCTTCCCATATCAAGAACCTGATTATAGGCGTAAGTGAAGGCTTTGAGTGCAAGATGACCATCGTGTACGCTCACTTCCCCATGCAGGTAAAGGTTGAAGGCAAAACCCTGGTTATCGGGAACTTCCTTGGAGAAAAGAAGCCAAGAGTTGCAAAAATCCTTGGTGAGACAAAGGTAAAGGTAAGCGGAAACGAAGTTGCCGTTTCCGGTATCAACAAGGAAGATGTCGGGCAGACTGCCGCAAACATAGAACAAAAGACCAAGATTAAGAGGTTCGATCCGAGGATCTTCCAGGATGGAATCTACATAGTGCAGAAGGCCTGAAGGTGGTTATGATGGCAGAAGACAATAAAGTTGAAAGTACCCCGGTTTCCCTTGATATGGATCCCGAATCCAGGCGCTTATTCAATTTGAGAAAGGTTCTGAAAGGAAAGAAACCCCAGTTCAAGAGAACCTGCAGCCACAAGTTCAAAAGGCTTGATGACAACTGGAGGCGTCCGAGAGGTTCTCAGGGTAAGCAGCGCAGAAAGTATGTTGCGAAAGGAGCTCTTGCCCAGGTAGGGTACGGGAGTCCTGCAGCGGTTAAAGGCCTGCACCCCTCGGGTTATTCTGATGTTCTTATTTCCAGCATTGCAGAGCTTGAGCTTGTTGACCCATCTTTCGAAGCTATCAGAATCGCAGGAAAGATAGGTGCAAAAAAGAAAGCCCTTATTATTGCAAAAGCTGAAGAAGCCGGGATTAAAGTCCTGAACCCTGGAAGGAGTGAGTAAAATGTCAGACCTGTCCAACCAGAGGAAGCTGGCTTCCAAAGTTCTTGAGTGCGGACTTGACAGGGTATGGCTTAATCCCGAAGCCTCCGAAGAAATCGCTTCCGCAATCACAAGAGAAGACATCCGCGGACTCATTGAGAAAGGCACCATCAAGGCAAAGCCTGTAAAAGGAGTTAGCAGAGGCAGAGCCAGAGCTCTTGCTGCCAAGCGTAAGTACGGGCACTGCAAGGGACATGGTTCCAGGAAAGGTAAGAAAGGAGCCCGCACTCCCAAGAAGGAACTGTGGATCAAAAAGATCCGGGCTCTTAGAAGAAGACTCAAGGAGCTGCGTGCAGACGGAGCACTTGACAAGTCAGTGTACTGCAGACTCTACAGAAAGGCAAAAGGCGGAGAATACAGAAGCGTTTCTCACCTTAACTCCCACCTTGAATCCGAAAAACTGTTAAATAAATAACCTGGAGGAGCTGAAGATGGCAACAGGACCAAGATATAAGGTTCCTTTTAGAAGAAGAAGAGAAGGGCGCACTAATTACCACCTCCGCCTTAAGTTACTACTCTCAAGGCAGGACCGTGTGGTTGTCAGAAAGAGTGCAAGAAACGTTCAGATCCAGTTAATAGCTCCAACCCCTGAAGGGGATATAACATATTCCTCAGCCGTTTCTAGTGAACTTGCAAAGTACGGTTACACAGGAGCTACCGGAAACACAACGGCTGCATACCTTACAGGGCTCTTATTCGGGCTGAAGAGTTTGCAGAAGGGCTATGAAGGAGGCATTCTGGATATCGGACTTCAGGCTTCCTCTGCAGGTTCAAGAGTCTATGCTGCCCTTAAAGGGATTGTAGACTCGGGTTTTGAAATCCCCTGCAACCCCGATGTGTTCCCCTCGGATGAGAGAATCCGCGGAGAGCACATAGCCGAATACAGAGACGAGAGCTCAGACCTGCCAGAGCAGTTTGAAGCAACCAAAGAGAAAATCTTTGCTGAATTTAGTTAAGGTGATTAAATGGCATTCGATCAAGATTGGGTTCCGAAAACCAGGCTTGGAAAGCTGGTCGTTGAAGGACAGGTTGCTTCCATGGACGAAGCAATCAAATCAGGCCTGCCTATTAGAGAACCCCAGATAATTGATATGCTGCTTCCTGACCTGGAAGATGAGGTGCTCGATATCAACATGGTCCAGAGGATGACTGACTCAGGACGCCGTGTAAAGTTCAGAGCAACCGTAATCGTAGGAAACAGAAACGGCTATGTAGGGCTCGGACAGGCAAAAGACGTACAGGTCGGGCCTGCTATCCGCAAGGCAATTGATGCTGCAAAACTCAACATTACCTACATCCGCAGAGGCTGCGGTTCCTGGGAATGCGCTTGTGGACTGCCGCACACCGTACCTTATGAGGTTACAGGGAAGGCAGGCAGTGTAAGTGTAACCCTCATTCCAGCTCCGAGAGGTCTCGGGATTGCTGCAGGAAACACTGCAACCAAAGTGCTTGAAAAAGCCGGTATTAAAGACGTATGGACCAAGACCTTCGGAACTACCAGGTCAACCCTCAACTTCGCAAAGGCTACCTACGAAGCCCTTAATCAGGTGAATGTTGTAAGGCTGCCTGCGTACTGTAAGGAGGAAGTCTGAGATGTATGCAGTTGTGAGACTCAGAGGCCAGGTCAACGTACGTTATACCATTGAGGACACCATGAAGATGCTCCGCCTGCACAAAGTTAACCACTGCGTGTTTGTGCCGGAAAATCCTCACTACAAGGGTATGGTCCAGAAAGTAAAGGACTACGTTGCATACGGAAAAATTGATGCAAAGACCCTTGCAGAAGTCCTCGAAAACCGCGGAAGGCTTGAAGGCGACACCCGCCTCACAGAAGAATATATCCGTGAAAACACGGACTATGATTCCATACAGGCCTTTGCCGAAGCTGTTGTCGAGGGAAAAGCTTCCCTTAAGGATGTCCCCAAACTGAAGCCTGTATTCAGGCTTCACCCGCCAAGAAAAGGGCACGCAGGGATTAAGAGGACAGTCCAGCAGGGCGGCGTACTCGGAAACCACGAAGAAGAAATCAACGTGCTTCTGCACAAGATGAGATAAGGTGGTTTATAATGGATATTAAGAAGTTCAGAGGGTCCAGGACCTGCGGTGGCGGGACCCATAAAAACAGGCGTGGGGCCGGAAATCGCGGAGGCCGTGGGAAAGCCGGTGGCTGCAAACACCACTTCGTAAGAGCGATGATGCGTGGGTACAGCTACGGAAAGCACGGTTTCAAGCGTCCTGATGAAGTATCCAAAGACGTTTCCATAGTAAATGTTGGAGAGCTCGACGAACTTGCTCCCTATCTTGTTGAAGAAGGGCTTGCAGAAGTTAAGGACGGGGCATACCACATTAACCTTGAAAATCTCGGAATCGAGAAGGTTCTTGGAAGCGGACGTGTCACAAAGAACCTTGTGGTCACTTCAGAGGAGTTTTCCGCCTCTGCCCGCGAAAAGATCGAAAATGCTGGTGGAAGCTGCATCGATGCCGAATAAGTAGTGTCACTCTGACATTACTTATTTCATTCTTTTAGTAACTTTTTATATTAGATGTGCTATATACCATTTATCTTTACGGTAAAACATACTCTAATATTTAAAATAAATATAAATGTATACTTTGAATGGTGTAATCGATGACTCTCAGGGATACCTTAGAACCGTTTTTTAATAAGTTACCTGCAGTAGCAAGTCCGGAAAAACACGTCCACTTCAAGGATAAACTCTGGTGGACTCTGGGAGTTCTGGTGCTGTACTTTGCGCTTGCAAATGTGCCGCTCTTCGGAATGTCTCAGGATTCTATTGACCTTTTTGAATCTTATCGTGCCTTCTTTGCCGGGGCTTCTGGATCTTTAATCCTTCTCGGTATAGGGCCAATTGTTACGGCTTCCATTGTCCTGCAACTTCTTGTCGGGGCAGATATTATCAAACTGGACCTTTCGGACCCCAGAGATCAGTCATTTTTCCAGGGTGCTCAGAAGTTCCTGGTCTTTGTCATGATCATTCTGGAGGCTCTACCGCAGCTTCTTGGCGGATACATCCAGCCGGATCCGGGGCTTGCTTCTACTCTTGGTGTAGGTCTGGGAGTGATCACTTTACTGCTCCTTGTCCAGATTTTTATCGGAGGCACACTGATCCTCTTCATGGATGAAGTTGTTTCCAAATGGGGTATCGGATCAGGAGTCGGGCTTTTCATAGTTGCGGGAATCTCCCAGCAAATCGTTACAGGTATATTCAACTGGGAGTTTGCAAACGGACTTCCTGTAGGACTTATTCCCAAATGGATCTACATAGCTCAGAATTCGGGGGCAGACTACCTCTTATCCGGTGAGGGTTTAATGTTCCTGCTGGTCAATGGAGGGATACTTGCTCTCCTTAGCACGGTTGTCATCTTCCTGCTTGTGGTTTACGTAGAAAGTACAAGAATAGAAATCCCTCTCGCCCACAGTGCGGTTAGAGGGGCAAGAGGACGTTTCCCTGTCAAACTAATATATGCATCAGTCCTGCCGATGATCCTGGTGAGGGCTCTTCAGGCTAACATACAGATGGTCGGAATCATTCTTTCCAGCAGAGGGATTAACTTCCTTGGAGAATTCAGCGGCTCAAAGCCCCTGAACGGGATCATGTATTACATGGCTCCCATACACAGTCCCTATGACTGGATTCCATCCCTTGTGCGTGAGTCTTTTGCAAGCTATGGAGCAACTTCTCCGGCTACGTGGCAGATAGGACTGCATGTCATAACAGACGCTATAATGCTGATCGGAGGCGGAATTATCTTTGCTCTCTTCTGGATAGAAACCACAGGTATGGGTGCAAAGCCCACAGCTCAGAAGATCTTCAATTCGGGAATGCAGATTCCTGGTTTCAGGCGGAACATCAGCAGTATTGAAAAAGTCATGCAGCGCTATATTCCAAAGGTTACCGTAATAGGTGGAGCTTTCATAGGACTCCTTACTCTGGTTGCAAGTCTGCTCGGTACTCTAGGAAGTGCAGGAGGTACCGGACTGCTGCTTACGGTAAGTATTGTGTACCGTCTGTATGAGGACATTGCTTCCGAGCAGATGATGGAAATGCACCCGATGATCCGTTCCTTCTTCGGGGAGCAGTAAGGCGTCTTAACCCTCTAGTAGGGATAACTGAAAAAGAGATCATAAGGTAAAAAAAATCAAATAAAGGACATAAAAAAGGGGATCTTCGAATGAATATAATACTCTTCGGGCCCCCGGGTGCCGGCAAAGGTACCCAGGCCAAAAAACTGGTTGATTTCTACGGAATTCCGCAGGTTTCCACAGGGGATATCTTGCGGGCGAACGTTAGAGAAGGAACAGAACTGGGACTTGCAGCCAAGGCATATATGGACAAAGGAGAACTTGTCCCTGATCAGGTACTTATTGGCATCATTAAAAACCGCCTGAAAGAGGAAGACTGCGAAAAGGGTTTCATTCTTGACGGATACCCGAGGACTGTCCCCCAGGCTGATGCCCTGGAAACAATCCTTGAGGAAATTAACAAACCCATCGATGTCGTCCTCAACCTTGAGGTTCCTGATGAAGAGCTTGTAGGAAGAATAAGTGGGCGCCTCATGTGCAAGTGCGGGGCAAGCTACCACGTTATTTCCAACCCGCCAAAGAAAGACAATATCTGTGATATCTGCGGTGGCGAAGTCTTCCAGCGTGCCGACGACAAAGCAGAAGCTGTCCAGAACCGTCTGGATGTCTACAAAAAGCAGACCCAGCCACTTATAAACTATTATAAAGAAAAAGGCATTCTTGTCACCCTTGACGGTACAAAGGACATTGATGAGGTCTTTGAGGATATTAAGGCAATTCTGGCAAAGTTTGCCTGAATTCCTTCTCCTCTTTACTTTGTTCTATTTTTTTTCATTTTTTTTCTTTTCTTTGCTTTGTTTTTTGTCTTCTGTTTTGTTTGTGTTTTCCTGGTTCTGCTTTTATTTTCTGTTTTCTGCTCCCTTGCTAACGGTCAATATTTCCAGACTGAAGTTTTTGGGCCAGCGATTATTCTGGTTTCTTATCTAATTGTAAGCTATTGCCGGACTCTCTGCCCATCTGCCCGGAGTTGTGGCTTCGAGCACGATAAAGCCTGTAATCGGGGTTCCTGTAAACTCAGCTAAGTCTGCTGGATGAACTTGTCCCGGCTGGCAGGGTAGCAAGCTGATAACTTAGTGTAGAGGTTGAATTAACAGGCTGAATTAACAGGTTGAACAGGATGAATCCATTTTAAGTATCCTTTCAGCAGCCCCGAAACCCTGTTTTTCAGTTTCTTGCTTTTTCAACTTCTCATTTTTCAGCTCTTTATTTTTCACCGGCAGTTATATAATTTCATGATTATATTCTCCCTCGACTGGTTATCACTCTCTATGATTCGGTCACTCTTTGAGTGCCGTTATATGTAGTTTCTTTAATCGCTTGAATTGCCTTTATCTGACAGCTCTTTAAGTAACAGAGTGATTAAATTTTAAATATTATGGGACTGCTTATCTCAGTAGGAAGCTTTTGCTGGAGAATCTGACTTAACATGACTGAAAATTCAATAGACGAACTGATAAAATGGGTCATTAGTGTTGACCGGCGCCTCATACTGATGGAATCTATGAAAAGACATACTGCAGTAAGAGCTTCGGATATTGCTCACGAAGCAAGCAGGTCTACGCAGAATATTAGCCGCGCTTTAAAAGAACTTGAGGACATGGGTTTGATCGAATGCCTGACTCCTGAGAAAACGACCTGGAAAAAATACATGCTTACGGATAAAGGGAAAGAGGTTCTGGAAAAACTGGAGGGAAAATATCTCTAATTCCGATCAGACCCTTTTGATTCGAACTACTCCTTTTTTTCTCTATAATATTTCTGGATGTCTCTATATATTTCCAGCCCATCTCTGAATATCTCCAGGTTTCTGACACTTCTGAACAGGCAACTTGCTTTTTGCCTTCAACCCTCTTCTCCAAGCCTTATATAACCCTCCACAAGGTCAATATTGGCCCTGACTACTGATCTTTTAAAATCGGTCAGGTCTTTTGTGATATCCTCAAGAGCATCTGCACAGGTCTGGCTGGTGATTACGGTCCCGTCAGGTATCATTCTGCCTGAGGAAACATCTACTCCGCGGACAATGGATTTGTGGAGGACAAGCGTATCTTTCCCTATATTGCAGTCAAACACCACTGCTCCGAACCCTATGAAGCAGCCTTCTCCTATCCTGCAGGGGCCGTGTACGATACAGCCGTGAGCAAGGGAGGTATTTTTTCCGATCAGGACCTCGGAATGTGAAAGGGCATGGACAATAACATTATCCTGTACATTGCTGCCGCTGTGAACGGTTATGGACGATCCGGGCTCGTCTGCCCTGAGGACTGCATTGGGCCCAACGAATACATCATCTTCGATATTTACATTTCCGATTATTACTGCAGTTTCTGATATCCATGCCTTTTCGCTGACTTTCGGGTGCTGTTTATAGGGATTTGGAAGATGCATTTTAAACTCCTTCTTGATTCTGGAAGTGCTCTGCTGGATCTTTTTCATGAATCGATTTTGATTTTTTCAGGTCAGGCTCTCTGTTCTAAGACCTCGAAGCTTTTTATGATAAATTATGAGAAATTATTTAAAGCTATGTTTTGAGCATGAAACCTTAAAATTATGCTTCAATATTTTTTCCTGAAGCCTCACGCGAGAGCAAGATCCCGGGTTGAAATATCGGCTCTTTCGAATCTGGCAGAAATGCCTGCTCTTTCAAATCTCATTTTACCATGTCTGGCTCTTTCAGTAAGTTCTTTCAGATATCGAATCTCCAGATCAGGAACTTTCTGATAGTCATGTTTTTATTTCAGTGGGCTGTATCTGTGGCTAACCCGTTTGAGAAGTAATGATCGTATAAAAGGCCGAAATAAAGGGCATTTACAACCTGATCCCTGCTGGCATTTCCGAATAGTATAACTTATATATACATCGAAACTTATTAACCAGAAAAACCTGTGTAATGTCTTAAAATAGCTCGTGCAGTCTGAACTGATTTACTGGCCGTTTACTGGTGTTTCAGACCTGTGAAGACACAGTTCATTGAAGTCTTAATTCAATCCAGTAAAGCTTTAGCTCATTCATTTCAAAATTTATTTACTATTAAGACTTTATATCATGGTTCTTCCATACTTGAATTCTTCAGACTTACATTTATTGAACCTTAATGGTGAGGACAACTTGGTTTCGGAGACATTAAAAAAGCAAATTGACCGGTTCCTGCTGGCTTTCGGTTTTTCCCTTATGTTCGGGATAATGATCCTTGGACAGGAATTCAGGCAGGCTGTAGGGGAAGCGGTAGGGGTTTTAATGGACCCCGTGCTCACGCTGGTCGGGGAGCAGAACTTCCATCTGGTCCTATTAGTTATGGCTGCTATCACTGCCATTTATGCATCCCTTATCCAGAAGTACACTATTGACTGGGAGCTCATGAGAAACACTCAGGAGCGCATGAAGGTTTTCCAGAAAGAGTTCAGGGAGGCACAGCTTTCCCAGAATACCTATATGCTGAAAAAACTTGAAGACCAGCGCAAAGAGATGATGGAAGACCAGATGAAGATGTCCAAGCAGCAGTTCAAGCCTATGGCTTATATCAGTATCATCTCCCTGCCTCTTTTCATGTGGGCTTATTATTACATTAGCGGGCACGGAGCTGCTACCATGGTCTTTCCCTTCTGGGGCGAGCAGCTGCTGACTACTTCGGCTTTTGGTCCCTTCCAGCACTGGATCTACTGGTATTTTATATCCTCTCTTGGGGTCAGCCAGCTTATCAGGAAGGCTCTTAATATCGGTGGGGTCTAATGCAAATCACAGTGAGCGGGCTTCCCGGAAGCGGGACAACAACCCTCTCAAAGCTCCTGGCTGAGTACTATGAGCTTGAGCTGGTCTCCTCTGGCGAAATCTTCAGAAAGATGGCAAGGGAAAGAGGAATGAGCCTGTCTGAGTTCGGAGCTCTGGCTGAAAGAGATGCCTTCATTGACCTTGACATTGACAAAAACCAGAAAGCTATCATTCATAGCCAGGACAATATCATCCTCGAAAGCCGGCTTGCGGGACATATGGCCGAAGGGAGGCCCAATGTACTTAAAGTCTGGATAAAAGCCCCTATGCTGACAAGGGTAAAACGTATCCAGAGGCGTGAAAAATCAATATCTTTTGACGAAGAACTGAAAAAAACGGTGGAAAGGGAGAAGTCCGAAGCCCTCAGGTATAAAAACTATTACGGGATTGATATTGCAGACCTCTCTATTTACGACATTGTTATCGATTCTGAAAAATGGAACCAGTATCAGACTCTTGATATCCTCAGAGTTGCTATCGACTCTCTTGTCGGGCCGGAGTAATTTTCACCAGCCGCTGATTTATACCGGTCATTTGCCAGGTCAGATTAAACCCAAGCACAGGGTTTTATCTGCCTAACCCTGATATTATGTATCTACACCTGGCATCTACTACTTGCCGGATATCTGTCTGATCATATATATCCGTTAAATCTTGCGATCATTATGACGTTTGCTCTTTATTGATTGCTATACAGGTACATCTTTACTCTAAATCCTTTACTGAAAACTGCCGTTCCTTCCTGAAATTACAGGCTTGTTACGGAGTTTTACATTTGCTTGAATACTTCGGATATAACATTTCCAATCTGAGAGTTATTTCCAACTTAAAGAGCGTTTTCGTGAAGAGTATTTCCGATCTTTAGGCATCACCCACTTTACGCATTGCATATTTGAATCCAGAACCACAACTCAGGAGTTTTGAAAAAACCATGTCAACCGCCGGCAAACTGCCATCCGAAGTTGAAGGAACTCTTATCCGGAAGTCCGGCGCCTGGACAAATCCATCATACGGCTGTCCTCCGGAAAAGCGCCCTATTCTCGAATACATCGAAAAAGGGGTGGTGAATATTGACAAGCCCAGCGGACCTACAAGCCATGAGGTTGCAGCCTGGGTAAAAGCTATCCTTGGCGTACACACGGCAGGGCATGCAGGCTCGCTTGACCCCAAGGTTACAGGACTTCTTCCCACGCTGCTAGGGAAAGCTACTCTGGCTGTACCTGCCCTGCGCCTCTCAGGAAAAGAGTATATCTGCCATCTGAAACTTCACAGGGCAATGCCTCCAAAGCTGGTCCGCCAGGTCTGCGAAGAATTTACAGGCCCCATTTACCAGATGCCTCCCATCAAATCTGCTGTTAAACGGGTAATAAGGGTAAGGACAATCTATTATATCGAGGTGCTTGAGATTGAGGGCACGTCAGTACTCTTCCGTGTCGGGTGTGAGGCAGGGACTTATATCAGGAAACTCTGCCACGACATAGGGCTTGCCCTGGGCTGTGGCGGGCATATGCAGGAACTCCGCAGGACTAAAGCAGGTCCGTTCACTGAAAAAACTCTTATCACTCTCCATGAATTGAAGGACGCCTATGTGTTCTGGAAAGAGGACGGAGATGAATCCGAATTGAGAAGAGTTATCCGGCCAATGGAATCGGCTGTATCCCACCTCCCCAAAATTATCCTGCGGGACAGTGCAGTGGATGCGATCTGTTCAGGCGCTTCTCTGGCAGTCCCCGGCATTACGAGCCTGGACTCCAATCTGGCTAAAGGAGAGCTGATTGCTCTTTTTACATTGAAAGGGGAACTTGTTGCGCTTGCAAAGGCTGAAATGACCACGGAAGAGATCCTCAAAGCTTCTACGGGTATTGCAGCTTCTCCTATCCGTGTACTTATGGAAGCAGGAACTTACCCAAAGGGCTGGACTAAAAAAGAGAGGAATGTCCAGCTCTAACCCCTAAAATTCTTTCTCTCTGACTTAAAAATTCTTTCTTCCTTATACATTCCTAGAATAAGATTTATATATCACTATTCCGTTATGGTATAAGCCGTGCCATAAGCTCTGTGCCGAGGTAGTCTAGCGGTAGGGCGCAAGCCTGGAAAGCTTGTGGGGCTTAGCCCCTCGGGAGTTCAAATCTCCCCCTCGGCGTATCTTCTCAGGCCTTTTCTAAAAATGTAGTTAAGTTTAGTACATGAGTTTTTAATCCTTGTTTTTTTGAGTCACCCCACCCCCTCAGATCGGCAACATTAAAAAATCAGATCTTAATTCCAAGCTTTGGAACGTATTTCATGTAATTTTCTTTCAGTTCCTCTGGTGTGATGTGGTCGTATACACAATAGCCTCTTTCTTGGCATCTCCCCTCAATGAATGCCCTGCAGCTGCAGAGTTTCTGAATAGCTTCTAAGAAAAAAATTATCAATATACATCATCATGATGTCCGTAATATTCCAGAATGACAATCTTTTCTTTTTCATTCACAGAAAAAAGCAAAACAAAATGAGAATCGATATGTACTCTTTCCAGTGATTGAGAGGAGACCTCAAATTTTTGTACCTATGAGGATCCTGAAGGATCTCGTTTACCTTGCTAAATATGATTTCAACTTGCTTTTTGTCTTTTTTTGCCAGCTTTTCAACGATTTTTTGAACTTCTGGCCTTACTTGTAGCCAATACATGCAAGATCAACAGTCAAGCATCTTTTTCCAGTTCTCAACCGTTCCCACATCTATAGGCTCCTGTTTCATGATTTCCTGAGCCTTTTCAATAAACTCAGTCCTAAGTTCAGGCTCCATAATCTCTTTTTCATATTCAGCTTCCATGCATTATAGCAGCACTTTTGTCTTTCAAGCCATACTTAGCTTTTATTCATCCTCTGAAAAGGCAAGACCCTGATAATGTCTCATACTGGTTAATGAATCGTGTCTCTGACGTAAACATACAGTTGATTCAACAACCCCGGAAGCAATTAAGCAGAATTCCAATGTTTTTCTACTTGACTTTACCGAGAGTCCATAAGGGTTCATGCCTGCAAATAGAGCCCATCTCTGAAGATTCTTTTCCATGTACTTTCTAAGGGAGATTTACGGGCCTGCCAAAAGTCCTTTAGAAGATAATGGAACATGGAAGGAAGAGGGTGAATAGTTCTTTCTAATTGCCTTTTTTTGTGTTTCTTTTGTGCCTCTTCCGGGAGATGAATTATATTTCTTTTTTCATCGTACCAGGCAGGATTATCATAGAGCCTCAAAAACTCCGCGTATCGCATACCTGTAATTAAAAAAATATCTAAAATTGTTTTATGCTGATCTCTTGGAATAGTGGCTTTTAGTGCTTCATATTCTTTGGGGGTAAGGATGGCAGTGTACCGCAAATTCTGTAAATTCACATTTCATAGAACACGCAGGTTTAGTTGTAAAACCTGTGTATTTTATGCAGTTTAGTGTAAGTATACTGTTATTTTAGCTCAAAAACATCAAAAATATGCAGGTTCAAATAAAATCTGTGTATCCATTACTTTGGTGATTTTTTGGTGAAATACCCTAAATCAGGTTATGAAAAAGATTCTGAATCTTTACATTTTTTATATAAAAGATGTTAGAATCCTTACGGTAGTGTATAAGTTTTTCTGTAAATTCAAAAATCAAATGTCTATATATTCTCCAATATATTCTGTCATATGGCGTCTTTAATTATTTCCTTCCAGGTGATGTTGAAGCTTTTGCGCCATAAAACCATGACGATAACCAGCGACAGGACAATATTCAGAATTACCCCGGAAGGGACATAGGTAAGCAGCAGGTGAACAAGGGCGCATAACCCGCATACCAGCATTGAAGTCAGCATAATCCCCACCCGGTTCATACCCTGCGTGACTTGAAAATCCCGGTAGAAGGGGAGTTCCTTGCGGTTCAGTTTAAAAATAAAGAGCAGGACCATAATCATATTTATAAATATAAGGATAAGATCGGGGATGATTTTTAAGCCGCATAAGAGGACGAATATTAAGGCGATCAACAGGTAAATTGGGATGACAAATTTAACTATAAAAGCCTTTAAGGAACCTTTTAAAAGCGGAACAGGGCTTTCTATTGGCAAAGCCCGGTAAATCCAGGCACCACTGTAATTTTCGCTGGAGCTGATCATGGTGGCTGTAAAAGCCAGAAAAATAGCGGACCAGTAAACAGCCAGATAAAGTTTGCTGTTGGCGAGGTCAACTAAAATGTCAGACCAAGAAACCCCACCCCTTATTATTCCGGGCAGCATTAAAAAGGGCATGACCATGGCGAAAGCCAGCTGTGGATACAGCTGCAGCTTGAGTTTTCTTTCATTGGACAGCATATTCTGGGTGAATTGATAAAAAGCCTTTTCCGTCCGACTGAAGCAAAGCAGGTTGGCGGCTGCCCGCTGTATTTTTTCTCTGATGGCTGCACCTTTGTTAGCGCGCATACTGCTGCTGTTCAATTTTTGCAGTTTGCCTTCAAAATAGGGAATAACCAGGGTCATGTATAAGACCGTAGCTGCGGTCGGGACGATAAGGGCGAGCAGGCTTAAAGCAGTGAAGTACTGGCTGGAGTTGCGCTCGATAAATAGGCTGAAAGGGGCGGCGAACCAGGTGGTGGGGATGAGGAAATGCCACCAGGCGGGATGGAAGGTGACGGTAAGGCGCGTCAGGTTGAATATCCGCCCCATGAACTGGTAGCCGACCAGCATAAAAACCGAAAGCAGTATTTGAATATAATTGATCATATCCTTCAGTTTCTCGCCGTCAAAGAAGGATAAAACAGCCATGTACAAAATCGAAGTGAAAAAGACTACCAGGCAGCAGATCAACACCAGTTCGAACATGAAGATTAGAGCGAAGGCCACCCCATATTTAAACAGCCCGGCCAGTAGAGCCAACCCTGAAATGCTCATGGTAATGGTGAAGAGGTAGATTACAATATGCAGTAATTTGGCTGTATTGATGGTTCTGGCGTCAACCGGGCGGGGCAGCAGGATGTTTTTATCCTTTACGTCCAGGAGAACGGTGGAAAAGTCTGAAATCATGGTGGCCATCACCATAAATATAATAATCCCGAAAGCCAGGTTCATTTTATAAAAGAGCGGAAAAGGAACCAGCATCAACAGGCCAATAAAAAACCCCAGAATTCCGTATGTAATTAGCGATGATTTAAAGAAGTTGCCGCTTCGGGTCTTTTTTTGATCGGTCAGAATGGTGGGCACCCGGCGCTCATCCATGGTGAGCTGCACCTGCAGAATCCGGCGCATGGTGGGGTAATCAACCCCCATTTTCTTAAAGAGGAAATAGAATCTGTCCAGCAATTTTAATACGGTGAAATCTTTCATGATACTATGCCTCGCCCAGCACAGCGATGAATTCATCAGCTATTTCTTTATGCCGGTTAAAACCGGTAATCTGGTTGAATATTTCTTCCAGGGATCCCTCGCGGCATTTCTGGCTTAATTGATCAAATGAGCCGTCGGCCACTATTTGTCCGTTATTTATCAGGATTATGCGGCTGCTTATCTTCTCCACTACGTCCATGATGTGCGAGGAATAGAAAATGGTTTTACCCTGGGCGGCCAGGTCGGTCATGATTTCCTTGAACACCATTACGCTGTTGGCGTCCAGCCCGCTTAAAGGCTCGTCAAAAAACAGGATGTCCGGATTGTGCAGGAGGCTGGATATTATTAGCAGCCTTTGCTTCATGCCTTTGGAATAGGAGGCGATGCGGGCATGATACACATCGGCAATATCAAATAAGGCCATGAGCTTCTGAGCTTTCCGGTCTACCAGCCTGAAGTCCATGCCGTACATTTCCCCGATAAATGTGAGGTATTCATGGGCGGTAAGGGTGTCATAGACCTCGGCTGTTTCGGGAACATAGCCGATTTTACGCTTGTATTCAATCCCGCCGCCGGCTATGTCCTCCCCCAGGACTTTAACCTGCCCCTTAAAACCATCTATGAGGCCCAATATTATTTTAACCGTGGTGCTCTTGCCGGCACCGTTGGGTCCAATGTAACCGATGATTTCCCCTTGAAAGACATTCAGGTTGATGCCACGCAATACTTGATTGGCACCATAGCTCATGGTTAGATCGCGAATGGAGACCACTGCTTCTCCTTTTGTATTCATAGCGTCCCCTGCTGTAATTACCATAAAAGGCATATTAAGGTTCATTATCCTATTTATAATTAGGGTGTTTTTGCAAAAACCGCCAAAGTGGTATATTAAAGATCGAGCAATATATAATTTAAAATATTTTATGAACTGATAATTTTAGGAATTTGTTTTTCAAATATTTAAGGAGCTGCCAGAGATATCCTGGAGTTCTGAAATGAGCAGCAGGATATAGAGTTCTGACAATCTTCTCAATAAGGCAACCGTTCCGGGTAGCGAAGGCGTTTGATTCTGGTGCCATCAGACCCGCCCCCAAAAAATAGATGAGAATACAGAATTCTTTTTGTTGTACTCCCTCTCAACAATTTCCTCTTCATTCAGGCAAAGGAGTAAATCCCCTAATTCTACTACTCTGGATGATTCATACTCCCAGGTTCCCTCACCTTGATAAATTATAGTGTTATGACTGCAGGCCTGGCTATAGTCAGCAGGTCCTCAGGGTTCATTGAGGAACTGTCCATGGTCTTAATGGAATTTTTAACAGTTGCGGTTGCAGTATTACAGGCAAGAGTTTCAGCAATACAACGTTCTCTTCATCCTACCACTGGCAGGCTTCACGTAAGCACGGGTAAGAGGATTTTACGGGGCAGACCTATTTGTCTCAATTCTATTTTTTGATGTGAAAGAGCTTTAAACTGATAGGTGCTTGTAATTACGGAGTAGCAATGGTAAATGATGATTTTCCTGCAGACACTTCACATCTTACTTTTAGTGACTCGTTGAAGGCCGTGGACTGGGAAGAAGCTTCCGTACTATTTGAGCGAGCTCCGCTGGGCAAGCAAAAACGTGATTCTGAACAACTGAGGAGGGCATTTGAGGCAAGTTATGCAGCTGTAATTGTCTATGATTCTGACAGACTAATCGGTATGTGTCGTGCCCTCTGCGATGGTGAATATCAGGCAGCCATTTATGATATGGTAATATTGCCCGAGTATCAGGGGAAGGGTATCGGAAAAGGAATGCTTGACAGGTTGTGTGATAAATTGCCTGTGGAAAACATAATATTGTATTCTGCTCCTGGGCGGGAGGGATTTTACATGAAGTGCGGTTTTAAAAAGATGCGTACTGCGATGGCCAAATTAAATAAGTTTATGTCTGACCCGAAAGCTGGTTACTTTTAATCCCCAGAAAAAAACAATATTCAAGAAAGAATAAATTACTTATCTTCACGGGCATGCATACGCAGAAAAATCATTCCGATTTTAGCATAATTCTAATTATGCGTCCTTTCTTCACGTCTTTTCATTATTCAGTAATTCTTCCGCTATCAGCTTTCAATCTTGCCGGACATTCGCTTTCAATGAGGGGCGAGCGCAGATATCCTTATATACTGGCAGCTGCATGTAAAAGAACTCATCAGTATATGCTGTAAAGAAGCTCCTATTGAGAGCTGCTCCTGAGTTTTCGCGTATTCTTTAAGGGTATTCGGTCAGGGGCTACAGGATGCTGCATGCACTCCAACGGAGGAAGTATATGGCAGAAGAAAACAACAACGAAGAACTAAGGCATCTTGTTCGGATTATGAATACCGACCTGCAGGGGGCAAAGCCCGTAGAGTATGCTCTTACAGGCCTTCCCGGAATCGGAAGGCGCACTGCAATCCTTATTGCAAAGGGCGCAGGTGTTGACCCCACTGCTACACTTGGGTACCTTCCTGATGAGGAAGTAGCCAAACTCGACGCTGCAATCGGAAAATTCGAAGAGATTGTCCCTACCTGGATGCTTAACAGGCAGAAAGACCTTGCCACCGGACAGGACAAGCACCTGCTCGGAACAGATATCGTTCTGACCTTCAGGGAAGACATCAACAACCTGAAGAAGGTCCGTGCCTACAGAGGTCTCAGACATGAGAGAGGCCTTAAAGTCAGAGGACAGAGGACAAAATCCACAGGCCGCCGCGGATCAACTGTCGGTGTGAGCAGGAAGAAGTAATTTTTCGGTTAAGGTGATTTGAATGGCATATCCAGGTAAAAAAAGTAAAAGCTACGAGACTCCCAAGCACCCCTGGCAGGAAGCCAGGATGGCTAGTGAAGTTCAACTCATAAAGGCATACGGCCTCAGGAACAAAAAGGAAGTCTGGAAAGCAGCTAGTACGCTCAGGATGTACAGGTCCGAAGCAAGGAAACTTCTTGCACAGGTAGCTTCCGGCGGGCAGGAAGGAGGACTTGAAGGGCACTACAGGACCCAGTCCGAAGAAATTCTTTCCAAGCTTATCCGCTACGGCATTATAAAATCCGATGCTAATATTGACGATATTCTCTCTTTAAAGACTGAAAATATCCTTGAAAGGAGGCTCCAGACCCAGGTTCTCCGCCTCGGGCTTGCCAGGACCGTTATTCAGGCACGCCAGTTCATTACCCACGGCCATATTGCAATTAACGGAAGAAAAGCTACAATTCCGGGAATGCTGGTCTCAAAGGATGATGAGATGCATATCGGGTACTATGGAACTTCCCCTCTTGTGAGTGAATCTCACCCCGAAAGGCCTGTCCAGGTCGCATCCTTCCTTGCAGACAGCGCAACAACCCTTAAAGCTGCTGCCGAGGCAAAGCAGTCAAGAGAAAGACCTGCTGAAAGAGGCGGCGGTGCCGGCGGTAAGAAGAAGAGAGGCGGGAGGAAGTAATTATGGCAGACATGAAATGGGCTGTAGCTCACATCAAATCCTCATTTAACAACACAATTATTACAGTAACCGACATCACCGGGGCAGAAACTATTGCAAAGTCCTCTGGTGGTATGGTTGTAAAGGCTGCAAGGGACGAGAGTTCTCCTTACACTGCAATGCAGATGGCAGGCCAGCTTGCTGACCAGCTCAGGGACAAGGGCATTAACGGCATTCATATCCGGGTAAGAGCTCCCGGAGGAAACAAGCAGAGAAGCCCGGGACCCGGTGCACAGGCTGCAATCAGGGCTTTTGCAAGAGCAGGAATTCGCATTGGCAGGATCGAGGACGTTACTCCTGTCCCGCACGACGGTACCCGTCCGAAAGGCGGAAGGCGTGTATAAAAAGAAATATTCAGAGAATTCTTCAAAATTCTCTTTTTTTAAGATATTCAAAATTTAGGGGAATTAAGGTATATGACGATGGAAGTAGACATTCTGGAGTTATCGGATAGATCTGCAAAGTTTGTGCTGTCTAAGGTAAGCACGGCTTTTGCTAACGGCATCCGGCGTGCCATGGTTGCCGATGTACCCACTCTTGCAATTGAGTATGTAAACCTTTATGACAACACCTCCGTGCTCTATGATGAACAGCTGGCTCTCCGTCTCTCCTTAATCCCGCTTGTAACGGATATAGAGACGTATATGCCTCAGGCTGAGTGTGAGGTCTGCGGAGGAGAAGGCTGCCCTGCCTGCGAGGTTTCTTTAACCCTCAGTGCAGAAGGTCCCGGAACCGTTTATTCGCGAGATCTTATCTCTTCTGACCCAAAGATTCAGCCAGCGGATCCAAACGTGCCTATTGTTGAGCTGAAGAAGGGACAGAAGCTCGTGCTCGAGGCTATCGCCCACATGGGCTACGGCAGAGACAGCGTAAAATGGCAGGCAGGCGTTGCTTGCGGCTACAAAAACGTACCTGTTATAACCATTGAGAACTGCGATGCCTGCGGGCACTGTGCAGCAGAATGCCCAAAGGGCATTATCAGGGTTGAAGAAGCAGGAGCAAGGGTTGCTGAGGACGATGTTATAAAATGTTCCCTCTGCAGGCTCTGCGAGCAGGTATGTGATATCAATGCTATAAAAGTGGACTTCTACGAAAACGCTTTTGTTTTTACCATGGAGTCAGATGGTTCATATACGGCTAAAGACCTTGTCCTTAACGCCGCAAACGTGGTTAAGGGCAAAGCTGAAGGAATGCTGACAATTCTGAACCAGCTCTGAACTTCGGTCCAGCCTGGGGTTAACCCCTCGGGTCCAAACCAATTTTTCCGGACCTCTTTTCCTTTCTGGTCCCGGAAAACTCCTCTTTCCGGAAGATTTCTTTACCAAAATACCTCCGGAAATATTTCCTTTACTGCCTGAACTTTCAATAATTATTAACAGCTTCCTTCACGACTCGAAACGTTTATATATTATCCATGATATTGTGAGGAAGTGCAAGGCGTAAGGTGCGCCGTAATTTAGCAGTAAAACAAGATGCGAGGGTTGCCCAGCCAGGTCAAAGGCGCTAGGTTGAGGGCCTAGTCTTGTAGGAGTTCGTGCGTTCGAATCGCACCCCTCGCACCAGATTTCTTAATACTATTAACTTTAATTTCAATTCATTTCACAGAATAATTTTATAATAAAATCTTAAAGTCCATTTATCTGTTCCATCAAAATGCGAGGGTTGCCCAGCCAGGTCAAAGGCGCCAGGTTGAGGGCCTGGTTTCGTAGGAATTCGTGCGTTCGAATCGCACCCCTCGCATCAAGCTTTTTTCTATATCTTGTAGAAAGTTTATACATGTTTTTTCTTGTTTCCTCTCTTGTTTGACCTACTTAGCTTTTATTTCAAATCTTGAAACTCATTAGAAATTAAAATTGAGTGTCTTAAACATCTAATTTTTTGATATAGATATATATTTAGAAGTGGCCAAAGCATACCAAAAAAATAGCTAAATTTTTTCATTATATTCTTTTAAATTTAATCATCAGTTGGCAAGTTTATTGAGAGAAATTCAAAGGAAAATGTTAGATCAAATTTCCCATAAAAAACTTAGTTGCTCCAAGAAGTTACGTCAAAGGCACCAGATTCAGAGTCTAACATACAGAACTAGATATTTTATAAGGTTCAAGAAAAAAGAGAAGAAATTTAACAGTAAAATAATATTTAAATAAAGAACAGATAAAGATAGAAACCATCTTTCAATGTGCAAAGGTCAGCTGGATAACTTCAGCTATATGCCTTTTTATATAATCCTGAGATACCTATTATTATGGTTGACACGCCCGAAAATTTACCCGGTTGGGTAATTTGGCTTATTATTATATTTGCTGTTCTCACAATTTTGGTAAAATGGGTATTACCTGTTATAAAACCCTGATTTTGAGACAAATATATGAGTTTAAAATTCCAGATAATAAGCATAAACTCATTAGCTGAAATTGAGTGTCTCAAACATCTACTTTTTTATTACGGATGCGAGTTTAGAGATGGGTCATTGCATGCCCAAAAAGTTGGAAAATGTGTAAACTCTTATTATACTGTCAGATATTTAAGCTTCAGTTAACAAGTTATTGAGAGAAACATTCAACAGGAAAAACAGAGATAAGGTACAAGAGAATTTTTGAGATAAGAAATTTTTCCTTCACATTATCCAACTTTCTAGTTCCTTGGGGTTTATTAGATTTCATTTTGACTTTTATTTTTTAAAAAGGTAATAGAGATGAACTTATGTTAATTACGCAAACAAGAGGAATATGAAAGCAAGAAAAAGCAGCAAGTTGAAGGCACCTAATAAAAAAGGGTTCAATTATTGAACTTTCTTCAGCAAACTAAAGTTGTCTGATAACGTTTTATTTATGCTGTCTGTATACTGGCTTCCTGTTTACTGGTCTTATTTAGATCTTTATCTCCACCATCTATAAGGAATAAGTTATTGCAGTTCATAAATTTCCAATATTAATCGCCTTTAATATGGAAACTTTGATTTGTTATTTACATCTCCTGATAAGAAATACATCTTTTTCTAAAAATGAATTGCAATCAATGAAAGGTTTAGGGAAAAATGGTTGGAATGAAAAGATGATATGAAGGATACTATTGGTGGATGGAAGTAAGTTCTTAACCGTGACCAATGGAGTGGATTTATGTACGTGAAAATGATCGAAACGAATCTTGTAGAAGCACTAAAAGTTGAAAGAAGTTGGAAATAAAATAATTCACTAAATCTTATAAAATAATTATAGCAATAAAAAAAGCAGAATTCGGAATAAAAATAGAAAATATAACCTTAAAAATCGTTTTCATTTCTTTTAAAGCTCTATTAGACCCATTTACTAATAATTATATGAGTGATATTCAGAGAATACTATGTAAATAAAGTTAGTTCAATCAGCTAACTTTATATAATAAGTATATGTAGTATATTGTGGGTACAACCAAAAAAGAACTTAACAGTGGGGAAGGGAAATATGAAAGTGACACCTGGATAAAATGGTTAGTCTCAGGGAAGAAATCTTTACGTAATGTCTGAAGAGCGGCTTGTTCACCAGGCTTTCAGGCCTTAAAACAAGGATAATTAGGCTGGTAGAAACCTGCCTAAAAATTAAGATCTCTAAATCTTACAAGAATACGGTCAAAATAATCGAAAAATTAGTGGGTGATGCTTAATGGAGTATGTAACAAAAATATGTCCAATTTGTGGGAATGAGTTTATAGTCCTGAAGAAAGTGGAGGAAAAGGCAATTTACTGTACACTTAAATGCCTTTTAGTTTCTCAGGAAAGCGTGAAGAGAGGAGCAGTTCCCTCTTGCATATCTGCATAAATTTATTAGTTTCATCGTAAAAAGTAGAATTTCCTTACTTTTTACTTTTAACCTAAGGCAATTAAAAACTAAAATCGACTCAAATCAAAAAAGAACATAACAGTGGGGGAAAAATATGAGAATAAGAGTGGTTAGTTCAAGGGAAGAGATCTTTACACTTAATCCGAATGAGCGTCTTGTTCACCTGGCTTTCAGGCCTTCAAACAAGGACCTCTTTGGACTGGTTGAAACATGCCCGAAAATTGAGGTAATTCAGGTACCTAAATCCTATAAGGCTACAGTTTCAAAATCCATAGAAATGTTCCTTCAAATGCAGAGAATTCAGCTCCTTGAAGGAGATGTCTGGGGCCACAGGAAAGATATAAACGAATACTACGCAATTCCATCCTCAGTGATTGAAAAGATTAAGGAAATGAAGAACGAAGGTAAAGCCGCTGAGGAGATTGAGAAAAAGGTTTCAAGGGAGAGTAAGCTGAATCCTGAAATGGTCGCTTATATTCTAACCAGGGAAATCTCTGTTTAAACTCAAATGGGCTAAAGTATAAGCCTTAAGAATTTGCTGGAGATTAAACATAAAAAAGTATTGAATCGAAATTATTCAGGATAAACCAGATACTAACTATCATTCAAAATTACATAGAAATATTCATTTAAATTTATTAGTAACTAAGCAGTCAAATGGGGTAGGCTGTTGGGTGGGGTTACATATGATGAGGAAACATATCGGAGATTTTGTAAAATTTCAAAAAACAAAAGTGATACATCAGCCAGATATTATATTTGCTCGAAAAGAGAAAAACGAGAAAAAGTTTACGAGTTCGTCCAGCAATCGCATGATAAACAAATTTGTGCCGATTGTTTCATTACTTCTGGCGGTACTGGTCACTCTTTCAATTGGATTATTTCTTTACACGGGACTTAATCACTTAAACGGCAACACACCAGGAAGTACTACAGTTCTGGAAGAACCGAAACTTCTCGATGCACTGAGGGACGCGCAGGATAGAGGAGTTCTTATGGGAATGCACGGATGGGCACATGAAAATTATTCTATCCTAACGCCATTGCAGACAAAAGAAAATATAGAAAAGGGGAAAGAAGTCTTTGAAAAAGCCGGAATTGTTCCTGTGGCATTTATCCTTCCAGAAGAACCCATCAATGGAATAGTAGATGAATCGTTAAAACAGAAAATAGAGAGTAATGGAATCTCAACACAGTTACCCGTTCTCGAAACGAGTGGATCCAATAGAAACGAATATACCTGGGAGTGGAGTACAATGCAAAGCTTTGACGACCCCCGGTACCAGGAAGCTTCCGAGCAAATCAGGGAAGAAAATCCAGAAACCATTCTGCTCCATGTACAGGACTGGAATCCATACACAAAGCAGTTTCTCACTGATTACTTATCATCGACTAACGAGATGAATATCACCGTCAGAGTAGACGATATTGAGGTGAATACCCGACCAGAAGTAGTCTCCGACATGGCCAAGTTGACTCAGTATGAATCAGTAGGACAGGTTGCATTTTCAGTTATCCCTGCAGGATCAAGGAAAGGTGACAACCCTACTATCGGAAATATAAATGTAAATAAGATAATGGAGATATATTTCGGGTTCTTTATCATAACCTCATTACTGCCACTTTCATTCTTTGTGATATGGAAGTTGTTATCACAACGGCACAAGAAAAGAAAACAAAATAAATACTTACTTGAAGATGGTCGAGACCCGAAAGATCCTGACCCGAAAGATCCGATGCTAGTCACCGTCATCGCCCCTGCCTATAATGAAGAGAAAGCAATAGGTAAATGCCTCCAGGCCATCCTTAACCAGGACTACAAAGGAGAAATGGAAATAATCGCTGTTAATGATGGTTCCAGTGACAGAACTGCAGAGATTATCTCAAAATATCCCGTAAAACTTCTCGATCTTAAAGTGAACGGAGGAAAAGCAAACGCTCTTAATGAAGCGATTGAGATTGCAAAAGGAGACATCCTGATCTTTACGGATTCAGACTCGTATATGGCCCCAGATGCTGTGAGCTCTTTAATGAAATGTCTCAATGAGAATAAAGATGCCCAGATGGTGGCAGGGAATGTGTATATCCACGATAACCGCGGAAAAAAAGGACTCATGAAATACTTCCAGATGATAGAATACCGCACAGAGCAGGATATTACCCGTCACCTTCAGAGTTTGTCCGGCAGTATTCTCGTATGCCCTGGTCCTCTTACCGCTGTCAGGCGCAAAGTATGCGATGTAGTTAGATTCAGTAGCGAAACTATCGTTGAAGACGCAGACTTTACAATCAAGGCTCTTAAAAACTCCGTTAAGATTATTCAAGAACCAAAAGCAATGGTTTACACAAACGCACCTGAGACTCTTCGAGGGTGGTATAAACAGAGAAAGAGATGGTGGTACGGCAATCTCCAGTTATGGAGGCTCCACAAAAAATGGGCAATAAAGAACCCATGGATGATATTCAATTACTCAGGATATATTATTGGGGTTTGTTCTATCATCCTGATCATGTCAATACCGTGCTTAATACTTCAATATGAGAACATCCCATTGATATTGATGAGTGGAATCCTCTGTCTGGCATTCTCCATAATGCTGTACATCATATACATCGGCCCATTGTTTGCCAAAGACAAAAGATTATTAGTAATGCTGATACCGTATGTATTGATCTACGCGACAATAAAAGTAGTAGTACTCAGCAGCCTTTTCCTCTGCTACCTGACAGGAAAAGGAGTAAAAGTTAAGTTCGGTGCAAAGACCTTTGTGGTGAGATAATGGAAAAAGATTACAAAAAGTATATCTTAATGGGGTCAATCCCCTTTTTTTGCAACTCTGTTTTATTGAGCGATATTTCTCGTCCTCACTTTCTATGATATTGAAAATGAGGAAAAACCAGGAGGGCAGGGGTGAGGGTCCAGTCCGTAGAATTCTTGCGGTCGAATAGCATCCCTCGCACTCTCTTTTGGTTTAATTTTCATCCATCTATTCTGCTTCTTAATCTCTGAATAAACCGTTACTACTTTATAAAAAAACCTTTTTCTGTCCAACACGTATGCAAACTCAAACTGAGTTCTATCTACAAGCTTCTTGCAGCAAGTCTTTATAACTCCACAGTTTTCCTCAATATACTGCAGAAGATCTGTAGAACAGTCCTTACCAACTTCTTCACTGGAGAGCATCAATCTCTCAATGTTTCTACCTCATACTTGCAAATCTGTCCGTTCTTCAAAATTCAGATACTCTCGAAATGCAGCCTTATATTAGGTAAATATAGGTACCGCAGTCGGTCAATTTGCTTTTATAGGCTGTTTAACTTTGGGAGTGCGGAGGCACAGCGGGAAGTCCCCTTCCTCGGGAGATCCGATTTATCGGATCGGACAGGTGGGGGATGAAAGCGGAGCCTCGCACCATAGTTAATATAACTCTGCAAATTTAAAACATAAACCTTTTCTTAATTCTGCAAGTTTATTTATTCTTAGACCGTCCATTTATATACAACTATGCATCTGACGGCAAGAGTTAAGATACATCCAACTGAGGATCAACTGAAAGTTCTTTGGGAACTTTCTGATAGATGTTGTTCTCTGTATAACTTAGCTTTAGCTGAAAGAAAAGATGTATGGAAATCGAAACGAAAAAGTGTCAAATATATAGATCAACAGAACAAGCTTTCAGAGTTCAAGAAAAAGAATCCTGAATACAAAGTAGTGTATTCAAAAACTCTACAAGGAGTTCTTAAAAAACTTGACGCTAATTATAAGTCCTTTTTTGGTCTAAGGAAAAATGGAGATGTTACTGCAAAATCTCCTAATTTCCGAAGTAGAAACTTTTTCCAAACTATTGTATATAATCAAAGTGGATTTAGGTTATTAAAAACATTATATGGGAATAAGATTATTTTTTCTCATAACGTAAATAATGTTTCACTTGATTTTGAGATTTCTAAAGTATTTCCTAACATCAAACAAGTGGAAATCTATAATGATGATCCTTTCAAAGCGAAAGGAGATTTCTACGTTTCTATAACCTATGAAGTAGCTGTTCCTGAATATGTTGATAATAATCAGTATCAAGCTATAGATGCAGGTATAACTAAGATAGTAACGTGTATCAATCTCAAAGGAAAAATCCATTAAGTGAAAAGTCCAAGACCGGATAAGTATTGGAATTCTAAGATAGACTCTATCAAATCCCGAAGGGATCATTGTAAAAAGAAAAGCCGGAAATGGGTAAAACTTCATGGAAATTATAGGAAAATGGAAAAAAAGAAATCTAATCAGCTTAAAGATTTCCAACATAAGTTATCCAAAAAAATAGTAAACAACACTAAAGCTAATACTATTATTATTGGAAAACTTGATGTTAAGAAAATGGCTCAATCCAAAAAACTAAAAGGTAAAAGGAAAAAAGCCCAAAATAGATCAACTCAAAATCAAGGTTATTTATCTCGCTTTATCGAATTTTTGACCTATAAAGCAGAACTTATAGGTAAAAGAGTAACAAAAATTGATGAAAGCTATACTTCCAAAATGTGTTATGTTTGTGGAAAACTTCATGAAATGCCGTTATGGAAGCGAAATATGGAATGTGATTGTGGGAATTATATTGATAGAGATCGGAATTCTACAATTAATATCATGTATAATTTCCTATTGCAAAATGCTCTGTGGACGAGCTTTCAGCAATTCGCTGAAAATCTTCGACAAACAGGTTTACCGATGTCGAAAAGGTTCTCAGAATCTTTTCCACAAATGACGTAAATACTCGAAGGAATCCCATTCCTCAGACAATCCGGCTTGCCGGATTGGACAGAGAGGGGTAGTTCACTGCTAGTTATATTGCTCACGCCTAACGTATATTGTCTTGAAAACATAGAAACAAGTCAAGATGGAAATTATGAGAGCTCACAAGCAGATTTCGATTCATATGAGGAAAATAACGAAAATGCAGTAGAAAAAGAGGAAACGAGTGAGGCAATTTCCGATCTTGATAGTGAAAGCGTGGATGATGATTCAGAAACTGCTTCTGAAGATACTGTGTTAACTGCAACTTCTGAAGATGATATCGAACCTTTAGGGAATGCAAAAGCATATCTTAGTCCGGCCCTGGAGAATGAAAACGATTACTTTGACGCAAGTCTATTTACGGGTTCTTTTGTATATTCTTATCCGATTGAAGCTTTAAAAGGAAGAGCTGGCCTGGAACCAAAGGTTTCTTTAACATACTCCAGTGCTATGGGCTCTGGAGGAACATACGGTTCACTGGGGATGGGCTGGTCATTGAATGAAAACTGTGTCATCAGAGATACCAGATATACTCCTGATAACACCAGTGATGATAGATTTATTCTTGTTCTGGACGGCTCAACTTACAAACTTGTTTATGTGGAGGAAGATGAGTCATATCACACAGAAATCGAAAGTTTTATGAAAATTGAAAAAAGTACAACAGGCAGCAATTCTTTTGGGGACTACTGGATCCTGAAAATGCCGGATGGAACAAAATACCGTTTTGGTTATAACAGTGATTCCGAACAAAGAAACTCCGTTGAATCAAGAAATTATGTTAGTAAATGGTGGCTCGATTTAATAGAAGATGTTAATGGCAACCAGATTAAGTACAAGTATCTTGAAAACCCGAAAAGCGGGGAAATAGGAAGCACATATCTTGACAGCATAACTTATAATGACAATCATGCAGTTATTGATTTTGAGTTCACGGAAAAACCAGACTCCTTCACGGTTTATGAATACGGGAATAAAATTTGTGAAAATAGTTTAATATCCAGCATCACCGTTCAGAACGATGAAACTATTCTCTGGGAATATGATCTTGATTACAACACACAACAGTCAAAACTATATCTTACATCTATCACAAAAGCAGGGCTAAACAATGCAGAGTTCCCTCCCACTATTTTTGAATATGGCTCTATAATCGAAGGATGGCAGGAGAGTAGTTCATGGATATCCCCGATTGATTTCGGAGGAGGAAGAGACAGAGGAGAAAGGTTGGTAGATATCAACGGCGATGGATTAGAAGATATTATTCAGGGTTATATAGCTAGTAACAACGCAGTTTGTTGTTCGGCATGGATAAATACCGGAGATGGCTGGGAACTGAACAGCTCCTGGGAAACACCAACATATTTCAGACATTATACCCATGATGGAGGAGCCCGCCTTGCAGATGTCAACGGAGATGGATTGGTTGATATTATCCAGAACGGATCTTACATTTCTTCTGCCTGGTTGAATACTGGTGTCGGGTGGGAACAAAACAACTCCTGGACACCTCCATTGGATTTTGGCTGGTCAAGTGATAGCGGTGTAAGAGTTTTAGATATCAATGGAGACGGATTAGCTGATATAATTAAGGGTTACAAAAGTGATTATGTTCATGAATACTATGATGCCTATCTCAATACCGGTGAAGGCTGGATACAGGATAACTCGTGGAACCCCCCTGTTTGTTTTTCATATGATGGAAGTGATCAAGGGATACGACTCGTTGATGTCAATGGAGATGGATTGGTTGATCTCGTTAAGTACGGTTCTGCCTGGTTAAATAATGGCAGTGGATGGGAACAGGATAATTCCTGGGGAGCCCCAGTATCCCTCCTTTCAATTGGTATCTGCTTGGCGGACGTTAACGGAGATGGTTTAGTAGATATTCTCAAGGGTTATCTTTATAGTGAAGGGTCCACCTACAACGCTTGGATAAATACCGGTGATGGTTGGGAAGAGAAAAATTCATGGAATCCTCCTACATTAATCGGAAGCTATACCAAAGGCCTGGGAGTGCGCTTTGCAGATTTGAACGGGGACGGGCTGACAGATATTATTCAAGGAAACGGTCTTAGTTGCTGCTATACTTGGATAAACACTAACACCGATAGTACAGAAGATTACAAAACCCCAGGTCTGCTCAAAAAAATACAGCATCCAACCGGCGGAAGTACAACAATAAAATATGAACCTTCCACAAATTTTGATAACACTGGAAACGACGGCGTTTCAGATCTGTCCATGAGTATGTGGGTCACAAGCAGTGTGACAAGAGATAATGGGATTACAGGCACCGGAAGAGTAGTTTCAACAACAAATTACACTTATAAAAACGGAATGCAATACTTCAATCCACCAGAGGAAATCGAATTCAGAGGATTTGGTGAGGTCACTGTTGAAAACGAATACTCGATAATAAAACACTTTTTCCACCAGGACAATGTGCTGAAAGGTATTGAGAATCATACTGAAGTATGGGACAAAAACGGAAACCTTTACAGTTCTTCGAACATGGAATATACTGCTCAGAGAACATATCCTGATGTTAACCTGATTTTGCTGGACTCGATATCTAAAACACAATTTGACGGGCTTGTTAAGAGCCCAACCAGTTCAGCCGGCTGGTCCTCTTTCATCAAATATAATGAGTATGACGATTACGGGAACCCGCTTTCCATAACAGATTACGGTGATGTGAACACTACTGGGGATGGAAAATATCTTTATTATGAATATGCCAATGCGGAAGGTCCGTGGATTCTCGGGAAAAAAACGCATGAATGGCTGAAAGATTCAAATCAGACAAAGAAGAGCGAATCATGGTACTATTATGACGGAACAAATGATAACAGTGCCATAAGCAAAGGGCAACTCACAAAAACAATATCATGGAACAATATGGGAGATAATCCCACTGTTTTGTACGATTATGATAACTATGGAAATATAATCCAGATTACAAATCCGGAAGGGGCTTCAAAGAACATAGAATATGATGATAACCACTTATACCCTGCTTCCATTGAAAACGCCTTGGGTCAAAAAGAGTGCTATGAGTTCAACGATCTTGGCAGGATAACAAAAATAACAGACAGCAACGGTATTTCTACGGCATATGTCTATGATGACCTGCACAGAATATCGAAGATGCTGAAAGTCGACGACACACTTGATTCTCCATCTACAGAGTACACGTACTATCAGGATGGTGTAGCACCTGAAAAAGTATTAACCAAAACAAAGGACTGCGGTAGTGAAGAGAACAATTACATCGTTAATGGTTCCATATTCAAGAATTATAAAACTATCACAATTTCCCCGTCTGCAGATGGCACTTTGACTGATTACCAGGTGAGTTTCGACGTCGCTTACGAGCCTGAAATGCAATCGGATTTCGATGATGTTCGTTTTGTTGATGATAACGGCATTCCACTTCCATATTGGATTGAAGAGAAAACAGATTCCGTTTCAGCAAAGGTCTGGGTAAAGGTTCCTGAGATAGATGGTATACATGGTACAACTATCAATATGTACTATGGTAACTCTGGTGTACCTTCGGCATCAAACGGTAATGCGGTTTTTGACTTCTTTGACGATTTTGAGAGCGGAGTACTAGATACTGCTAAATGGAATACAATAGGTTCGCCGACAATTATTGATGATAGTGGAGACAAAGTACTCAGACTGACACCAAACAACGATGTAAATACATTTAACAAATTTTCCGGTACGGAGTATACCGTTGGAGGACTGATGAAATTTGAGTCATTTGGCTATTTCGGTGGACCACGTATGTCACTTGAGGTCAAGGAGCCAAATAATCAGTTGGCACGTTTCTCATACCGTATAGAATCATATCCAGACGGCACTGGATGGACGGGCACTTCAATAACGTATGCTTCGTCGTCAGCTAGTTTTATTCCAATTGCACAAGCCCGACCATCATGGTCTACTGGTGTGTGGGATAGATTTTCATTTTCTTCATCGAATAACTTACAGAAGCTATCTAGTGACAAACTCAATCTTTCTGGTACTTATGCAAACAATCTTTCCGGTTCTATATATATAGGTACATGGGATAATGGCAATGACATTAGATTTTCACACATATATGTCCGTAAGTTCGCATCATTCGAACCTACATATGTAGTTGGAGATACGGAAACCGGGTATGATGAAGGATCAACAAACACGTCTTATTCTTATTCCACGTTCGATTCCACCGATTCATACGACGGCTTCGGTCAACTGATCCAGAAAAAGTACGAAGGAGAAGACGGCTGGATTATCCAGAATACTGCATATAACGAACTGGGCCTTGTGGAAAGCGCTGAAGTCCCGCATTACTCTGACCAATCCGGCTTATCCGTAACCTATGAATACGATGCAACCGGACGGCCAACGGTCATCACCAATACTGACGGCACTACTCTGAGATATCATTACAAACTTGACAACACTACGATTACCAATCAGAACGGGGTTAATAAAACACTAACAAGTGATGTTTTCGGAAATGTTGTCAGGGTCTATGAGTTCAACGGGAATGAAACCTACGTTACATCTTATGGTTACGATGCTCTTAATAGCCTCATAGAGATTTCGCCGGGCTGTAACGACCCTCAGATGCCACCCAGCGTTTATTTCACCTACGATTCCCTTGGCCGGAAAGTGGCAATGAATGACCCTGACATGGGAAGCTGGACCTATGAGTATGACCTTAACGGCAACCTGGTCAACCAGACCGATGCTCGGGGAGTTTCAACAATTCTCAGTTATGATGACCTGGGCAGGGTTACTTCAATATATTACCCTAACGATGAGGATGTCAGTTTCACATATGACCTTAAGTTTAATGGTACGCTCTCAAAGGTGAAAAAAGGAAATGTTTCGTCAGATTATAACTACGACCTGCGCTACAGAGTCAAGGATGAAGCTGTAACTATTGACGGCACACGTTATACCACATCCTACAAGTATGACAGTATGGACAGGGTCATAAGGATCACTTATCCAAATGCCGCAAGTGTCAACCTGAGATACAACAACCAGACCCTTCTTGAAAGCGTTGAGGGCGTGATCGACAACCTTGACTACAACGCAAGGAACCAGATCACAAGAAAGGAATATTCCAACGGCGTGGTCACGACCTATACCTACGACAGTCAAAAACTGCTGCTGGACAGGATCTATTCCGCAGGCCTCCAGGACCTCAATTACGATTTCGACAACGTCGGCAATGTCCTGCAGATTGTGGACAATGCCCAGAATTCCGTAAAAACCTACGGATACGACGATCTTGACAGGCTTGTCAGTGCCGAGATGTACTCAGGTAGTAGGGTGAACTTGAACTACCTGATAGACTTCACCTACGACCAGTATGGCCGTATCGAGATTAACGATGCTACATATGGCCCCGTTCCCTTTATTGAAGAAACTGCACTTTATGAATATTCTCTGACACCTTTCCATGCTCCTGTTACTTATAGTGTAGGCAGCCTGGGTTATGATACAAACGACCTGGACTATGATGCAAACGGAAACCTGATCGACGATGAGGATTTCATCTACGTCTACAACGATGCAAACCAGTTGAGTGAAGTCCGTTACTCGGCTAACAATTCCCTTGTGGAAAAGTACTGGTACGATGCAAATGGCCAGAGAATCAAAAAACAGAACTCAACTGGCGAATTCACTTATTATGTAAACAAGTTCTACGAAATTGAAAATGGCACTGTCATCAGCTACTTCTTCCTTAATGACGAGCGCATAGCTAAGAAAACATCCGAAGGCATGGAGTGGTACCTTTCCGACCACCTCGGCAGCACTTCTCTGATGATTGACGAAAATGGTGTTGAAGTCGAACGCACCGATTACTTCCCATACGGTCAGGTGAGGTCAGGCGGTCTTGAGAAATACGGTTTCACAGGTCAGGAAAATGATGCCGATACAGGGTTGATGTACTACGGCGCAAGATATTATTCGCCTGAGTACAGTATTTTTGTTCAGCCTGATACGATGCTTCCTGATCCGTATAATCCGCAGGTATTGAACAGGTACTCTTATGCTCTGAATAATCCTGTGAAGTATAGTGATCCGAGCGGGCATTATGTTGAAAGTGCTCTTGATGTCGCATTTATTTTGATGGATTTGAATGATATCAGGCAGGATCCATCCGACCTGTGGGCCTGGGGAGCACTTGGTGCAGATGGAGTATGTGCTGTTGTACCTATTGCAACCGGTGGCGGGCTTGGGGTAAAAGCAATCAAAGCTACTAATGGGATTGATAATGCTGTTGATACAACAAAGGCCATCGAGAAAAGTGTCGAAGTTGTAGATACTGTTGCAGATGCCGGAAAAGCGGTGGATAATGTTGGAGATACACTAAAAGTTTCTGATAATGTTCCAGAGTCTTTAATGGTAGGAGAAGCAAACACCTATGTGTATTATGGTGTCCGAGACGGTGAAAATGTCTATGTTGGAATTACAAATAATCCGACAAAGAGAATTTATCAGCATGGAGATAGATTTGACGTATTGTACGTTTTAAACAGAGGAGAACCGTTAACAAGAAAACAATCAAGAGCTATTGAGCAAGCTGAAATAGTGAGTAATCCCTCGTTTGAAAACAAAATTAATAGCATCAGCCCTAATAGAGACTTTTATGATAAAGCAGTAGAATGGGGGCAAAATTGGTTAAAAGGCAATGGCTATAAGAGATGATGGGTAATGGCTAATAACAAAAAACAAATGACTGATGAACTTCTTCTCATAAAAAGATCTAGGAAAAAACCAAAAGTAGGAGATATTTTCGTAATTCAGCCCAAAGAATCCGTTTATTTTTATGGGAAAGTAATCGAGGTCAATGATGAGTTTCAAGGATTTCCTGTTGATGCATTAGTGATACTAATATATAAAAACAGTTCGACAAGATTAGAAATGCCTGACTATTTAAGTCCAAATGACCTTTTGATTCCACCACAAATCGTAAATTTGAGAGGTTGGACGATGGGCTATTTCTATACACTAGGAAATATGGAGTTAACAAGTGAGGAAAAAAAACTTAACTATGGTTTCAAGGATCTTAAGGTAAAACCTTGCTTCCTCAACTCAATGGGTGAAAAATTAAATCATGAGCCATCAATTGTAGGGATATATGCAATTGGTAGTTATGGTTCGATAGCTTACGAAGTAACAAAAGCACTTGAAAAACATCCAGAATTACTGGATGTTTAACTCTTTTTTCATTTTTGATTTTCTACCTTATTATTCATTTTGTAAAGTAATTAGATCGACAGCGGCACATCCACCAGCTATTTCTTCCGCGACGATGAACGCGTAGCCAAACAAACATTCGAAGGCATGGAGTGGTATCTCTCCGACCATCTCGGCAGTACTTCTCTGATGACAGACGAGAATGGGATTGAAGTCGAACGCACCGATTACTTCCCATACGGTCAGGTGAGGTCAGGAGACCTGGAGAAGTACGGGTTTACAGGGCAGGAAAACGATGCCGATACAGGGCTGATGTACTATGGTGCGAGGTATTATTCACCTGAGTACAGTTTTTTGTCCAGCCCGACACAATACTCCTATATAAGTGGAACCTGATAGTTCAAGATTAACAACTTTGATGGCAAAGGGAGTGGTTAACATGAAGTTTTCAGAACAGGATGTTGTAAGAGTAAAGAAGGACATTCCTGAAGAATGTATTAAAAAAGGAGATATAGGTTCCATAGTCGTTGCATTTCGTAAGCCAGATGAAACCTATGAAGTTGAATTTGTGGATAAAGATAATTACTCTAAACAGCTAGTGCTTTTGCCGGATGAAATCGAAAAAGTAGAAGAAACATAAATAAGCATCAAACAGGTGAATAAGACAATGGTGCAGTGAAAAAAGTGGGCGACACGATTTATGCCGGAAAAACTGTGAATGGAATTGATGATTCTCTTCAAACAGCAGATCTAATTTTTAAGCAAATGCTAAAATGAAAGCAAAAGAGCAGTTGACAGGTTACCTCACGGGATTAAAGATAATGTAAAAGATTTTTACAGTAGAGAATCTAATGAAGAATTTGAAGGAAAGTCTGAGTCTGAACCTGAAGAAAAAGAGTTGTGATTCCGAAAATTAGCTTAGATGTAGATGGTAGGGTTTTGAGTCCCTATTCTCAAACCCTACCTGCGATCCAACCCATAGATTAAGAGGAAACCCTATTACCCTTAATCTGTATATCTAAGATAGCATCAATGTATATATCATAATTGATCCGAAAAATTGTTTTTTATTTTAAACTTTAATATAACTAAATAATTATATTGTATTGAAAATTTTAATGGCATTGAAAATAATAAAAAATCAACAGAAAAAATATAACAAAGCACAACAACAGGCTTGAAACTTTCAATACCGTGCTTTGGGGGATACGGTGATACAGCACTCCGAGGTTCTTCTTATGTTAGTTATTGATCCTATAAGGACAATAGGATTCACTTTCTCCTTTTACTCTGCAACTCTGTTCCTGCAAATTTTTTTCAGTATGGTCTGGCATATCACTAAATGTATATCTTTTGAAGATACTTCCCGTATAACAATATCTTAATATCTGTCTTCAGTTTCCATTATTTCCTTTATAAACGTTTTAAGGTATTCAGGAACAACCGCAGAGAAATGGATGTTTGAGTTCCAGGTTCCATGCGAACACAAGATTTAACAGCAACATAAAATAAAGAACTGTTTATGGGTGATAGAGAAAAAAATGTGGGGTTTGCTGCTTCTTTAAACATACTCTTCACAATCATAGAATTGATCGGAGGAATCTTAACAAACAGCCTGGCACTGATGGCTGACGCGTTGCATGATTTCGCTGACAGTTTTGCATTAATCGTAGCCTGGTATGCAGAAAAGCAAGCAAAAAAACCTGCAACGAGTAAAATGACTTTCGGATATCGAAGGTTATCTCTTTTATCTGCAGTATTTGCTATTATTGTGCTTATAGCCGGGTCGTTGTTTATATTGTCACAGGCCATCCCGCGTCTGATCAATCCGGAACCCGTAAATGCCGAAGGAATGTTTTTGATTGCAATCGTCGGAGTAACCATAAATGGACTGGGATATTTTAGATTGAAGAAAGGGATGAGCCAGAATGAAAAAATATTATCCTGGCATCTTCTGGAAGACATTCTGGGGTGGGTGGTTCTGCTAATCGGGGCAATAATCATAAGTTTCTGGAACGAACCTGTTATTGATCCTATAATGACAATAGGATTCACGATTTTTGTATTATGGGGAGTTTCTAAAAACGCAAAAGAGACATTCAACCTTCTTCTGGAAGGTGTCCCGACGTATATTGACATTGATAAGGTTAAGGAATCTATCTTATCAGTCGAAGGAGTGAAAGCGGTTCACGATATCCATATATGGTCTCTGGAAGGAGAAACGGATATTTTAACAGCTCATGTTATTGTGGAAGACAAATACCTGGAAAGACCGGATAAAATGAGGCAATCCATCAAAAGCAAATTAGAGGAACATCATATAGAACATTCAACGCTTGAACTGGAAAGTGAAGGATTTTGTTCCGGAACGGAATGTATTTTTGAATTGAAAAGATAATGTAAAGAAAGGCGATAGAGGCAAATCTTCATTTTCTGAAAGTGCTAGCTCCCACGAATAAATTCGCTGGCATCTATGGTATTTCAACCAATGCTATACTGCCCTGGAGCAACTATTTATTCGTGTCTCGCTTCCATCGTTTCAAGTTTTACCTTTGAAACTACTTCAAAAAACCTCATACTTGAGTTTCAGAGCAAAGTCAAGTGACCTTTGTAGCATTTGCAGCTTCCAAAGCAGAGCTCGACAACAGAGTATAGATTGGAAAGTACAAAAATGTAATTAGTAGCATATTATGGGAGAGTTGACGGATTCATTCCATCAATAAATTGACGGGGATTCTCCTTCGCTCTCCTAAATAGCCCTGTGCCATACTTTGAACCAGCTTGAGGGCCTTTGTCTTCCTTTCCGGTAGTTCTATCTTTGAGAGTTCAGCTTTTGGAAACTCAACTTTCGAGACTTAGTTTTTATTTCAAATTCTGAAACTCATCAGGCTTTTAGAAAGGGGTGGCTCCCTTTCTTTTTTCCATTTATCTGTTTCTTCGTATCTCAATGCATTTACTAGCTTTAACTTCGAGACCCTGTACGCAGGTACTACTCCTAAAATCACACCTATAAGAATTGCCCGGAGGGGTCCTTCAATCATCAGGTGAGGGCTTATACTCCCCCCTCCTCCGGTCATCTCGCTTCCCATCATTGCCTGGAGGCCAGCTGAAACGACCCGTCCCAGCATAACTCCAAGGATGCCTCCGACAAGACCCGCCTTCCGGAGTTAAAAAGGGAAACCATGGAGTTATCCCTGTTTTTAGCTCCAATGGTTTTCATGATCCTTATTTTTATGAGCTTTTAGACGTGTAATATTTTATCTGTCACTTCTAACTCTGGAGTGACTTTTGAAGAAGTTTTTCTTTCTTTGAAAATCCTGTATATCTTGAAAAGCATAAATCCGGAAAGCAGGAATGCAAGCAGGTCTGAAACCGGAAAGGCTGCCCAGACTCCGTTTAGAGCATAGAAACGGGGAAGAAGGACAACGGCAGGAATCAGGAAGAGAAGCTGTCGACTAACAGAAAGAATGAATGCCGGTCTGGCTTTCCCGAGTGCCTGGAACAGGATGGTTGTAACTACATTCAAACCTATCAAAGGTGTTCCCAGGAACATAATCCTTGCAGCAATTTTTCCAAGCTCCAGATATTCCGGATCTGCACTGAAAATAACGAGAAGTTTTTCTGCGAAGAGGTAAACGATAAGCAAGCCAAGAAGCCCAAAGGTCGTTGCCGCTACTAAAGATAATTTTACAGCTTCGACTATTCTTCCATATTTCTTTGCTCCGTAGTTAAACCCGACAATCGGTTGCAGGCCAAAGGCCATACCCAGGAGAGGCAGGAAGATGAAGGAATTAATTTTCATTGTTATGCCAAAAACAGCAATTGCAACATCCCCTCCGTAATCTGCAAGCGCATTGTATACGAAAATCATCATGATACTGCTCGCGCTTTCCATCACAAAGGACCCTGTACCAATAGCTCCGATTTCCTTGATGATTTTCAGGTCCGGTTTCAAGGTTTCTGATTTGAAATGAATAGATCCCTTTCCTTTAAGGTAGTATAGCAGAAGAAAGATTGAAGCTACGGCCTGGGACAGTACGGTTGCAATTGCAGCACCCTCAACCCCCATCCCGAACCCAAACATGAAGACCGGGTCAAGGAAAATATTGAGGCCGCCTCCTATAAGCATAGCATTCATTGCAAGGCGGGAGTTTCCTTCAGCCCTGACAATATTCTGAACAGCCACTCCAAAGACAAAGAAAATCCCTCCCAAAATTATGATTTTAAGATAATCTCTGGCATATGGCAGGACTCCCGGGGTTGCCCCGAAAACCTCCAAAATCGGTTCAAGATAGAGAAGGCAGGGTATGGCTATGAGTACGCTTAAGATCAGACTCAGGGAAAAAACATTCCCAAGAACTCTTTCAGCTTTTTTAAACTCCCGCGCTCCAAGGGCACGTGAGATTATTGAAGAGCCTCCTGTCCCAAGAACAATCCCAAAAGCCATGATTATCATCTGGACCGGAAAAGCTATTGAAAGACCGCCTATAGCCTGAACACTCTCTGTTCCGTAGGCTATTCCCACGAAAAAGGTGTCTACAACGTTATAGATAGCCTGTACCAGCATTCCGATGATCACGGGAGTTGAAAGTTTGAACAGGAGTTTTCCTGTACTCTCTTTCCCCAAAAACTCGCTTTTTTCTTCCATGTTTTTTCTTCTCTGTCGTAAGATGTTGTTGTTTTTACTGAATGTCATTCAGCTTTTCAGATGGAGGTTCGAATCCGGGCTCGAAGAATTTTAATGCAGCTTTACGGGTCAGCAGCCTGAAAATTTCTTTTTCTTCCGGTGTAAAATCCGAAAAAAGGATATCAATAAAAGAAACCAGTTTTTCAAAAATTATATCTCTCATTTCCTTCCCTTTTTCAGTCAGGTAAACTTTGTAAGCCCGAAGGTCATTTTCGTCCCTCTGCCTGTACACATACCCTTCTTTTTCCAGGTTCTGGATTGCCCTTGTGCTTGTTGCTTTGCTTACTTTCAACATTCTTGCAAGGTTTTCCTGAGAGATGCCGTCTTTATGGTACAAAACTAAAAGGAAATCATGTTGCCCGCTCCCTATCCCGTAAGCTTCGAGTTCTTTTGTCATATATTCCATGTGACTCCGGTAGATATGGACAATCGGGCCGAATATTTCTCTTGGGTCATGCATAGTTTTACCTTTCGTCGTTTATGAAACTGGAAAGTTTTTCGAAATAAAGGTTATTCAATAAATAGTTTCATGTGAAACTAATATGATGCTTAATTGTATTATGTGGTATATATTAGTTTCGTATGAAACTAATATGTGAGTGATTATCATCAATTTTTCTTGTGGAATTGTAATTTATGGAAATTCATTCGTTCCATATCAAATGCTAGAGGCCTGTTAATCATTACTCCACATTAATTTATTCTGTTAATTTTGATTTCATATGAAATCAAATTCAAGTAAGGGTTTTGGTATAAGGGGATTTTGGGGGGTTTGAAGAAGTGAAAATAGTTTTCAGGGTAGAATAGGAAAGTATTTTATTCATACTGAAGAGAATTCTTGTTGTAAATAAAAGTCAATTTAGATTATTTATGACCTTATATGTGGTAGTATTACGGTAGAAGGCTGAATAATCATTTTGCGTTTATTTATATATGTTTAATTTATTATTAATTGGAAAAGTATTTTTTATAATAATCAAGATCAGATGTCTCTGAGGAAATAATAGCAAGCAGTTAACTCTCATAATGGATGATTGTTGTTGTGATGGTCTCCCCGCTCATAACGCAGAAGCTTTCCTACGGTCCTACTTTATGGCTCACCAAATTAAATTATGAACCTGAGTATTATGGAAATAATACTTGAATAACTGGAAGATTTTCCCACGCTTCAGGGTTTGAATAACAAGAGTACATACGGGCACATCACCGAACTGGAAACAACCAGTGATGAGAGGGACCGGATATTAGACTTGATATCACAAAAAGAGGCTGAACTGGATTATCCATTTGAAATGTGGGTCCGTGCTACGGTATGGAGTACGGATGAAGTCCCAGCCGATACCCCTCCTTATGCTGAGCTTACTGCTGAAGACCTGGAACGATTCCTTTCAATTAAAAAAACTGTGAGCTAGCCGGATAGGCGGTACGGGATCTCTTCAGATTAATGGAATATTTTCCTGGAATCACACACGATATAATGAAGAATACGGTGGCATATTTATCAAATTCGGGAATCAAGTCTATTACATAAGTAACACGTATGATACGAGGTCGTATCTCAAGATCGAGGGTCAATAACCCACCACTAAAGTGGTAGGCATGAAATAGTGCCTTGATTGACCAGTCTAAGTTCTTTGAGAACTACGTTGGAAATGTCATGACACCTATAGGTGCTTCATCAGCTTGTAGCTCTGTCGTGTAGTATTAAAAATTCTGAGGGTAGGAATGGTGTACTATACCTAACAAGCATTTCCAACATTGACGAGATGAGACATGAAAATGCGTTACCGGATGTAAGATTTATCTTGCATTTCGAGATAGGAGAAATTCAAAATGGTATTTGTATTGAACAAAAACAAACAACCATTAAGTCCTTGTCATTCGGCGGTTGCTAGAAAATTGCTGAAAACAGGAAAAGTGGTAATTCATAAAAAATACCCATTCACAATTCGGCTAAAGGAATTAAAGGAATCTGAAAGGAAGTTAAAAGACTCTGAAAGTAAAGCTGAATTTAGATTGAAAATAGATTACGGAAGCCGATATACGGGGTTGGCTATCTTGAATGGGCCCACGGTCGTTTGGTTAGCTCAAATTCATCACAAAACAAACATAAAAAGCAATATTGACAGCCGTAGAGCAATGAGAAGGACCAGACGAAATAGAAACACAAGATACAGAAAGCCAAAATTCAATAACAGAGGACGAAAAGAAGGTTGGCTCCCTCCATCTCTGCAAAGCAGAGTAGATAATATTAAAAACTGGGTTATAAAGCTGCAAAGATTGTGTTCGTTGACTCATATTTCATATGAAAATGTAAAGTTTGATACACAACTAATGCAGAATCCCGAAATATCAGGCATTGAATACCAACAAGGAGAACTTCAAGGTTACGAAATCCGGGAGTATCTTCTTGAAAAATGGGATAGAAAATGTGCATACTGTGGAGCAGAAAATATTTCGCTTGAAATTGAACATATTATCCCGAAATCAAGAGGTGGTACAAGTAGAATTTCTAATCTTACATTAGCCTGCCATGCATGTAATCAAGTAAAGGGTGATATGACAGCAGAAGAGTTTGGTTATCCTGACATACAGAAACAAGCAAAGAAGCCGCTAAAAGATGCTGCACTTGTCACAGCTACAAGATGGAAAGTATACAATGTTCTTTCTGAAACTGGACTTAATATCGAATGCGGAACAGGTGCTAGAACGAAAATGAACAGAATCCTGTTAAACCTGCCAAAAAACCATCATTTCGATGCCGTATGTGTTGGTACTTCAACACCAAACGATATTATATTCCGAACAAATTCAGTGCTTCACATTAAAGCAAAAGGTAGAGGATCACATTGCAGAACTAATCTCAATAAGTATGGTTTCCCTAGAGGATATTTAGCTAGGCAAAAGAGTTTCTTTGGATTTCAAACTGGAGACATTGTTAAAGCAATTGTTCCTAAAGGAAAGCACCAAGGAACCTGGATTGGAGCGGTAGCCTGTAGGAAAACGGGATATTTTGATATTAAAAATAAAGAAGGTGTTAAAGCAGCACAGGGAATAAATCACAAATATTGTAAAATGTTGAGTAGGGTCGACGGATACGAATATGCCTCAGAGCATGTGGGAGTTGACGGAATTCCTCTCATGACTGAAGTCACGAGCATCCTTCCTTATTGAACGTGAATATTATAAATTCGGCATCGGGTTTGTTGGTTGAAATTAACAGTGATCCTGGAGGATCCTGTTTTATTTCTCTGATCCAATATTCGCTTCAAAGTCCCGGTTTGCCAGAGGAGCCCTTCATCTTTTCCTCTGAACCCTGGTGGAGGTAATAAAGAGAATCTTCTCAGTAGGATCTTCTCAAATTACGCAGAAGCACCGTTTTTTTTCTTCTCAACTCTGTCATTTTGTTTTTTAACCATCTTGTATGCATCAGATACTGCAAATATCCAGGTAGCAAAAAATGTGAAAAACCCGATAATAAGAGCTATCAAACAGAGGCTAACCACCAGTGCGGCAAACAGTGCAAGTCCTTTATACAGGTCTCCTGCATAGACCTGGCCGAGCCCTGGAATTATTAGAGATAATAACGCTGCAATGACCGGGTTTTTTCTTTTCTGCCTGGTTTCTTCCGTTCCGTATCCGGGAGTCATATCAGCTTTCGGGTGAAATTCCACACTTGGATCGGATGTTTCGGGATGTATTTCTTCCATCGTTTTTACTCCATTAAAATATCATGTCTTTATCGTGTCTCTTTATAGCGTGCTGCTGAAGTATACTTACTGGCATTTACAGATCTTACAGGCATTTACAGTTTTGGTTAACATTTTTGATTAACATTTTTGGGTTAGTTTTTAAAAAGGTATTATGAAATCCGTAAGTATTAACTGATCAACGGGAATAGTCCATACTCATTGAGTTTGATTATCGAGTTTAATTGTCGAGTTTAATTGTCGAGTTTAATTGTCGAGTTTAATCATTGAATTTAATTATTGAGCTTTACTATTGGGTTTAATTATTTTTGAGAAAAAGAAGAGATTTAAAGGAAAGTAGAAAAGCTAAGATACGAAAAATTATGAGATGGCATGTAAGACGCCATTAGGACCTATTTACGACTTTTTCCACCACAGCCAGGCGGTATATGATTTTTCCTTCATCCTGACGTCTCCGTTTTCGCAGGAAAATGCCTCAGATATATACTGTTGTAGTATTGCATCGTGTTCGGCTGTGGTCGCGTTGACAATCCTTCTGTAATGAGTAACTGCTTCTTCCATTCTCGGATAGACCAGTTCCCAGTAATCAGGGTATACGGTGACATTCGGGTATATTCCCATGTCATACAGCACTTTGTATATGCAGTCTATCTGCGGATGGATATTATATGGGGTGCCATGGACCCTCCGCCACGCTTCAGCATACGTCTTTTCCCAGGAAGGCATACCTGCGAACCAGTTCAGGTAGACATATTTTGAGGACACATCGTTCATTTTAATCACTGCCTCTCTGATATCCGGCATGGCCAGGGAAAACGAGGCAATAACTATATCATATGGTGCGTCCAGATCTTTGATATCGACATCTTCCCACCTCTTCTGGATCCAGGATACGTTATTTAACCCATTTGCTTTAATGTTCTCTTTCAGGCAGTATAACATACCATCTGAAGGCTCGACGGCAGTGATGTGCTTAACCATGTCTGCGAGCGGTATGGTTAGTGTACCGGGACCGGATCCGATATCCAGAACTTTTGAATCCGGAGTGAAATCAATCCGTTTGATCAGGTTTCTGGAAAAACTCCAGTTGTCCATCTTGATCTGCGTGTCATATTTTACCGCCTCTTCCATTGTCCAGAATCTGTCGCTTTCAAAGTTCGTCTTCTTACTCTCTGTCATCATCGTTTTCCAGATCTCTCCATAGTCTATAGTGTTATTCATCATGAAAATTCTCCTCAAAAACTCTTCTCAAATTCTTCTCCGAATTTTTCTCATAAATTCTCAAAAGTCTTCCTCTTCCATCCAGTCGAGCCACTGTGCTGACCTGAGACCTCTAGCAGTTTTGTCATCAACATTGTAGACCTGTTTGTAGAAGTCCAGTACCCATTCGTGGACTTTAATGTCCTGGAATTTCTCCGGGTAGCATGCTTTCGCTGTAATCATCAGGTCGATAGGATATTCTAGGCGTCGGGCGCAGTTTGAGGGCGTCCACGGCATCGAATATACTTTCTTATTCTTGATTGCACTCAGTTCATTCAGGTTCTGGTAATATGGTGCTTCGTAAAGCTCCCTGGCCGGATGGTATCCCCATGAAGTGGCCAGTAGTATGACATCAGGGTCCATGGCCAGAACCTGTTCGGTGTTCAGTATCTTTGCAGTACCAGTATCTCTGTAGGCATTCTTCGCATGCACTATGCCCTCGATGGTGTATGACTCAGGTGTATCGATACCCCATGAATGGCCTGAGCCTCCAGCTTTCCTGGCATTGGGCGAAAGACCGAAGTACAATACCGAAGGCTTGCTGACCTCAGGTATATCCTTTGTCCTGTCCGATATCATCTTCTCCGCGCTCTGGATGTAATCAGCTAACTCAAGAGCGTCCTTCTCTTTTCCAAAAACTTGTCCGATAATTTTGATCTCTTCTCTTATGGTAGAGAGGTCCGAGTTCGAATAATATGTAGGGGAATACAGGACTATCACAGGGACCCCAAGTGATTCCATCGTGTCAATTGTTTTATTCATCGTGTCACGGTTATCCCACCCAACCGAGCAGTCTCCTACCCTGAGGATTATGACATCGGGATCCGAACTTGCAAGCGTTTCGTAGCTGATGACGTTGTATTGCTTTGGTGTTAACCTGACTGTTTCGTTTAACGAAGGATCCAGGTAAATCATCGTGTTTTTACCATTTTCATACGTGAAATTTTCTCCCTTGACACTCGGGAATACATAAGTATAATCATTTGTGATTGTGGTACCAACAGCCACGATAGTATCCTGGACACCCAGGCTGATCATCGTACATTCGACGAAGCCATCGCTGATCACGGCAGCCCTTGTGATGTTTTTCGGCACTTTTACCTGGATGCCTCTCATATCCGTAATATTATTGGATTCATCGTTTGTCGACGAATCCGTTACTGACGAAGTGGCTTTTTCTGATATGCATCCGGAAAAAGGCAGGCTAATAAGTAAAATCAGAAACATGCAAACTATGAATTTATTCATAAAAACCTCAACCTCAATCGTTTATTAATTGACTATTATTTGCAGTCCTTTGTAGTCGGTTAAGGAACACTACATTTGAAAAGGCTATTTTTATGCTAAATCTCTAATTTTTAAGTCAGAAAATTGCTGATTCAATGTTCTAACTTATATAATCAACTATTAATAATTATAATAGATTTGTAGCACTTTAATTCAACTTCTCATTAATAAACTTGCCTATTTTTGTATATTGTATATTATTAAGTGTTATCAATCCTAAAAAATATCTTATCAAACCTTTGGAGCACTTTACTGTATTTATCTGCTTTAGAACTCTGACAGATGTCCGTCGCTTCAGTGATGGGAGTAATCAACTATCGATCATATTACGTTAAATGCCAGCAATCCGGCCAGAATAAAAAGAGTGATTCCGGTTGAAACATTTATAACGACCCGGTATTGTTTCCTGATCGTGTCCAATCTGTGGGCGGAAAATCCAAGAGAGAGAAGAACCCCGAGACACAGCACCGGTAACACGACGCCTGCATCGTAAGCCAGCAGGTAATATAATCTATGAAATGAGCCGCTCTGATCCGCCATTATGCCAAGTATCGCGAGATATGGCCCGCCAGCACAGGGCATTTTAATCATGCTGAATCCCATCCCAATGGCAAAGCTGTAGCTAGCCGTGCTCATTTTGCCATATGGCTGCAGCAGAGCAAGGAACTTTTTGAACCCTATATCCGAGAAACTGCGCCCATAATTGAATAATGTCCTGATTATCATGGCAGAGCCGATGACGAGCATTGAAATGACGATAGCATATCTGGCTACATTATACATGGAGGGCATGGTAACACTGAGCCTGTAGAAGCAGACACCGATCAGTGAATAAGTGAAGAGCAACCCTACCGAAAAAGACATCACATTAATCAGCAACAAGTACCGTCTTTCACTGGAAACTGCCAGCGTGGCCATATATGTTATGACTGCGAGGCTACACGGGGAAAATGCAGCTACGATTCCGGATACAAATGCAATGGGAACCGAGATCATCGGCATCGTGCCGACGGATATATAGCTGTCTGTAATAACATGCCTGCCACAGTTATCTTCATAATATACGGTAGAAGGGGACACACAAGAGGTGTTGCCACCCGATAGCACGTATGTTACCTTTTCTTCAGCATCCGGCTGTAATGGGCCGCTCCAGAAAAATAGTCCTGAAACTAATCGGGAACCCTCTGTCAGCCCCCCGGATAGACTGACATTAATTGGCGCGTTGCCCTGGTTTAATAGATATACCGTTACAGTAACGTTATTGTCATTTCCACTTTTTTTTACTGCAGTTGTATGCACAGTCACTGGCGGAGCATATCCGTAAGAAGATGCGATTGTATCCTTAATATTTCTTAGAATTGTTACGTAATCTCCATCCAGGTTTGCGGGACCAATAATCGTATGATTATCGATAATCAGATCCGGGATATCTATCAGACTATACCGGTCGACATAGGATGTGCCTTTTTGTGAATTGACTCTAATTTCCTGATAATCGACAGAGAGTCCTTCTCCACGGGTTTCCTCTATGGCCTGCCTGACTACTGGCATTACTTCGGTACACCGGTGGCAGCCTTCTTCATAGAGATATACAACGGTGACGGTTTTCGTATCATCCGCATAAGCTATCAAAGGCAGTGCAGTAAGAAGTAAAAGAATAGTTATTAAATACACGAACGGATAAAATATCGCCTCTCCCCTCTGATTCTTGGATAACCAACGATCGATAGATCCTGCCATTTTTAACCCTTTAAGCTAAGCGTCCTTACTATACTTCGGCATATCATATATAATTTTTAGCAATAATTGTTATCATTTAATTTAATCATAGCTATAAAAATTAATTCGATACTGTTATGTAGTACAATATAATACTAAATAATAAATAGTTGCTACAGGTATTATATATGGTCGATAAACCTGAAAATGATAACCAAATAACTAAGCTTTCCAGTTATTTTGATTTTAAAAAGGGCTTTGTTTTATGTGTACTCATAACGCTCTTTACAGTATCGGTAGAAGGATGCACTGAACAGGCAGGCCAGATTATAACAACTGCCGCAAACTCATCGACAACAACAGACTCATCTGATGAACAATACCGTTACGTAACGGATATGCGTGGCGTCCAGGTGAAATTGCCGAAAGATATCCAGCGTATCGCTACCATCGACGACGGGTTCGTTGAAGGTGTCCTGACGAATCTTAGTGAGGTTGAGAAAGTAGTTTCTGTTGGCTCGGTTGGGCTTGGTTCCAGTTCACTTTATCAGTCAAATATTACTCTAAACTCCGGTACAAATTATACTTTTAGCGGTGGATCAAATACGATGTGCGTCGTTAATCCATGGCTAGCGAATGTGTCCTGTACGGAGTCTTCGTCAGGTATGACCATCATTAACTACGAAAAACTGGCTAGTGCGAATCCTGATGTACTCATTATAAGGGTTGGTGACTGCTCTATGAGTGCTAATGATATCGAAAATAACAATAAAAAGATATCAACGATCAAGTCTCTGGGCATACCCGTAATCGTGCTCTATTCTCCGAACAACTACAATAATTCCGGCCTGAACACCATGCGCGATGAGATGCGTGTAATCGGACAGTTGTTCGATAAGGAGGAAAAGACAATGGCCCTGGCAGATTATCTGGATAATACGGAAAAGATGATTCTGGACAGAACTAAAGATATCCCTGAAGAGGAAAAGGTCACAGCGCTCTATCTCGGGATCTCTTCCAAGGCCAGGCAAAGCGGCGGTGCCGGGTATGTAAGCGGCATCGATACTCCGGAATCATACATCCTCGAGACTGTTGCCAATGGCAGGAATGCTTACCAGGATACCGGTTCTGGCAAGTTGCTTAACGCCGAGCAGGTTCTGGCATTGAACCCTGATGTGATTTTTTTACCCACATATTCCGGGTACCATCCGCCTATCGAACTTCAGGATGCGATGTATTACCAGAATGTGCAGGAACTTAAGGCAGTCAAAAACAAGCGTATCTATTCCATGCCTTACACGCCGAGAAACTGCGACCGCCGTGTCGAGTATCCTCTGGATTTGCTGATTGTTGCGAAAGGCTGTTATCCTGATCTTTTCCAGGATATCAAGGTCCATGAGTTTGCATTGAAACTGTACCAGGATGTATATGGAGTGGACCGTGCAACAGCAGAAGAAATCAGGTCGGCCCAGTACCTTGACTGGACAGTGGAGTACGATTTCTAAAAACGCAGTGGAACGGATAAAGGTGTGTTATGGCGTGCATGGTGTGCGGATGAAAGTGTCGGGATGTATCAAATGTATCTCTTCGTTCAAACAAGTGTCTGGACTGGATGATAGAGCAGGATTCCAGGGTGTTTTTCATGGAAGAAGTATCGATTGACGTAAAAAAATCAACCTTTACTGCCCTCAATTTTTTTGAGGCGAGAAAGATGTGTGTCATGCTCTTTCTCGCTGTTGTTATGATGGCAGGCGGGATGGTCACGATCTGTTTAGGGACCTATCATATCTCTATACCGGAAGTATACTCTATCATCGCCACTCATCTGTTTTCACCGGATAACGCGGATTCCCTGAATAAGCTGAAAAACACAATCGTCTGGAATATCCGCTTCCCGAGAGTCATTATGGCTATAACTGTCGGTATCGGGCTTTCTGTGGCCGGGGCGATTTATCAGGGGTGTTTCCGCAACCCTCTTGTGGAACCATATATCCTTGGAGTATCTTCGGGAGCGGCGTTCGGCGCAGCCCTGGGGATTGTCTATCCTCATATCTTTGTTTCTATACAGCTGGGTGCTTTTGCGTTTGCCTCTCTTTCCGTATTCCTTGCATATACACTGGCAAGGAGCAGGGGGCAGACACCTGTTGTCACGCTGGTACTTGCCGGTATCATCATAGGCTCGATATTTTCCGCCTGTGTTTCCATCATGAAATACCTCTCAAACGATACACAACTGAGAGAAATTGTCTTCTGGATGATGGGCGGCTTTTACTACACAACATGGGATGATGTGTATCTGACTGTACCTGTTGTGCTGATATCCGTAGTTATCATGTGGTTCTTCGGGTGGAAGCTGAACGTCCTTTCCATGGGCGACGAGGAGGCCCGAGCACTGGGTGTGAACCCGGAGGTTTTTAAGTTTATTTTCATTGTACTGGCTACACTGGTTACTGCTATCTGTGTATCTTCGGTCGGGATTATTGCATGGGTCGGCCTGATGATGCCCCACGCAGCCCGCCTTATCCAGGGACCGGATAACCGTTTTGTCATTCCCACGGCAGCACTGATGGGTGGTGTTTATATTATCTTTTGTGACACGATTGCACGTACTCTGACTTCGGCAGAAATCCCAATAGGGATCATCACGGCTATCGTAGGTGCACCTTACCTGGTGTATCTGTTGCGTAGTAAAGAAAAGGAGATTTTCGGGTGATTATATGTTGAAAGTAGATAACCTCAGCTTCGGGTACAACAGCGTACCCGTATTCAAAGGGATTTCATTCAGGGTAGAGAAAGGTTCTTTATGCGGACTTTTCGGGCCAAATGGTTCAGGGAAGACAACCCTGTTCAAGTGCTGCATGAGCTTCCTTAAGTACGGCAGCGGCAGCATATCCGTTGACGGATGCGATGTCAGGAAGAAAAAGATCGGGGAGCTGGCAAAACTTGTTGCCTACGTGCCCCAGGAACACAAGCCTCCTTTTCCTTACCTCGTCAAGGAAGTTGTGCTGATGGGCAGGACCCCGCACATGGGCGGCATCTTTGGCATTTCCGAGGAGGACAGGAACAAGGTCCGGGAAGCTATGGAAATGCTCGAGATCTCTCATCTAGCCGATAAGCCTTACAACCAGCTTAGCGGTGGTCAGCGCCAGCTCGTGCTTATCGCAAGGGCTATGGCACAGGACACACCTTTAATGCTGCTGGACGAGCCTACATCCGCTCTGGACTTCTGCAATCAGATCCGAATCTGGAATATCCTGAAGAAGATATCTGCGAAAGGGACGACAATACTTGCCTGCAGCCACGATCCAAACCATATCTCATGGTTCTGTGATGATGTCGTTGTCATGTATCGGGGAGGTCTGGTCGCAAAAGGGAGCCCAAAAAGTGTAGTCTCCGAGCAGTTACTGAGCACTATATTTAACAACATTTGCAGTGTTGGTTATATGGACCGTCTGATGATGGTATACCCGAAGAATATCTAGGCCGAATGTTCAGTACTGCGATAACCAATTGTTCACCATAAGTTCGCTATAATATCTTAAACAGACGGAAAGGATTTCAGTATAGAATGCTTTTGAGCTAAATCTTGCTGCTAATAGCTTGCCAGTGATTCTCGCAATAACGGCAGGAGCAATTTCTGTAATCCTGCAATCCTGCATTATTCCTTTTTCTTCTGTCTTACGGGCTGCCTTATAATAGTTTTAAGCTTCTCAGGTTTTGTCCTGCGCACATCACTTATGTATATTTCGTGGTGCTTTTCCCCGGGCATGCTGCCGTCAAATTCATAGCCTTTTGCTTCAATGAAATTGTGCAATTTCTCCATTGTTGGCTCTTCTTCGGAGTACGGACCAAGATGCATAATCTGAGCTGATAAGCCTTCATGCAGGCTTTCAAACCTTATCCTGGAAAGTGCAGGAAGATCTTTCTTCTTTTCAACTTCTTCTATGGATTTTTTTATCATACTTTCTGTGATAAAGTCGGGCTGCCTTACCATTGCTGTCCATTTCCAGTTGCTTTTGTCCCGGATGCTGAAGTCTTCCATATTTTCAACCCACCACAGCCCTTCAAGAGGCATTACGACATAGTCCTTCGATGCCTCTTTTGCAGAAATAAACTTAACTTTAAATGATGCTGAAAATAATGCTTCTATCGCGTCCTGGTATTCCTGTGATGTATTGGGGTCTCCTTCCCCGTCTATCATTAGATAGTTCATTTCAGGGACATATATTATTGAAACTTCCTTTGCAGACGGATTATAGAGCTCCTTATTTTCTTTTTTGAGATCCAGTTTTGGCATTTCTACCTCCCTTTGCTCCTATTCTTTCTCCCACAATGGTTTTCTGTTCAGGTCATTGAATTTGATGCTGCAAAGGCAAACTTCTTCATCTCTTCCCTGTACTCTTTTGCCATCTCTACATACTCTTCTGCATTTTCTTTTATAGCCTCAACCTCTGCCTTGTTTGTTTCCCTTTTTACCGTCCCGGGGACTCCGATAATAAGGCTGTTAGCAGGAAACTTCTTCCCCTGAGGCACAAGCGCATTTGCTCCGACGATTGAATTTTTCCCGATCTCTACCCCGTTCAGCACAGTTGAATTCATGCCGATAAGCACGTTATCTTCGATTTTGCATCCGTGCAGCACAGCCCCGTGCCCGACTGATACATTATCTCCAACCTGAACCCCATTTTCAGGGTCTGCGTGAATCACTACTCCGTCCTGGATACTTGTTCGACTTCCGATCTGTATTTTGTTCTGGTCTCCTCTGATCACGGCATTGAACCATATGCTTGAAAAGCTCTCTATCTCAACATCTCCGATTATATCTGCCGAATCCGCAACAAAAGCCGTTTCTGAGATTTTCGGGGTTTTTCCTTTAAAATATATTCTCATCTTTATCACTCTACTTTTCAGGTTTATTTTCTCTTTAACTATTTCTTTATTGACATTTTACCGACATTATTTATGTCATTTCTTAGCTTTAGCTACTGCTATGCATGTAATTTTTTCTGCAAGCCTCAAAAATAGCTCTTGGTTCAGATCGCATAACGAAACACAAGATCTGCGATGACAAGTATTGTTAGAATAGGACGGAAGTTTAGGTTTAATTCTTCATATCCTGCATTCCTTATTTCGGGCTTCTGTCGCTTAAACATATTGTCTATTATTGAACTGATTGAAGGGTCTGTCAAATACTCCTCTTTCCTGTACCAGACTATAAGTTTGAAGTGTATTGCTGTTAAAACAAAAGCCAGAATAAATACCCCTGACATCCCTATCGAGATATATTCTTCCTTATCTAGAAACCCGATTATTAAAAAACTAAAAAAATATACTGGAAATGAACGCAATAATTCCTCTTTTATAATATAATCTATATTCTATTGACCACCTCTGTATGTTCTGGGGGTTTAAACTTAAATTCAGTGTCTTTTACATCTGAATTTTTCCGGAAAGTTTTTGAACATCTTTAAGATTCAGAGCAAAAGCAATATTTTCATACCTTTCCATTCCTGTTATCTCTTTATGTTCAATCCCACGTTCACAATATCTATAATCCTTTAAAAGTTTTATGTGTAAAATCTCAAACAATCAGGCATAAGAGAAGAGTACAAATCTGAAACGAGTTAACAAAAAATAGTTTGAGAGCTTGCACAGAAGTTAAAAATAATGTTGCTTACTGCCTATCGATTTTCATCTGTATCTTCGATGTTTGGACATTCCTTTTAGGAAAAGTAGCAGCACTTTTTAAGACGCTATATTTCTCTATAGTGAGAATTAAATAAAACTGAACTTTACAAGGCTTTCTAGCCTCGCAATATTGCTAGTGATGTATATTTGTTGCAAAATGAGAAAGTTAGCTCCAATTAATAAAGTCATGAAACAAACAGCGTGATCAATAAAAGGAGAATTTCACTATATTACTGAGACTGCAATCAATCTTTAATTCCTTACTCCAAAAATAAGGCAGGTTAGAAATTTTAAGAGATGATGAATTGAAAAAAACAAAAGTATTCTGATACAAAAAGAGATTCCAGTAAATTTTTCTAAAAGCTTTTGGGTATATACAATATTGTGAAGTGGACTAAATGCTTACTTGTATCTTTCTATCAGGTTTCTGTACGAAATGTTTATTTTATAGATTTTACTTTTTCCTCTTTTTATTTCCCTTATAAGGCCAATTTCCTTAAGATTTTTCATATACCAGCTAACTGTAGCCTTGGAAATTCCAATTTCACGCGCAAGAGCTGTGTTTGTATTGCATTCACCATTTAATATTTCTGAAATTATCTTTTTATTCGTTATGTTTTGAGTGGTCACAAGAACTTTCTTTTCCTTTTCACTATATGTTGAGTTTTGGAAACACCTTATTTTTCCACCTTCCTTGTAAACCTCAATTTTATATTGAGTTTCCAAAACTTGTATACTATGTTGAACTATTCTCCTGCTCAAGCCCGTACTTTTCGCAATGTCACTAAAACAAACTCCAGGATTGGCTTTAATATACTCATAGATGCTATCTCGGTTTGGATTCTCAAGTCCATTTGCTCGCCCTGTAATCCATAACCCGAGTATTGCGAAAATAAACTTTGCAGGGAGCAGCCAGTAGGCTGAAAAAACTTTACGTGTAATCTTCAGTTCCACAACGGATTCCCCACAGATTTTTTAACTTACAGATTTTCTTCTTTAAATATTTCATGAACTCTCCTTTGACGCATTTCCAAACTCCGACCAAGACTATAGTCACCATTTTAAATAATGCGATATTTTATGTTTAAATGTATATTTCTCCCAAAACTTATCTAGTTCTTCCTTTAGTACTTTCACATTTTTAAATTATTTTATTTATGTTAAATCTTCTCCTGTCGCTTTCCAACAATGTTCTGTTGGGTTCTTATCTGGAGTAGCCGGAGGGAAAAACGATATTTTCAACCACTGCTTATTGTTTTGATAAAATTCCTCTGCCTTTGCTAGTCTATGCCATGTAGCTCTATCTATTAGAAGAAATATCTTTGTACCTATCTCTCTTGAAATCGAATAATGACTTTAAATAAGAGTTTGTATCCTTTTGATTCCTAAATCATACCAATAAAAGTCTCCATTTTTCAGTATAGAATCCTCCGATATTGATTTTGGCTTTTGTACCTTCTGGATTTCACATAAAATTATTCTGCCATTCGATATCCAGAATATTGTAACTTGCATGTACGGACTTTCCAGAATATGCAGGCTCACGGATTTTTCTTTTGTATTGTTTGGGGTTGATGCGAGTTCCCGAATTCAATTCCCATCTGCATTCAGCATACAAATTGCATGAAGAGCGGCTTCATTTTGAGAGTTAATAGATGTTTCTACCACCAATCTGCTACTATCCGGACTCCAAGAAACAAACCTTAAAATATTTATGAAGTTATGTACTTCATGCCTTCGGGTGTACAGGATTCAGAATCGGTCTCAAACTTTGCTGAATCCTGCAGGACATTCCCACTTTCCGCAGGTGCTCTTTCAATTTTCATAATTTCCTCTGCTATCGTTTTTTCTGGGAATCTCCCTGGTTACTCAAACATGTGTGTTTTTGAAATGTCCCATAATTTTCGACCTTTTTCCTTCATTGAAAACAGGAAAAATGTTATTTTTTTGAAGACATCTGCGGAAGGTCGGATAAAAACAAAAAACGCATGTTCAAAACAGAAAATGCATATGGAAAACAGAAAATGCATATGGAAAACAATCTGTGTTATGTGTACGGGTTAAATGCAGTTTTCAGGGTCAAGATAAGCATTTCTCAGCAGACTCTCGGGATCGGGTCTCCAGCCGGCATGTCCACATAACGCATTCCACCGAAGCGGTTCCTGAGGATTACTTCGCCTTTGTTTTCTGCGGTAACCTCTCCAATAAGGGCTGCGTCTTTGCCGTAGGGGTGCTGTCTGAGAATGGAGATAACCTCTTCTTCAAAGCCGGCTTTGACTCCGATAACGGCTTTTCCTTCGTTTGCAACCTCGAGAGGGTCAAGACCAAGCATTTCGCAGGCTGCAGTGACTGCGGGCTTGTAAGGGATAAGGTCTTCTTCAAGCAGAATTCCTGCTCCGGCTTTTGCTGCCATTTCATTTAGGGCGTTTGCAATACCTCCGCGGGTCGGGTCTTTCATGGCCGTTACTACAGGCTCTCCTTCCGGAGTCCGAAGTTTCAGGACCGGTTCTATGAGTTTCCAGAGGGGAGCAGAATCCGAAACAAGGTCGGTTTCAAAGTCAAAGCCTTCCCTGTGGGCCATGAGAGAAATCCCGTGGTCGCCTATAGTGCCTGTGACAAGGAGCCTGTCTCCCGGTTTCAGGCCTGAGTCTCTGACAGGGCTGTCCGTTATGCCGAGGCCTGCTGTGTTCAGGATGATTGAATCAAGGGCTGTCTTTTCTACGGTCTTGGTGTCGCCTGTAATTATGGGGACTCCTACTTCGGCAGCAGTTTCGTCCATTGTTTTAATTATCTCTTCAAACTCATGGATCGGAAAACCTTCGGGGACTATAACTGCACAGGTAAGGGCCAGGGGTTTTGCTCCCATTACGGTGAGGTCGTTGATGGTGCCTGAAACTGCGAGGCGTCCTATATTGGTGTCCGGGAAGAAAGCAGGGGTTATAACATGGCTGTCCGTTGTCAGCACAAGTTCGGAGGCAGAGTTAAAGTTCTCAAGTCTGACAGTAGACCCGTCATCGAGGCTATCAAGTCCTATTGAGCCTGCGCTTCTATTGCGGAAATTTTTAAGGATAATCTCCCCTATAAGCGCCTGCATTACCTCTCCGCCTGCCCCGTGTTCCAGGGAAATGGTGTTTGTTTTCATGTACTGCCTTCTTTTTCCGTGCTTCTTTTCCCGCGTTCGAACAGCTTTCAATGCCTTACTTTCTCTGAGCTTCCTGAGCTCTTCTGATTCCAAGCTCAATAAAGCTTATCCAGGTCTCAAGACTCTCCCAGTCGTGTTTTGAAGTAAGGATAACCGGCACATCAGGGTTTAAGGAAAGGATATCATCCCTCATTTTCTCGGCATCGACATCAACTGCATGTGCAATGTCAACTTTGTTTATGACTGCAAGTTCTGCGGTTTTGAATATCATGGGATGCTTCAGAATGATATCATCTCCTTCGGTGACGCTGACCACAACCGCTCTCAGGTGTTCTCCAAGCTTGAAGTCTACAGGACAGATCAGATTACCCACATTTTCAATAATAAGGAGGTCCGTATTGTCAAGGTCTATATCGTTGAGGGCTTTCTCCACCAGTTTTGCATCCAGGTGGCATTCCTTTCCTGTGTTTACAGGGATTGTCGGCACCCCGAGTTTCCTGAATCGGGAGGCATCCATCTCTGCAATAACGTCACCTGCGATTACTGCGGTTCTGTATTTTTCTTTCAGATGCCTGACCGCCTCTTCGATCAGAGTGGTCTTTCCTGACCCGATGGCTCCCATAACATTTACCGAGAAGACTCTATGTTTGTCAAGGGTCTTCCTGTTTTTTTCGGCAATTTTATCATTTGCCTTGAACACATCGTGTCCCATGTGGATTACATGCATTAACATAAACATCACTCGGGGTTACTTGGTTATCTGAAGGGAAATCCGCTCACTGATATTGACCAATTTTGCGGATGGGGGTGTGTTAATTATTAAGCTCTTTTAGTTAGATTTTCAGTGAATTCCAGTGAAATTTCTAATGAGCATTTAAGTGAGTACTTACATGAGCTTATTTGATAGACCTGCTACCTTCTACCAGATTTATATATTTACCTGCCTGGAAGCTCACTTTTCTACTTCTGTCTCAATATCGATGCTCTTTATAATCAGCTCTCTACCGCCTGTAATGCGGGCGTTTTTTCCGCATATCGGGCACTCAAGCGCTGAAATGTATTCCAGAAGTTCGCTCAGGAGCTCATCGTCTTTTCCTGCCTGTGTTTTATCAAGGGTACCTGTGTATCCGCATTCACATTCCAGTGAAGGCTGGATCATCTCTACAATAAACTCCGCATTTTCGGCAATACTCCCTTCGGCAATGGCTTTAAAACAGAAACTCAACTGCTCGGGGTTCGCATGAGCAAGCCTTCCCATTTCAAGGATTACATGCCTGACTTCCAGAGCTCCGTGAGCTTCGGCAGTTGATATTACCTGCTCAAAGATCTCACAGGCAAGGGAATACTCATGCAAATCTGCTGCCTCCTTCCTTTGAGTACCTGAACCAGTTGTAACACATACCTTCCTGACTGACCATACAGGGTCCTGAAGGCTTTTTAGGGGTACATTCTTTCCCGAAGTTGGGGCACTGGGAGGGTTTTGCTTTCCCTGTCAGGATGGCCGCGCAGATACAGCGTTTTTTATCCTTTTTCTCGGCTTTTGCTTTTATCTCTTCAAGGGAAGTGGAATAAAGGTCTTCATGCTTCTTTGAAGCATTTTTATCCTCATACTCTTTCCTGAGCACGAGACCTGAATTTTCTATGTTTCCGATACCTCTCCACTCCGACTCTGAGGTTTCGAATACCTCATTCATCATTTTCAGGGCTATTTTATTCCCTTCCGGCTTTACGACTCTTGGATAACCATTGTCTACCCTTGAAACTCCTTTTTCTGCCTGTGCGAGGAGCAGGTTTATCCCGAGGAGGACATCTCTTGCTTCAAACCCGCTTACAACAACAGGAAAGCCTTTTTCTGCAAGGGGCTCAAACGGCTTTGTCCCTATAATGGTTGCAACATGTCCGGGAGCAATAAAAGCGTCAACTTCGGAATCCCTTGCAAGAAGCCCGACTGCAGGAGGGGTCTGTTTCTGGGATGCAAGAAGGCTGAAGTTTTCTGGAGTTTTTCTTAAAAGGGCAGCCGCATTGGCAGGAACTGTGGTTTCAAAGCCTATCCCGAAAAAGACTACTTCAAGTTCAGGCTTTTTATTTGCAAGGGATATGGCATCATCAATGCTGTATACCATCCTTACATCCGCTCCCCCGGATTTTGCATCAAGTAGACTTTCTGCCGAACCGGGAACCCTCATCATATCTCCGAAAGTGACTACAGTTGCGCCGCTCTTTGCAAGAGCGATCGCAATATCAACATCTTCTTCAGGGGTGACACAGACCGGACATCCGGGACCGCTTATTACTTCTATGTTTTGCGGAAGTACACTTCTGAGTCCGTATTTTGATATGGTTCTTTCGTGCGTCCCGCAGACATGCATTATGCGAAGCGGCATTTCTGAAGCCTGAATCCTTTCAAGGAGCTTTTTTTCAAGGTCAGGCATGGAGGGATTTAAAGAAGAATCCTCGTTTTTCATTTTACTCAACGTCCGCCTCTCCGGAAAACCCCGTTTCAAAGAAATTTGAATCTTCAAGGCCCGATAACTGTTTAAGGAGGCGCATGGTTTCTTCACTCTCTTCTTTTGAGATCTCAGATATTGCGTACCCTACATGGACAAGGACATACTTTCCGAGCAGATCAGCAGTGGCACCTCCAAGCAGGTCCATATTTACATCTCTGCAGATCCCTCCCATATCAACCGTAGCAGTGTTTTCGTCTACGATAGCCTTAATCATTCCAGGAATAGCTATGCACATATTACCTCTATTGTTTTTCTTTCCTGCTTTTGTTTTAAGATTCGAACGATACTTGTTTGTAATTGATACTCGAATTGATATTTAAACTGATATCTGAATTAATATTTGGAGGATTAACGTTCTGGACTATTTGATTGTTCTTTTAAAAAATAATTCTACAGGATACGCATTGTAAGTATAGGGTATACGTTGTAAGGTTAGCAACCTTAGAAAAACTACTCTCTCCAGGGTAACTCTATTTCCCTATCTATTCTGTCTCCTGGTTAGGAAAGAGCAGTTAATAATCAAGGGTTAGTATGGTATGTAGAATATTCCAGAAACTAAATCCCTGAACACCAGAAATTAATCTCTGAAAATTCATAAAAGTAAGTATACAAGTGGGTATTTTATAGCGAATATAATAGTGAATATTATTTTTGCTCAATTGTATAGCTTTCTTATATCTTTTTTGTTTTTTAATTTTGCTTCCAAAACTTTTACCTGTTTTTTTATTTAGAACCAGCTCGTGAAATGCTTTTTATAGAGTAATAAAAATCTGTTCTGACTACTTAAGGGCTATTTTAGTCAAAGATTTTTATTAAATAACTAAAATTTCAGGCAACTTTGTTAATATTTTCTATATTAAATGAGTTTTACCAACTTTTCTGCAGGCAATAGGATCGACAGTAATCAGAATAAGAGTAATTGCACAAAAGTCGCTGGTCAAGGCGATATATGTGGGTTTACCTGAGGCCAAATATTAATCGATCTGCATGCTCGGCTTAAGGTATAGATAAATCAAGGATATACTTACGAGTTCATACATTATTAATATGCAGGTTAACAAAAATAAGTGGTACTTAAGAAGAACATGGTAAATAAGGCATGTAATTCTTTGAGGGTTGATAATTTTGAATCTCTATATTGTGCTTATGATGACTTCTATGATACTTTTAACCGCACTGTAATCCATATCTGCATACTGCAAATCGTTTACTTCAGGAAATAAATTTCTTTTATGTGTAGACTATTTCTTTCGATCTGTATGGTTAACTGATCCTGTTAAATCGCCTTTTACAGGTTTATTGTCTGTATTAAGACGCAAGATTAATTTATCTTATATTTTATATTTTTATCTATATTAAATAAATTCCATCTACCGCATTAATATATTTATTCTATTGTGTAAAAAACCTTAAATACTATTCCCTCATTGAAAACATTATCGGTATATTTATATACACATTTATATAATTGCAGTGGAAATTAAATTAAAATTTTCTTTCGGATATATAATTTGGGTAAAAAACAAGATGTGGTAGAGATGAGTACTGGAATGAAAAACCTTGCCCGTACACTGGATAGTTTAGATTTCTTAAAACTAGACCGGCGTACTTTCATGAAGGCTGTAGGCGTGCTTGGTGCAACAGCGTTTCTTGGCACCTATAAAACAGAAATTGTAAGCGCGCTTGAATTTGCAGAGACAAAGATTGTCTGGCTCCACGGGTCCGAATGCACCGGATGTTCAGAATCTCTTTTAAACGGAGGCAACCCTGATGTTGCGCAGGCTTTGAGCAAACTCAATGTTAACCTTGCTTATCACGAGACTCTTCTTGCTCAGCAGGGAATATTCGTAGATGGAAAACTTGCAAACAATGCCGAACTCAACTCCGAGATCCTTCTTGAAGAGCTTATTGAAGAAGGTAATTATATTCTGGTTGTTGAAGGCTCAATTCCAAACGGTCCCCAGGGTTCAGGTAAGTATCTCATGATCGGGAACAAGACCTTTAAGGAGATCCTCGGAGAAGCTGCAAAGAATGCCACTGCCGTCATTGCAGTCGGAACCTGTGCCGCATACGGAGGAATTACTTCTGCAGACAGTGATATTGCCAAGGACACAGATTACAGAGGAGTGGCCTTCGCAAAGAATGATAAAACAAAAGGCATGCTTCAGGAGCTCGGCATCGATAAACCTGTAATCAACATCCCTGGCTGTCCTGCTCACCCTGACTGGATTCTCCTTACCCTGGGTGCGGTAATCCTTGAAAAGATCAAGGTGCCTGGTGACCTTCCTGCCGTTCTGGATGATTATGGCAGACCAAAGGTTTTCTTCCCTCCGGATCACACTGTACATGAAAACTGTCCTCGCCGCGGATACTATGACCGTGCAGAATTTGACGAGCAGGTTGGCGGGGAAAAGTGCCTGTGGAAATTAGGCTGTAAAGCTCCTTATTCCCATGCTGACTGTGGAATTCGCAGATGGAACGGTTCCGTAAGCATGTGTACCCAGGCAGGCGGTCCCTGTATAGCCTGTGTGGAACCTGGATTCCCTGATTCATCAAGACCCCTTTATGTTGAAGCCGAAGACAAAGGCGTGCTTCTTGGGGCAAATATTGACACATTATCCAAAGCTGCAGTCGGTGCAGCTACTGTAGTTGCAGGGGTACATGCTGTTAGAAGAATGAAAGGAGAGTGAGTGAAAAATGGTAAATGTTACAGTAGACCCCTTAACCAGAATTGAAGGTCACCTTCGTGTTTCCACGGAAGTGGATGCCAACGGTGTCATCACGGATGCTCAGAGTTCCTGTACGATATTCCGTGGATTTGAACGCATCCTGCAGAAACAGGATCCCAGGGATGCAGCTCTTCTTGTCCAGAGAATCTGCGGTGTCTGTCCGATTTCTCACTCCCTGGCAGCCACAAATGCCCTTGACAATCTCTACGGTGTAGCTGAATATGTTCCAAAAGATGCCCTGGTTATGCGGAACATTTTCCAGAGTTTAAACACCATTGCAAGTCATGCAACCCACATCTATGTGCTCTGGGGCCCTGACCTTGCAAACCCTGCATACAGAGATGTCCTTGGGACTCTCGGAGACACAGGAAATGCAGTCTGGAAAGAGCTGGTTGGAAGGTTTGCCCCTATAAGCTACAAGATTGACGGAGCAGCCATATCTGCAGGAACTTCTTACATGGCAGCAATTCCTGAAAAGAAGCGCCTTCAGGAAGCCATTGCACTTATTGCAGGCAGAATGCCGGGCCCGGTAACACCCTACCCTGGTGGATATACCTACAAGCCAACAGCTGCAGATATCGTTAAACTTTCCTCCTACTATCTCCAGGTAATGGACTTTGTATCAAAGTATACTCTGCAAGTTCCTTTTGATACATGGATTGAAAACACATACAAGGCAAGCTCTCCCGACAAAGCTGTAAGCTTTGTAACCGAACATCTCCAGGGCCTTATTGATAAATCAACAACTTCCAACGACTTCTCAAGAGAAGCGGGCTGGGGAGATGTGGAATTATATGCAGCTTTCGGTTCTGAACTTGTAGGAGAAACCCTCCTTGGTCTTCCTGCAAGCCTGAAACACGACAAAATTGGCGGATACAGCGACCCCTCAAAGATATCCTTCCTTGCATATGGTGGGTTCTACAATGTCGAAGATGACGGATACGACCCGAAGAGTCCTGCAGGAGCCAGATTCCAGACATCAGGTGTCGTGACCGGCAACCTTGAGCGCAAGGAATTTGATTCTGACAAGATTACTGAAAGTGTTGCTCACTCCTTCTACGATGACAGCAAAGGCGATCTTCACCCCTCAAAGGGAGAGACCATTCCGTTTACCGACCCTGAGAAAATCTCTTACACTGGTGGTTCAGAGAGCAGGTATACCTGGGACAAGGCTCCAAGATACGATGGACTTCCTGCCGAAGTCGGACCTCTCTCACGCCTGCTTGTAATGAAAGAACCTCTTGTAACCGGACTTGCTCAGGCTTTCAATGCTAAAGGCTACTCTGCAGCTAACGTCTTCACAAGAATGATGGCCCGCATACAGGAAACCACTATCCTTGCACACCAGCTTCTCCAGTGGGTAACAGTTGACTATAACCCCACCGGCAAGATTTCTGTGCCTATAGACCTTAATAAAGCTAAAGATAATCAGGGAATGGGCCTGTGGGAAGCTCCGCGTGGCTCTCTCGGGCACTGGGTCTCTGCTGGTAGCAATGGAAAGGTTTCAAACTATCAAGCAATTGTTCCGGGTAGCTGGTTAATGTCCCCAAGAGACAGCAAAGGCATTCCTGGTCCGCTCGAACAGTCCCTTATAGGGTCAAAAATTAATGCCGTAGAAAACTCTCTTGGTGTCGATTATGCAAATCCTACCGGTATCTTCCATATAGGCAGATCCTATGACCCATGCATCTCATGCGCAGTCCACACCATTGACCTTACCGGGAAAAACGCTCCAAATACTATAAGAATACTCTAAGAAAGTATAGGAGATGACCCACGATGAAATCCAAAGATAACCCGATGGTTGTTGAGCGCTATACCGTCCTTGACAGGACGGCCCACACCATCCATGCTGTGGCGATGCTGGTGCTCATCATTACCGGGTTAAAAATCTACGCAGGCTGGGACTTTATGAGTTTCCATACTGCCCGCGCCCTTCACATGATCATGGTTCCTGCTTTACTTGCAGTGAACTGGATCCTTATTCCGTACAACATCTTCTCTGCAAGTGAAGGTGGAGTTATGGAAAAACTGGCACATTTCATGGACCATTATGTTTTCGGTCCTGAAGATGCAAAGCGCATGAAGGCAATAATTCTCAATTTCTTCGGAAAGGGAGAGTATCCAGCATTCACCATCTATGATGAAGTTTCGGGACACTACAAGACCAAACTCCACCCCATAATGAAGATCCTTATCGTACTCGAGGGTACAGCTATCTTCTTAATTGCGGTTTCTGGAGTCGTTCTCTACAAGCTTGACTGGTCGCTTTTCGGCCTCCCCCTGGCATCATGGATTCTTTCAGCTGGAGACCTGATTGCACCTTCATTCGGAATGAGTTCCCTGCAGCTTCTCAGGCTTTCCCACCTGCTGCTGACATACTGGTTTGTCTTTGAACTGGTTGTTCACGTGGGTATTCTTGAGTTTGATCCGCATGTCTGGAAGTACTACAAGGCTATCTTCTGGTCCGGGAAAGAAGACCTTTCGGATTCCCACTACGTAGAAATTGTTAAGCCCAACCCGAAGCACCTTCCTGATAGGGAGCTCTGGCACGATTCGTCAGATACGCCTTCGGAAGTTGTAAAGGACTAACATTCCGGGAATTCCATTATCAGGAAATATATTCGGGCACAGAAAAAATGTGGTATAGACATAGAGCTGCCAGAAAAGAATTACATATGTTCAATTTCATGAAGTGAGAATATGTCTATACTACATGCTCCTGTCAGAATTCTGGGCTGCGGAAGTCCGCTTATGGGCGATGACGGCATAGGTATCAGGATCATCGAAGCTCTTAAAAAAACAGATCTTGAAGGGCTCGAAGGGCTTGATATAGCAGATGCAGGAGTCTGCGGGCTGGATCTCCTTAATCTGCTTGACGGCGCCAGAAAAGTAATAATTGTCGATGCGGTTCTGACAGGCAGCCGGACAGGTTCGGTACACCGGATCGAAGGCAAAGACCTTCTGGAGGGTACTGAGCCTCATACACTGGTCTCGGTACACGATCTCACAATTACTGATGTTTTGAGAATCGGAGAGCAGATTCAGTCCCTTCCGGAAGTTGTGGTAATAGGAATAGAGATTGGAGAGGTAGCTACAGAAATCTCTACGGATATTAACCCTGAAGTCCTCGAGGCTGTAGATGAAGCTATAAGGCTCATCAGGGAAGAGTTTTCCCATACTCTTTAATCTTTTTTATTAATTTCATTTCCTTTTTGGTTTTTTCCACTTCAGTACTTAAAAATACCAGAAACGGCTTTAACAGGATGAACCAGGCTCTTAAAGAGCGTGTCGAGCGGACAAATTAAAAAGGAAAGAGTATTCTTTCCGCTCAAGGTTTCTCTGGTTCTCCCGGCACCCAGGTACTGTAGAGATACCACTCAAGTAAAGCCGTATCGCTATCTGTTTCGATATCAAATCTCCAGTTAAACGGCTCTTTGCCGACCATAGAGAATTCGAAATCTGCAATGGTTTGAGATAGAATCATAGCATCTCGGGATTCTCCGGTATTGGCTTTTATCCTGAGAGGTGATGCAAGGACACCGAGGTTTTTCACCTCAAAGTGCATTGATCGACCACCCTTGATTTCAAGAAAACTGTCCACATTCCACATGCCGGAGGAATGGAACTTGCGGCCCTGGCTGTCAGTCTCAGGGATTTCTGGAGTCACGGGTGGAGTTGAAGGTGCAGTTGAAGGTGCAGTTGAAGGCGGTTTTGTTTCTACATGCCTCATTGTATGTTCTGGTCTAGCCGAAACTTCCCTTACCGGTGGGACAGGCGGTGCATGTACTGGCTTTACCGCAGGCGCATGTACCGGTTCAACATCCGGAGCTTCCTCCACTGGTGGGACTGAGAGCTCTTCTACTGATGGGGCATGAGGTGCTCTTACCGGCTCCGGAGTTTCCCCTGCCAATCTGACCGCAGATGCCCTGGGTGACCTAACCGGAGATTCCGGTGTTAATGGAGTTGGAACCTTAGAGACCGGTGGTTCCGTTGTTGGTGAAACGGAAGGTTCTGATACTATTCTCGGGAACTCTGAGTCCAGACTTTCTATAGTTTCCGGCCCTATTATCCCATCAACCTTCAATCCACGTGCTTCCTGGTAACTTCTGACAGCTAACTCAGTTTCATCGCCAAAGATACCGGTGATTCCGACTTTGGGCACAGGAAAACCTAAAATTATCAGAGCTTCCTGAACTTTCTCTACTGCGGGGTCTCTGTCGCCGCTACGAAGAGCCCTTTCATTATCATAACAAGCCTCTAAAACCTCATCGCCTGAAAATCTCGATGATTTTAAATCGTGACCATCCCCTATAGTCATACTCTATCCCCCACATTCTTCATAATTCTATTTCTTGTACTATGCAGCGCGTGCTGTTTTTTCGTACTATGCTGCAAATACTAAACTTAAAATTTCAATATATAAGCTGGTTATTAAAATATATAAATCTTTAGAAAAACTATATTTATTTTAAATGTAACTAGACTATCTAAATAATGTAGAAAATATTTGTTATAAGAATCAGCTATAACACCGATGATTTTGTTCTGAACCGTGATAGTCTTTTAATATAATAGGGTCTATGTCTTATTATATCTCTATTTAATAAATTATTTCTTATTGTTGGGGAGAGTAGGATGAGTAAAGAGTGTTTACTTGAAAAGTTTAAAAACCTCGATTTCATGACGATGGATCGTCGAACCTTTATAAAAGCTGTCGGGATACTGGGAGCTTCGTTATTCTTACAAACATATAAAAGTGATATGATAAAAGCCCTTAGTGAGCTACCGGAAACCAAAATAGTATGGCTTCACGGGGTAATGGATAGCGGCTGTACCATATCAATGCTGGACGGAGAATCACCTGATCTCATAGAGTTACTTCAGCTTTATAACCTCAAATTGCTCTATCAGGAAGTTTTAATGATGCAGCAGGGAATTTTCGTGGACGGAAAACCTGCAAATACCAGTGAGCTGAACTCCGAAATCCTACTGGACGAGATTCTTGAAAATGAAAGGGGCTACATCCTTATCTCTGAAGGAGCAGTCGCGAACGGGCCTCATGGCTCCGGGAAATACCTGATGCTGGGTGGAAGGCCCTATAAGGAGGTTTATGAGAAAGCTGCGAGAAATGCCTCAGTAATCGTTGCAATCGGGCAGTGTGCGACCCATAGTGGAGTGAATGCTGCTAAGAGTGATGTTGCTGAGCTTATGGACCATCGTGGGATTGCCTTTACTCTGGAAGACTCGTCAAAAGGAATTATAGACCTGCTTGGGATCGACACACCGGTTATTAATATTAACGGCTGCCCAGCCCATCCTGACTGGGTGTTTCTAACCATAGGAGCGATCGCCACTGGAAAAATCAAGGTACCTGAAGATTTACCTGAAGTGCTGGATAAATGGAACCGTCCGAAGGTTTTCTATCCCCCTGACCATGTTGTCCATGATAACTGTCCTCGCCGTGGATACTATGATCGCGGAGAGTTTGATACGACAGTAGGCGGACCGAAGTGTCTCTGGAAATTAGGGTGCAAGGGGCCTTATTCCCATGCTGACTGCGCTCTTCGCCACTGGAATGGTCATCTCAACTTCTGTCCTCAGGCAGGTTCTCCATGTATTGGCTGTGTACAGCCCGGTTTTCCGGATAGTACCAGGCCTTTTTATGTCGAGATTGAAGATACCGGAATTGTCGGTACAAATTTGGATACTATAGCAGGCGTAGCAATAGGAGGAGCACTCCTTGCTGCTGGTGCTCACGCTCTCCGGAGGACTGTTTTGAAAAAGCCTGAAGAAAAGGAAGGCACTGCTGAAGAAAGTACTTCCGAGGAAATCGGAGGTGAAAAATAATGGTACAGGTGACCGTAGATCCTCTTTCTAGAATTGAAGGGCATTACAGAGTCAATACTGAAGTCGATGCTGATGGTGTAATTACTGATGCACAGAGCAGCGGCCTGGTTTTTAGAGGTTTTGAAAGGCTTCTTCAAAAACATGACCCCAGGGATGCGGCACTTATGACTATGAGAATATGTGGTGTTTGTCCGGTTTGTCACAGTATAGCTGCAGCAAATGCTCTGGACGATCTTTTCGGGGTTGCGGATCAGGTTCCCAAAGACGCCCTTGTTATGCGAAATATTCACCAGGGAATGAATTTGATAGCCAGCCATGCAGTCCATATTTACGTGCTGTGGGGTCCAGATCTTGCAAACCCGGCTTATCGTGATATCCTTACACAATACGGAGATGTGGGAAATGCAGTATGGGGCGAATTAGTTGGACGTTTTGCGCCTCTGGTGAATCAATACAATGGTACAACCTATCCTGCCGGCTCTTCTTATCTTGGTGCTATAAGGGAGCTTCGCCGCCTTCACGTGGGTATTTCGCTTATAGCCGGCAAAATGCCTCATTCTGTTCTGCAGCATGTCGGAGGAGTAGTTTACTCTCCCAATTTTGGAGATATTCAGAAGCTTGAAGCGTACGTTTCAGAAACTGCTAAGTTCGTTGAAACATCTACTCTCGGAGTCTCTCCCGGGACATGGATAGAAAACACTTACAGAGCTTCTTCTCCTCAAAAAGCTGTCAATTTTGTCCTCGAACGCCTGCAGGAACTTCTGGATAACTCTCTTTCTAACAATGATTTTTCACACTCTTCAGGCTGGGGAGATGTCCCTCTTTTCGCGGCTTTTGGTTCGGAATTAATCGGAGAAAAACTTCTCGGCTTGCCTATCAGTATGAAAATGGAACACGCAGGAGTTTACACTGATCCTGATAAGATCGGTTTTCTTTCCTACGGGCTTTTCTTCAAGCCTGAAAAAGGGGAGGGATATGATCCTACAAGTCCTGCAGATAGTAGAGTAATTCCTTCGGGTTATATGAATGGGCATCTGGAACTTGAAAAATTCGATTACAGGAAAATTTCGGAAAGCACTGCTCATGCACTTTATATTGACGAAGAAAGAGACCGGCCTCCATGGAACGGAATTACTGTTCCTGAAGACAACCCTGATGAAATCGATTACACCAGAGGTTCGGAAAGTCGTTACTCCTGGTCAAAGGCTCCTCATTATGGTGGCATTCCCTGTGAAGTTGGGCCTCTTGCTCGCCTCCTGATTATGGGAGAACCTCTTGTTACCGGATTGGTGAGAATTTTTGAAGAAAATGGTTATTTTCCTTTAAACAACTATACTCGCATGATTGCAAGGATGCAGGAAATCCTGGTAGTTATGCCTGAACTGTTGAAATGGATTTCGCAGGATCTGGAGCCTGATGCAAGGGTTGCAGTACATACCGATCTTTCCATGGCAAAGAACTCCGAAGGAATGGGTTTATGGGAAGCTCCGCGCGGAGCATTGGGGCACTGGATTACTACAGGCTCGGATTCCATGGTAACCCTGTATCAGGCTGTAGTTCCGAGTACCTGGAACCTTGGTCCCAGAAATTCACAGGGAATTCCGAGCCCTGTTGAGCAGGCTCTTATAGGCACCAAGATTTCAGCTGCGGAAAATGCTCTTGGAGTAGATTATTCGAATCCTCTCGGAATCCTGCATACAGCCCGTTCTTATGATCCCTGTTTTGCATGTGCGGTTCATACAATTGACAAAACTGGAAAGCATTCCAATTCTACTATAAAAATACTCTAAAGGAGACCTATATGGTACGATCTGCTGAGAAACCTGCTTCCAGGAGGATAATTGTCGAACGGTATACCTGGCTTGAGAGGGTTACTCACCTGGTTCATCTGGTTGCCATGTTTACCCTTCTTATCACAGGGTTCAAGATCTACTTTGGCTGGGACTTCATGTCTTTTCAAACAGCTCGGGCTTTCCACATGATTGCAGTTCCTTTTTTCCTGGTCGCAAACTGGATTCTTGTTCCCTATAATATCTTTTCCTGCAAAGGTGAGAGATGGTGCGTCAGAAATAGAGTAAAACATTTCAAAGAGTCCTATGTTTTTGGGGAGGACGATGCTGAACGCCTGTCTGGTATTGTCAGGAACTTTTTCGGCAAAGGAAAGTACCCCGCATTTACGATCTATGATGAGCAGGAAGGGCATTATGTTACGAAACTTCATCCTATGCTCAAGCTGCTGATTATTTTCGAAAGTACTGCAATTGCTCTCATTGCCATAACAGGAGTTGTGCTTTACAACATTGCCTGGGCTCCTTTAGGGCTTCCCATATCCGAATGGATTCTCTCTGCAGCCTGGTATGTTGCGTCTTTGTTTAACGTTGATGCTCTGGGGTTGATCCGTTTAGTACACCTGTTTGCAGCCTATTGGTTTGTCTTTGAACTCATAGTCCACGTGGGCATCCTTGAGTTTGACCCTGATGTATGGAAATACCATAAAGCAATTTTCTGGTCCGGGAAAGAGGATTTATCAGACAGGCATTTTGTCAGGGTAATTGAAGAAAAGGATCAAAAAGGATTGCTGACAGATCAAAAGGGAGTAATGGAAGAGCATTAATTGCAGTAAAAAGTAGAGATGGCAATTGGTAGTAGAAGTTAATTGCAATGAAGAACAGCAAAGAATACGAAGAAGAAATCGCTAAAAGGGCAGGCTCCGAAACTTTTTTAGTCCTGACTTTCAAATTCAAATATTTGAATTAGTGTAAAAATTTCCAAACGATTATATATTGTCCCATATATAGATATATATGGGAATCCGGATGTATGAACTGGCGGCAGTCAGCACAAAAGTCGGCCAGATCATCCTCAACCTTTTTATTCTTTTTTTAATGGTACTGCTTGGGTTGGTTGTGGTTGAGGTTGTTCTCAAATGTTTGGTGATTCAGGGCCCATACTGAAAACTTCGGCTTTTTCTTTTATTTTTCTATTTTTTCTTTTTCCCTCTCAATTTCAAGATCATAAGAGGTTTGTACAGAGCTAATATTTTCCTGTACCTGGCTTTCAGGCCTTTTTGGAATTCTAAAGGTGAATGTACTGCCTTTTCCCGGGCTGGCTTTAACCCATACCTTTCCTCCGTGAAGTTCGACAAACCTTTTGACGAGTGCAAGCCCAAGCCCCACGCCTCCATGTTTTCTGGATATGGACTCATCAATCTGCACGAATGGATGGAAAACTCTTTCGTAATCAGCTTCATTGATGCCGATACCCTCATCTTTTACACTGATCTCAACTATATCTTCCTTAAGCTCTGCAGAGATGTTTACTTTCCCGCCTTCGGATGAGAATTTAATTGCATTATTCAGAAGGTTATAAAGAATCTGTTTGAACTTTACCTTGTCCACGATTATAGTTTTCAGACCCTTCTCAACCTTGTATTCTATACGGATATTTTTTCCCGCTGAGAGAGAGGAAAGAACTCTCTGTACTTCTTCAATTACTGCGGGTATATCCACTGTTTCGTAATATAACTCAATATTTCCCAGTTCAAGCCTTGAGATATCCAGTACATCATTGATGACATCTAAAAGATGGTTTCCGCTTTTTGAAATGTTTTCAGCGTACCTCTTTTGCTTTTCGTTAAGAGGCCCGAAAGTCTCGCTCAATAGAAGGTCCGAAAACCCTATAACAGCATTCAGGGGAGTCCTCAATTCATGGCTCATATTGACAATGAATGTGGTTTTCGCTCTGTTTGCGGTTTCAGCCGCCATTTTTGCCTGAAGCATTTTTTCTTCAGCCTGCTTGCGTTCTGTTATGTCGATCATAATGCCGAGGAGCACAGAGTCTTCTTCATTTACTCCACTGAACACGAACTTACTGAACATTACCTGATGTACTAAACCATCAGCAAATTTCAAAGATGCTTCATAGACCTGAGTTCTTTTATGTTTTACCAGTTCTATATCCATTGCATGGTGCTTTTCAGCAATTTTAGGAGAGATGAAGTTATGAATAGACTTTCCGAGAATTTCTTCTTTTTTCATTCTTACAAGAGTTTCAAAACCCTTATTGCAGGCAATATATATTCCGTTTCTGTCTTTACAAAATGCAGGCACAGGTATTGAATCCACCAGCTTTCTAAGAGACTCCGTCTGCTGAAGCCTTACGGTCTCTAACCTCTTTACTTCAGTCAGATCCTCTACAAGCACAATGCCTCCGACAAGTTCGAAATTTTCGGATATTAGAGGCTTGTATGTTATAGCAACAGGGGTTCTCCCATTTTTTTCACTGAAGATATACTTCAGATCATAATGAACAGGAACTTCGGGGAGGCATGTAATACTCTTTTTGGGATTTTTTCCTTCTAGGAGGTTCAGTAAACTAAAGCTAATTTTTTCCTTTTCACGGCTTCCGGAGAGGTTTACAAAGCTCTCATTGCAGAGAGTAATAACCCCCTCGGTATCGAACTGGGCAATTCCTCCGGGAAACTCCTCAAAAAGTGTCCTGTATTTTCTTTCCGAAGCCCTCAGTGCCTCTTCATTCTTTCTCCTTTCACTTATATCTCTCCCTATGGATAGTACGGCTGTTTCTCCATCGTATTCAATTAACCTGTTATTGATCTCTTGAGGAACAACCGTGCCGTCTCTCCGCAGTGAGTCCATTTCGAAAATGAAGTATCCTGTTTGCTTCAGCTTCTCTATCTGCTGTCCGAACTCGGTAAGGTGGATATTAGTCCGTAAATCTTTAATGTGCTTCCCGAGCATTTTACTGCGCGTATATCCGAAGATTTCACAGGCCACGTGGTTTGCTTCCAGAACCCTTCCTTTCATATCATGTATAAGTATAGAGTCACTTGAACTCTCAAGTAATGTCTTGAATTTTTTGTCCGGGTTTTCTTGCTTTACTCTAAGAGACTTCCATCTTCCGTCTCTTCTAATTATCAGTTTCTCCCCGGCTTCTATAAGGTAGAAAACTTCATCCGGGGAAAGATCTTCCTCTCTAATCATAAAGAGTGGTCTGATCTTCTTTTCAGGTATATTCTCAGCAAAGATGCGCCTTAGTTCCTTTAGGGAATCTGTAATTGACTTACCAAAGTTTCCGACCTCAAGATTAATGCGCAGGTATCGCCAGTTTCCTGCGTGAATGAACTTTATAATCTCTTTCTGCGGGTTTCCTGCATTCCAATCAAAATATATCCCTGAAGTCTCTGGCTGTTTGACAGAAAGGATTTCTGTTTCCTGCAGGGAAATTATCTTAAGTCTGGATTTTTCTATACAGCTTTCGATATCCAGCTCTGAGTTTGAAAGCAAATCTTTTGCTGACTCTGCACTCTCAGAATCCGGGACAAGCCAGATGCAGCGCTCGTTTTGTTGCAGGCCTGCTTTAATATAATCTACTATAAGTTCCGTCCTTTCTTCCGGCTCCTTATAAACTGCAGTAAGGCCGTTGGATGGAATAGTCGAACAGAAACAGAATTCAGACTTGACTTTTTTCTTTTGAATATTTAACACCTCCCGGAAACAGCGAACCAAGTTCTCTGAACTTTTTGAGTGCAAAATATTTTACAAAATTTTATAATGAATATGTGAGTACTATATTAACTTTATTAGTCACTATGTCTACACATTAGAAGAATAAAAACTTTTATATTAGATCTGGAGTCCTGCTCTTTTTATCATACACTTTCCTCAACCGAAACCCTTATTGTAGAATCCGGGATATGGCAGGAGTATGGAAATGCAAAGGGAAATCCAGGTTATTTGTGGAGCGGTGAGAATTCCGAACCTTCCCGGTTTTCTAAAGATCGTAAACACAATCGCTTCCGAAAATGAAGTAACCATTCAGGGCCTTAACGCTGACCTTATAACAGGCGAAAGGCATCTTCATTTTGCAGTAGGGAAGGCTCTCAGGGCTGTCGCATCAGGTATGAATGTGGCAAAAGATCCGGGAATCGAGATCATGCGTTATGCAGCAGGCGAAAGACAGATTGAAAGGAGTTTTTCTATAGGGCTTCATGAAGGAGATAATAATGCGGTTTTTGTGCTTCTTGGAAAAATGGATAATTTGCTTCTCGCTTTCTCCGAAGTTCGGAAACTTATCGAAGAAAAACCATGTTCCGAAGTTCTTGCTTATTCCGGTTCAAAAAGAAAAGGAATCCTTTCTCTCTTCAGGATAACAGATGAAGAAATAGAGGCTTCAGGAGAAGAACATATCCCGGAACTCGTGATCGAGAGAGTGGCGCTTGCAAATTTTGTAAAGTAAGCGGTTTATCGATTCCAGTCCTGCCTTAATTTTTCGGTTCCTTGGTTTTCGTATTTTGGGTTGTGGTGACAGTATCAAATATTATATAATGGGTAACAATTAAAATAAATTTTCAGGATCGATAACTGATAATAGTTTGGAAGTTAACGCTTATATCCCACGAAGCTAAAGACTTCGGGTTTTACGCTTCTACCTATAAACTTCGAGCCTTTAGACTTCACTCAATTTTCACACTTTTTCTCAAACCAATCCATGAGAGAAAAAGCAATACTCCGGGAATCTCCAAGAAAGCGTTCATATTCAAGTATTTCCTCTTTAGACTGAATATATTCCCCTTCAACAAGCTCGTGCCCGGAATCTTCTATCAGATTTCCTATCCACCGCCTGTCGGCTTCAGGATGAAATTGTAGCCCGAGAACGTTTTCTCCATAAATAAAACCCTGGTTCGGGCAGGCTTCGCTTTCGAAAATTCTTACCGCACCTGCCGGAATCTCAAAGGTGTCCCCATGCCACATGAATGCGGTAAACTCGGGAAATAAGCCTGAAGGAAGCCATGAGTTCATCACTCCTTCATTTTTCATTTTCAGTTTTTCTCCTGCCAGAGCTTTTACTCTGTGCCAGCCTATTTCCTTGAACCTGTTTCTGGTAACTTTTCCTCCCAGAACTTCTGCAATCATCTGTGCTCCGAAACAGCTTCCAAGTACTGGTTTGCCCTCATCTATTACCTTTCTCACAAACTCTTTTTCCGATCTCAGCCATGGGAACTCTTTTTCCTGATAAACACTCATTGTCCCGCCCATTATCAGGAGCAGGTCAAAATCTTCAGGCGCGGGAAAGACAGCTTTTTCATAAAGCAGGGTTTTTGTGAGCGTATGCCCCTTCAGAGACACCCAGGTCCCTATGTTTCCAAGAGTTTCGTTTTTTAGATGCTGGAGGCAATGAATTTTCATAGGTTTTTCACTTCAGTTGAGTGTAATAAGAGGTTACCTTAAGAAAGAGGTTACCTTAAGAGATTATCTTTTTGATATCTTTTTGAAAATCAAAGTTTTTCCCGGTAATCAAAGGTATTTTTATATAAATTTGATTGTCTCAGTAAAATTTAGTGAGATATCTTGTCTGAACTCTTCCAATAGATATTAATATACTATTGTGTTAACAGATCACATTAACAGACAAAGGGAATAGCCAGAAAAGGATTATTATCCTCAGGATACTATCAGGATATTATCTGGAAGCAAAAATAAGAGTCGATTATCATGCCTCATCCAAAGACCGTAGAAGAAATGATTGAGTGCGCCGGACCAATTGAATGTGAGTTACTGCCCAGGCTCATTCAGGTAACCGAAGCTGCTGCAATTGCCGCAGCCTACCAGATGGGACGTGGAGACAAGCACTTTGCCGATCAGGTAGCAGTTGCCTCCATGAGACGGATGCTTAACAAGCTTGACATGAAAGGCATAATAAAGATAGGAGAAGGGGAAAGGGACGAAGCTCCCATGCTTTATATAGGGGAAGAAGTAGGGACAGGAAAGGGAGATCTTGAAGTTGATATTGCAGTTGACCCCCTGGAGGGCACAAACCTTACGGCAGACGGCTCTCCAGGTTCGGTTGCGGTCATGGCAATGGCGGAGAGAGGCGGAATTTTCCACGGCCCTGATATCTATATGGACAAGATAGTTGTCGGACCGGACGTTGTGCGCTATGAAATGGAGCATCCCGGTGAAAGACTCGATCTGGATGCCCCTGTCAGGCATAACCTCGAAATCGTTGCCAAAGCGCTCGGAAGAAATATTGAAGAACTTGTGGTCGTGATTCTCGACCGCCCGAGACATGCCCAGAAGATAACTGAAATCAGGGAAGCCGGAGCCCGTGTAAGGCTGATTACTGACGGCGATCTAATGCCAGGCGTTGCAACTGCTGTCCGCGGTTCAGGCATCCATATGGTCATGGGTGCAGGCGGCTCAGGAGAAGCTGTCCTGACAGCCGCTGCAATCAAGATCCTGGGCGGAAAAATCCTTGCAAGGCTTGTCCTGCCAACTGTTGCAAACGGAAAAACCAAGGACAAGATCGATGAAGAAATAGAGGAAAAAATGCCAAGGCTCGAAAAAATGGGAATTACCCTTGATAACCTCAATGATGTCCTTGATGCAGACAAGCTTGTACCGGGTAATGATATTATCTTTTCCGCAACAGCCGTAACTTCTAGCCACTTCCTGCGAGAAACCCGTCTCTTTGGCGGAGGAGATGCCAGAGTGCACACAGTTTCTATGGGTGCATCCGGAGCTGTCAGGTTTACAGACAGTATTTATATTAAGGATAAGCAGACGACTCCTCTTTATCTGTAAATCCTTTTTTACCTTTTACTTTTATTTTTTGATCTCTTTTTGAAACACTGGTTGATAAAGGTCATTCTTTTTCTTATGTAATCAGAAAACATGGACTATGGACATTAATTATAAATATCAGATAAATATCAGGGCAATTGTGAAGTTTCGAGTCAATTTTAATTTAAGGCAAAAATTGAACTGCTAAGTTAAAGTGTCGAGTTGAAGTGTCAATCAAGTAAGTTAAAGTATCAGGCCAAAGTGTAAAAAGTCAAAGTATCAAGTCGAAATGTGAAGGCAGAATATGAAGATTTACCTTGAGAGTTTTGGTTGTTCCGCAAGTCTGGCATCAGCCGAGATCATGAAAGCAAGCATTGAGAGGCTCGGGCATGAATTATTGAGCCCTGGCTCTGCCGGGCAGGCAGAAGTTTATATCTGCAACTCCTGTACAGTCAAATATACAACAGAACAAAAAATCCTCTATAAGATCCGCACTATGGGAGAGAAAGGTATACAGGTGATTGTTTCCGGCTGCATGCCCGAAGTCCAGCTTGAAGATATCCTGCATGCAAATCCTGAAGCCCATATTCTTGGAATAAATGCGGTTTCCCATCTAGGAAAACTCCTCTTTTCAATCGAACAGAGAAAAAAGGCTGGATTACCTGGGGGAGAACGTCTGGAACTGCGTATTTCCGAGCCCCTGGGTTTTCTTAATGTCCCTCGTGAGCGCTCAAACCCGAATATTCATATTTGCCAGATCTCTCAGGGCTGCAATTTTGCCTGCTCTTATTGTATTGTAAAGCATGCAAGGGGTAAGCTCCGCTCTTTTCCCCCTGAGGAAATCGTAGAAGACATTCGGTCCGCAGTTGCAGACGGCTGCAGGGAGATCTGGCTTACCTCTCAGGACGACAGCCAGTACGGAATGGATACAGGCGTCAAACTCCCTGAACTCCTGCACATGATTTCGGAAATTTCTGGTGATTTCAAAGTAAGGGTCGGCATGATGAACCCTTTTTCAGTCCTTCCTATTCTGGATGATCTGGTGGATGCTTTCGACTCGGATAAAATTTTCAAACTTCTCCATCTACCGATTCAGTCCGCTTCTCACCCGGTCCTGAAAAAAATGAACCGCCTCCATAAAATGGATGATGTGGATGAAATTATTACGAAATTCCGTACTCGTTTCGAAGATCTTTCCCTCTTTACGGACATAATTGTTGGCTTCTGTGATGAAACCGATGAGGACTTTGAAGAAACAGTAGAGTGGGTAAAGAAATACCGTCCTGAAAAGATCAATATTTCCAGATACTCTCCCCGTCCGCACACTAAAGCATTCTCTTTCCGGAACCTGGACTCCCGAGTTTCCGTAAAACGCTCACATGAACTGCATAAAGTATGTGAGCAAATAAAACTCGAATCCAAGCGGGAAATGATTGGCTGGAAAGGCAGAGCTTTTGTTTCTAAATACACGGAGATTGGAGATGTCCTCACGCGTACGGACTCTTACCGTCCGGTTGTGATTAGTGGTTCCGATCTTAAGCCCGGTGAATACACTGAAGTGGAAATTACGGGAGCAAAGCCCGGTTATTTCCTGGGAAAAATCATCGGTTAAGGGAGAAATATTCACAAGCAAAGTGCAGCAAGTAAAAATAACTTAAAAAGACCTGATTTTTTCTGTTTTTACTTTTTCTTTACTTTTTATTCGTTTTTTATTTGCTTATCTTTTATTTTTATTTATATTGTCTTCCAATAAAAAGTAAAGTATTTATGCATAAAACTATCTAATATTTTTTACTATAATCTCTCAGTTCTTTACAATCTTGCGTTCTGGGGTGAGGCATATAGCTGAAAGAAAATGCATTAAACGTTCTTTTTTTAAATTATCCTGGTTTTTCCAGGATACCAGCGCCTACATTCCTTACGCCGTAATAGGGATTTTCATTGTCCTTGCAGCAACATTTTTCTCTGTCTACCTTATGAAAATGGACAGTGAGGTTGCCGAAACAATTTACACCACAGAGAAAAGCAACCCCAGACAGACGGCTATCAACCTCGCCGCAGCTGACCTTGTCCGCTGCCTTAACTATGCCGGAATGGAAGCTCTGGAGTGGCAGGGAGAACATCCTGTGATCATTCCTGATGGCTCTCCGGTTGAGAGGTTTTCTGAAGACAACTTTATGGCAACGCCGCAAAACCAGAACCTTGAGAAAGGAGATACCCTCCAAATCTCAATAAATCTGCCCTCCGATGTATGGGGCAGAATTGAATCCCTATGGAAAAACAGGAATGTCATTCTGGTCATAAATGACTCTTCAGGGAAGCAACTCAAACGCATGAACTATGGGAAAGCTACCGGTTTCCTTCAAAAAGTTTCCTTTAATGAACATATGGAAATCCCGGAAACCGCAGAAGCCGGATATGCGTCTATTGAACTCTATTATGGGGACGAACTCAAAGCTTCGGACTGGTTCCAGATTGAAGCAAGCCCAATAAAGGATATTACGGCAGAAGCTTTTAACCAGCTGCTTTCGACAAATTATCAGGCTAACAGCCACACTTTCATGGAATTTGCTATTAATGTAGAACCTGACATCAAACCCGAACAGATACAGATAAGAAAAGTTAACGGGACTTTACAGCGTGAAATTTCCCCTTCTGATAAAAACTACATGATTTACTACGTTTTTGAAATCCCTGTTTTGAACTATACTCTTGTTGACCTCGAATCCGGAGAAACATATAACATGAGTATGAACCTCTCTACCCTTATTACTTCAAGGGAACCTCTTCTCGAAGAACTTGTGAGGGAATATGAAACCGCACTCGGGACATCTTCAAGCCTGGACTCAACTTCGAATATCGTTCTTGGGGCAACAAACCTCAGGACCTTTATTTACGGTCCCTGGCAGCATTATGCAAACGGTCCTCTGAATATTCTGACCAATCCTGCCCTTGCAAGTTCGGTTAACGGAGCTACACTCTATACTCAGAAAAAGGTCTTTGACTCCGTTGACCCTCTTGCCCTTACATACGCCACTTACTACAATGGAAAGGTCCTGTATGAAGATGTCTGCGCTTCCGGTAGTCCAAAAATGAGTTCAGGTTTGCCGAATTCAACTATGCTTAATTCAACCGTGTTTAACTCAACCGGCTCGAATACCTCCATGCCCTCATATGAAATAGATAAAGGCGCGAACCTCACAACCACCTATGCCTCCCTTGCGCAGAATAAATCCTTTTCGCTGGATGTGGAGGAAGGTATAGAGAACTCCCTTGTTGAAGCAAATACCTCCTATGATGAGCTTTCCGAATATTCTGAAATAAAAGTTTCAGCCTCAGACTACACAGAAGGAGTTCTCGACGGCTGGGTCTTCAATGACCATGCATGGACAGAGGAAAATCCTGACCTCATCCACGCAGTCACAAATATTGTTTACACGGCTCCTGTCCAGGGGCAGATCCTTAGGGACGGCTTCAATTCTCCTGACCCGGTAACTTCAACAGTCATAGCAGGGTTTGACCAGGATTCGGTTTCATATGGCGGGCACACGGTCAGCTGGGATTCTGATTATTTTGCATCGGGCACGCATGCAGGATCGCGTGTGCCCTCTTACTCATGGAGTCAATCTGTTACAAACTTCTATTCCAAAACACTGGACCCTGGAATCGTTCCTCCAAGAGGAAAGCTAAAAAGCTGGCATATCACGGATGCCTCTGTTAGATTGAATTCCGTAGAAATAACTGATGTAAGAGTTGAGCCTCATTACGAGTACAGGGCTAATGACAAGCTTATTGCGGAGCACAGGACTGATGATGGCTATCTCAGCAGAGAGGATCATACCTTTGATTGGGGCATCCGTTACGATATCTATTACAGGATCAGGACAACGTGGAAAATAAATTATGATTATACCTATACATATGTCTGGCATACAGTCAACCGTCGTGCAGACGGCACATCATCTATAGAATCACATTCTGCTACATCAAGTGGCTCGAATTCTGAAACTCTAAGCAAAGCCGATTATGAATCCCTTTTCCACACTGAAACTGAATCCGAAAACCTGACAGTAGTCTATCACCAGCGACCGCCTACAGGCGGCTATACAGGCATATCTACCTATACTGACCTGATAGAAAGAGAATACAGAAATACAACCCTTTACACAGCCGGTGCAGAAAGGTTTGATCCCTGCTGTTCAGATGCCGCAGATAAGTACCGGGCTGCTCATGTGAATCTCAGGGCAATCGAAAGCACATTCTGGGCTTACCCTGACAGGAAGTATCTTCCGCAGCGCACAGTCAGCTGTGATATTCCTCCCTGGCTGCACAGGGTAATGGCTGAAGAAGTGCTGGTAATGCTTGATGCCATTGAAAAGGATAACCCCACGTTCAATTACTCTCTTCTGGAGTCCCCAGGCCAGGACCCGACAGATCTTCAGGTGAAAACTGCCGAAAAACTGATTCTTGATCTGAAAGCAAACCGGGAGACCTACGTAAATAAAAAGCAGCATCTCACATCAGCCAGGAAGATGTACACTTCAAGTGACTCCGCTCGCTACATTGCAAGAAACGAAGCTTACAACAGGCTGCTCAAAGACATTGAGCAGAAGAACAAAAAGCTGGACTCTAACCTGAACTCCTACATCCTCGATGCCCTTGAGGAAAAAGGCCTAAGTACCGGTGCTTTTGACAGCGTAACCTCAGGCCCCATGACACTTTTCGATAACCCTGCAATGGAAATGGCTGCCTCTGCCCTCGGAAAGGAAATGGGCATCATCTCCACAATGACAGTTACCGGTGAGCCCGAAAGTAAATACAACTGGACTGAAAATCTGACTCTCATCGTTGACCAGAAGCCGAACTATCTCTACCATGACCCGGACTTCGATCTCAGGAGAGAATATGAGCTTACAGACTCAAGGGGCAGGGTTACTTATCCTTTAGGTGTTCGTAATACCTGCATTTTCACAACTAACATTTCCGAAGAAATTGCAGATGCCATATCCTCAAGCGGCGATTATGTAAAAACCGAAACTTCCCGACAACTCAGCCAGAGCATTTTCACCCTGAACACAGAAGTTAACCTTCTGGAACAAAACCTCAGCGAACAGGGAGTTTTTCTGGACACAGCCCGCCTTGATAGGGAAGTCCACAACCTGAGACTGATATATGCGCGAGAAATGAGGTTTCAGATTACTGAAGAGGTAGTATCCGAAGTAAGTTCGAATCCCGTTGTTTCCGGCTGGATCAAAAAGGACCGTGTCCGTACAATCACAGCAGGTTATCTTAACAGCTTCTCCGATGAAAAATTGATCGAAAAATCAACTACAGACCAGTTAGCAACTGAACTTGCTGCCATCATAAAAACAGAAATTCGGAATTCAAATCCTCCAGTTGGGTCTGATGAACTTGAAGCAACTTTGAACAGAGTCGATACAGACGTCAGAATGGGCGTTGCAAACGGCATATGTACAGTGACAATAAGCAAAAGTGAGACAATTGATATTCTTTTTGGAAAAATTGACGGTGAACTGAAAAACATGGCAAACGAGACTGTGGATAAGTATTCGGGAGAAGTGGCAGATAAAGTTACAAAAAGGCTGGAAAAGACGATGAGTGCTATTCCCTGCGGGCTTCCGGTAATGCCTCCGCATTGGATCTTTACGATTAATGTGTGGACATATGAGGTAATTGGCAGATATGAGGAGTTTACTGTTGTTGATAATGACAACGAAGTAATTCCTAAGCCTTATTTTGGGCATAAAGGTCAGAGATATGTGAGAAAATATGAGCGTATAAACCATCCTTACAAAAGGAACTTAGATGGTAGTAGCATATGGATGGGAACTAATGATAGAGTCAATTTTCGTTTTAGTGGATATAGTGCTACAATTGTTGGTCCTGGATCAAAAGGTGTTGGTGACAAAATATGTGGGAGTCTCGAGGAATCCACTGGATACGGAGATCTATTATCAGAGATTGGAGTAGAAACATGAATATAAAATTCTTACTGTCAACTTTGGGTTTTATTTTACTGATAAACACTGTATCAGCACATAATCTTTATGGAGAAGTTTATGAATACGATCTTTACTTCAATGGTAAACTTTTGGATACTACAGAAGTCCCAAAACCGGTATTGAAGGTAAATGAACCATTTACAGTAAGGATTGATTTTAAAATATATACAAAGTGTGAATTGTCTGTAATGCTAAGTGAGATCGAAAAGAATAATTTTTATGTGATAACTGGTTCAACGCAAAAAATGAATATCTATACTGGGGATGTTGTAGAGAATAACTCCGTTAAATCATATGAATGGACGGTTGCTCCTACCGAAAGTTGGGCAGGTGGATCTTTACCAATAGATTTGGTGTATCAAATTAATGATTTTGAAACGGGGAAAATTTTAGTTAACAACGGTTTTACCATTGCTTATCCTTCTATAAGCACCGAATACTATGAAGGCGAAACTCCCACTTCTGGTAAGCAACCAGTTTCAGAAACCGAGCCTTCACCCACATCCGCATCCACTCCAGCCTTTACGTTTGTCGGCGCGATTTCAGTTCTTGCATTGACTTTTGCCCTGTTCCGCAGATGAAATTCCTGCTTAGAAGCTTATTTTTGGGCTTGTCTCAAACTTATTTTTTTACTCATAACAGTTTTCAGGGTTGTTCAAATGAGACTTCAAATCATCGAAGAGGTAGTCGATGAAGTAAGTTCAAATCCTGTCATTTCCGGCTGGATCAAAAAGGACCGCGTCCGTGCGATTACAGCGAGTTATCTCAATAGCCTCACCGATGAAGAATTAATCGAAAAATCCACAACTGACCAGCTTGCAATCGAACTTGCTGCTATTATAAAAACAGAAATTCGGAGTTCAAATCCTGTAGTTGGACCTGATGAATTTGAAGCCGTTTTGAACAGGGTAGATACAGACGTTAGAATGGGAGTTGCAAACGGCATCTGTGAAGTGACAGTAAGTAAAGGTGAAACAATTGATATTCTTTTTGGAAAAATTGATGGGGAGCTAAAACATCTGGCAAATGAGACCGTGGATAAGTATTCGGGAGAAGTGGCAGATAAGGTTACAAAAAGGCTGGATAGGACTATGGCAGCTGTTCCTTGCGGGCTTCCGGTAATGCCTCCTCACTGGGTTTTTACGGTTAATGTTTGGACTTATGAGGTGATGGGGGAATATGAAGTGTTTACTGTTGTTGACAATGATAATGAAGTAATTCCCAAACCTTATTTCGGGCATAAAGGGCAGAAATACATTAGACAAGATGAGCTTATTTCTAATCCAGCAGGGAATAATCAAAATGGAACTTTTGTCCGGCTCGGAAAAAATACTCCAATTACGTTTCAGATGAATGGTTATTCTGCGACAATTGTTGGACCAAGACCAAAAGGCGTTGGAGATAAGATTGGTGGAAGTTCGGAAGAATCAGTTGGCTACGATGATCTATTGGAAAAGTTAGGAGAAGAGATATGAACAAGAAATTTTTCTTAGTAAACCTATTAATTATATTGGTACTAATTCCGAGTATAGCTACAGCAGATAGTCCCTATGGTAAAATGGATATTTATTATAATGAAAAGCTATTATCCGGAGAAGATGTTGCAAAACCAGTTTTGAAGGTTGAAGAGCCATTTAAGATAGGGATTAATTTAACAGTCCACCAAAAATGTCATGTCTCAATCATGTTGTCCGAAATTGGAGATAATAATTTTGAGATAGTTTCGGGTCCAACTTCAAAAATGAAAGATTATGGAACAGAGCTTCTGGATCAAAATTCTAGTAAAATGTACGAATGGACTGTTAAAGCCACAGATAACTGGGCGGGGGGATCTTTACCAATCAACCTAGTATACCAGATTAACGATTTCGATACAGGGGATATTTTAGTAAAAGGGAAATTCACAGTCGCCTACTGCACCATCTCTAACGAGTACTACGGAGGTGAAACTCCCACTTCCGAAAACCAACCAGTTTCAGAAACCGAACCTTCACCCTCATCCGCATCCACTCCAGCCTTTACACTTGCCGGCGCGATTCCGGTTATTGCATTGGTTCTTGCCCTGTTCCGCAGGTGAAGTGCTTATGGAGAAACCTATTTTTTGAGCTTATCCTGATATCGATCCTTAAAAAACGAAAATGAAAGAAGTAAATTTTGAGTTAGGATAAGCCCGTCTTTTAAGAATTGAGGACCATTAAATCCTTGGAAGACGAACTTATCTGATAAAAAATGGTTTTTCAGAATAATCTTATCTAAATGCAGTAAATTTCTCCTTTAATGCGTTGCATATAGGGCATCTATCAGGCGCTTCTCCTTCTAGAGTATATCCACATACCTCGCAAACCTGGATGGGTCCGAGTTCTACATCTTTTCCTGCGTTGACCGACTCGAATGCTCTTTCAAAAAGCTGTTTATGCAGTTTTTCACTGGCGTAAGACCATTCAAAACTTCTCTGTGCGTTTTTTTCTTCCTGGAACTTTGCTACTTCAATATATGCGGGATACATTTCCTCAATTTCGTATGTTTCCCCGTCAATTGCCAGTTGAAGATTTTTTAATGTATCTCCGGGACCGAAAGCTGCCATGCTGTTTGCAACAAATCCTCCATTAAGATGTTTTAAAGCTTTGTAATGGTCGCCTGCATGGACATATTCGGCATGGGAGATTGCACGGAACAGGCGGGCTACGTTAGTGAATTTTTCTTTTTCTGCCTGATTTCCGAAGTGCAAATATCTCATATGTGCCTGGCTTTCCCCACCAAATGCATTGATCAGATTCTGTTCTGTTATTTTCCTCATATAAAAACCCCTTTTCAATAAAACTCGATAGTTAAATTGGTTTAGACTTACGTGTTAATGAAACAAAACAAAGCATAAGCGGCTCTATCATAAGTATCATCATTTATTCAGTAGAGATTTCACGCTATTACTTTTTCAGTTCAACTGTGTAAGTCCAAGTTTGCTTTTTATTTGGATTTGGAGAATAAAAGAGTTTCTGATTCAGAAAAAAACCTTAAAGCAATTTCTGTGGCTGTGATGCTATTCTGGACGTCAATTAACTCCCGGAATCCAGGGCAGAAAAACGATCTTACATTTCGTTATACTGCCTTCAGTCCCGGTTACTTCTTATTTTGTCATAGAAGTAAAATAGGTGTAAATTTGTTTCGTTCCTATTTCACGACAAACCTCAATCTGCGAAAATGTTAATAATAAAATAAAACATAAATATAAAATATGGCACGATGTCCTTATTGTGGAAAATCTTTCAATAGCGAAAGAGGTGTGTCAGTTCACCTGCATTCCTGCCCGAAATGTTCTGGTTTTGATATGTATGTGAGAAGACAGGGTAAGCAGCGAAGAAACGAAAGTGGCCAGATCTTTAAAACACATTGATAAGATGAAATTAAAAAGGATAGAGCAGCCTCCTGATGTTGAGAGTTTGGAGGCAGTACTGGCTCAATATATTCAATAAATTCAGCTCACAGGTTTATAATGTCGGACTTCTCACTTACTTGCCCTGAAATTCTAAATTTACATTTCAACATATTTGTTTTGGGATAGCTCATTGTCCAGATTTTCAACACTTTTCAGTTCTTTTATTTTTTATTTTTCCAGATCAATAGAGCAACTATAGAAATCATTATTCCGGAAATTATAAACATTAAGGCAATTCTTCTGCCCTCTCCTGCTCCAATAATGGAACCAGCTGTTTTAGCCAGTAAACCATCCGATTCTAAAAGCGGATTGAAGATTTTATCTGCTAAAAAACCCACAACTGCAAAAGCAACGATGGAGCCAAGGTAAGTAACCATTGAAATAATCGGCCACACACGTCCCTGTTTACTGTTGTCAATGTTCTTTCGGATTAAAACTTCAATAGAAGTATTAATAAAAGGCAGAGTGGCAAAGAATAGAAATCCTGCTAAAAATTGTAAGGCCGGTACCTATTATTGAGATAAATTGCCCAACCCAGATAAGAAGGAATTTGGAATAGAGATCTTTAGAATTATTTGTCATTCGGTTAACTCCAGTAATTCAGCCTGCTCAGTTACTTCAGCTAACTTAAGTGACTCCGTCAACTCCAGTAACTCGGTTAACTCCAGCAACGAGATGCTCTTTCGAAAAAAACATCTCTTTGTCTGATATGAAAATAATGGCAGCAACGACAGTAACAACCACAGTTTCAATGCACTTTGCAAATTGGGTCATTTGCAGAGCTTCCTGCGAGAAATTTATGACAATGTGAATTAGAATCACTGCCAGAACACTTTTTCCATTTTTTATATAGAGCCAGCTGATAATCACTCCCATAGGAATGATGCTGACAAAAAAATTCACTGCATACCGGATGTTTTCGTGGAAAATCTCGTACTGATACATGTTATTGACAAAGATCAGCGGGAAATGCCAGAGAGACCAGAGTATACCGAAAACAATTGATGCCGTAAAGAAAGTGTGCCGGCTTTGCAGGCTTTCAAAACCGTATCCTCTCCACCCAAGCTCTTCAAAAGTTGAAGCCATGATAAGAGTAAGAAACGCAGGGACAAACCCTGATGAAAAAGAGTAATTTTCAGCAAATTGAAATTGAGAAGTCGATCCACCAAATGGAAGAGAGAGGAAGATAGATACCAGGACAGTAAGTGGCATTATTAAAAAAAATGCCAGTAGTAATTTTGGCCTTATTAACCTGAGATTGATAAGCCGGTTGATAAAATCCTTTTTTAGATCTGAATTTTTAGATGTAAATATCATAAAAAATGAGACAAGAAAAGGCACCATCATTCCAAGAAATGCTAATAATATATAAACTCCGCTATTATCATGAAAACTTAAATACGCTGCTGGAAACCAAAGAGCATAGGTTATGATAAAAGTCGCAGTAAAATAAATTCCGGGTTTGTATCTATAGTTAGGAATCATTTTTTCACCGTAATTCTAAATTATTTGGAATTGACCTTATTTTTTGTACTTATATTAATTTTAATAGTCAAAGATATAAAAAATTTATTAATTCTTTTCCAATCCGATAAAAAACGTGAATAATAGAACCAGCAATATAATCCTCGATATCTCCTTAGAATTTATTGTGGAAAATCGTTCAGTAGTAAAACAAGAAATGTCAGTTCGCCTTTATTCCTGCCGGAAGTGTTCCGGTTTTGACATGTATATGAGAGAACTGAGTAAGCACCTAAGGAATGAAAGTGACAAGATTCCTATTTTTTGATGGGTTATCTGTATTAGTTCCATATCCAGCTGAGCCCTGCTTCTATGGAAATCAGTTAAATACTAATATACAAATTCCTATACCGTAAAAACTAGAGACTGATACCATGGACCGGGAAATAAGGATACTCCACACAGCAGACACGCACCTGGGATACCGGCAGTACCACAGCGAGGTACGGAGGCAGGACTTTTTTAAGGCTTTTGAAATGGTCATAAAGGACGCGGTTGAGATGCAAGTTGATGCTGTCGTGCATGCGGGAGATCTTTTTGATTCAAGGAACCCGACCCTTGAAGACCTCCTTGAGACCATGAACATCCTGTCCCGATTAAAGACTGCAAACATACCTTTTTTTGGAATTGTCGGGAACCACGAGAGCAAGCAAAGTACCCAGTGGCTGGACCTTTTTGAGGAAATGGGGCTTGCGGCAAGGCTCGGGAAAAAACCGCAGATGGTCGGAGACGTGGCAATCTACGGAATTGACAGCGTCCCAAAATCAAAAATTCCTCTTTACGATTATTCAGGGTTTGAAATTCCGGAATCCCTGCCGGAAAACTGCAGGAAGCTGCTTGTAATGCACCAGATCGTAGAGCCTCTTCCATTTGCGGACTGGGACTGCGCTGAGGTGATTGAAAACCTTCCTTTCAAGGTTGATGCAATTCTCCTGGGGGACTACCACGAGTACGAGAAAAAAAAGGAAGGAGAAACCTGGATCACTTACTCGGGCAGCACAGAGCGCAACAGTGCAACAGAAAAAGAGTCCCGCTCTTACAGCATTATCACTCTTTCCGGGGAAGGGCTGGAAATCAGCAGGAGAACTATCCCTACCCGCGACTTCATTTTTATCACGGCAAAACTTGATGGGGAAGAAAAGCCCTATGAACAGATTTTTTCTACCGTAAACGAGCGTCTTGAAGAGATCCCGGAATCAGTGGTGTTTCTGGATATTTCAGGGGATTCAGGCTCAGTCCTTTCGTTCAGCGAAATCGAAGAATACGTGCTGAGCAAAGGAGCCCTCGTAGTGGCAAAAGTCAATGACTCCAGGACAAAAGGTGGTGTTCCTGAGGAAGTTGTTAAAGTTGCATTTTCTGACCCTGACAGGGCTGTTGCCGAAGAGATCCGCAGGATGAGCCTGAATGACGGCGGGTTGATAATTGATGAGGTTATCCGGAACCCGGATGTTCCAAGGTCAAGGGTGGATGAAGAAACAGAGAACCGACTTATTGGGTTGATTGAAACAATAGATTTCAAAGATCCAGATTTCATGATAAAAATTCCTGTCAGTCCTGTTATTCCGGTTAGCTCTACCAGTCCTGCAGGCTTGATCAGCTCCACCACAATTGGAGAATCTGAAGGAAACGAACCTGCAGGTACGGCTGAACAATTCGAGACTCTCGAACCTGTCGGCGGGACTGAGTTTGCAGCGGCAGTTTCTGGAAAATATGAAACACCGAAGGCCTTTCCGAGAATTCAAAGATCTGAATCTCTTAACGAGTCTCTCAATAAAGGTCTTGAAGCATCTGATAAAGTCCCTGAATCCTCCGATATTATTTCTGAGTCTTCCAATTCGATCTCTGAATCTCCTGATGAAAGTTCCGAATCTCCTCATGTTTCTATTGTATGCGAAAATACCGAATCCACTGAAACGGCTGAACTATCCGAAACTGTCGGATCTGCGGAAGCATCTGCAGTAGCCAGAATATCTGGAGTAACTCTTAACTCCGAAGTTACTATTGATCCTCAGTCTAATTTCTCGGCTAATTCCCAGGCAAGTTCTTTGGCTGAAGTTCCCTCCGTACCCGAAATTTCTCAAGAAATTTCCGGAACCCCTGTAGAAATCCAATCTGAAGATAGTGAGGAAAGGGCTGTGCTCGGGAAAGATCCCGGAGATAAAACTAAAACCGAGGCAGGGAAACTATCCGGGTTAGGAGTAGAAGTCAGTTCCGTAAATGAGGAAGGTGACAAAACCGAAAAGCTTCCGGATGAAAAGCCTGCGGATATTAAGGCGGATATTAAGCTCCCTGACGAGAAGCCAGTCAAGGCTCCGGATAAAGCTGCAAAACCGGTAAAGCAGAGCCAGAAAAAAGGAAAAGAAAAATCTGCCGTACCCAGACAGTACAACCTTGGTGATTACCTGTGAAGCTAAAAAACCTGTACATAGAAAATATCCGGAGCTATAAAAAGCTGGACTTCACTTTCGAAGACGGAGTGACCGTGATCTCCGGAGTAAACGGTAGTGGGAAATCAAGCCTGCTCGAAGCCTGCTTCATGGGGCTTTTCGGGAGTAAGATCCTCTCAAAGGACTTTGTGCTTGCTGATATGATTTTCAAGGGAGCTGAGAATGCAAAAATCAACCTCGGTTTTGAGCACCTTGGGGGGGAGTACCTCCTTGAGCAGGTTTTCAGGTACTCTTCGAAAAGTGAAAATGCTTTAAGCTCAAGATGTGTGCTTTTTGCTGATGGGGAAAACATCGTTGACCAGGCAACCCGCACCTATGAAGAGATATGTGCCCTCCTGAACATGGACGAAGAAGCATACAGGAACTGCGCATACATCCGGCAGGGTGAAATTGACGTACTTATTAATGCAAAGCCAAAGGACAGGCAGCGCATGATTGACGACCTGCTTCAGCTTGGAAAGCTCGAGGAGTACCGTGAAAGGGCAGGATATGCTAAGACGGCTGTCAGAAGGCTTGAAAGAGATGCAAAAAATAGCTTTTCGGGAGTGAAAGTCGAAATAGAGGGAATTGAAAGCACAGAGCCTGTTGCAGCCGTTAACAGGCTCAGGCAAAAGGTAAAAGAAACTGACTCAATCCTGGAAGATCTCAGTAAGAAGAAAGAATTTGCAGCTGCACGTAAAGGAGAACTCGACCTTAAAATTGCCGAGTATAGGGAACGCCTGCAGGAAATTGAAGCTTTGAAACAGGCTATCCATAAGTCTAAGGAGGATAAGGCTGGTTGCTTTAAAGAAAAAGAGGCCTTTTCAGGGGAAGTCCAGGTTCAAAGGCGCGTTTTGCTTGAACTCGGGGAAGAAAACGTCGGCTTGAGAGAAGAGTGCGGTTTTAGAGATCTCGAAATCGAGGCTCTGCTTTTGCGACAGGAAAAAGAGGAATCTTCTTCCAGGGAGAAAGTAAATTCAGTATCAAAAGAACTTGCTCTTCTCCTGAAAGAAGAAGAAACCGGTGTACAGGCATTGAGTGAGCTTGAAAAGGAGAAGGCTGAGACTGAGCGCACTCTTATTGAATGCAGAAATAGTATTGGAACTGCAAATAAGGAAATTGAAGGGTACAGGGCAAATATAAAGCAGCTCGAAGAGGACAATAAAGGGCTGAGAGAAAAAGCAGGCTTTGGGGCTGTTGAGGAAGTCATTTCAATTATAAAAGAACTTGAAGAAAAGGAAAGCCTCCTCAGAGACCGGAAAAATGAGGTTTCGACAAAACTTAGTCTTGTTCTTAAAGAAAAAGAAACCCTGGATAAAGGCTTGCGCGAGCTTGATGTGGAAATGCAAAACTGCCATTCTGCAGTCTGTAAAGGAAGTACTGAGATTGAGGCGCTTGAGCAGGAACTCAGGGACAACTCAAAAGCAGTACTGGATATCCAGGAGCAGAAGTCCGAAGTTTTTGCGGGGCTAAAGGCTCTCGGCTTCACTGGGGGCCAGCTCGAAAATCTTGAGGATTTCAACGAGCTTCTGCTGGAGAATAAAAACCGGCTTCATGGAAAAGAAAAGGAACTTGAGGCTACTTTAAGGGAAATTGAAAACAGCCTCCGTAAAAACCGGGAACTGCTTGCCGAAGGAAAATGTCCTACCTGCGGGCAGGAATTGAAAGGATCGGAAGTCGCATGTACAGCAGAGGAATGCGAGCAAAAAAAAGAAAAGCTTGCCTCGGAGCTTGCGGACATAAAACTGCAAAACACTGAACTTGAGAAAAAGCTCAACCGGCTAAAGGATGCAAAGAAGCTTGAGAAACAGGCCTCTGATTATGATATCGAAATCGAAAAGCTCGCTGAAAAGGCAAGAGCTTCCAAGAAACTGATAGAGACTCATAGAGACCGGATAGAAGAAGACTCTCTGAAACTTGAGAACCTCGATAAACGGAAACAGGAACTTGAGACTGCAATGAGCCAGATTGTTTCAGATATTAAAGCTCTGAAAGATCAGGAAGAAGAAGCTCAAAAAGCTCATGATGAGGGTGAAAAAGCTCTCAGGGAGGCAAAAGTTTTTGAAAGAAAGCTTGCCGAAAACGCCTCTGAAATCGAATCTCTAAATGGTAAAATCCGAACATCTCTTGCGCTTATCGAAAATTACGGGCAAAGGCTTGAAGAGCTCAATGAAAAATTAAAAACGTTTACAGAAAAGGAATCCCTGTCAAAAGAAAAACTCGAAGCTCTCGAACTCGCCCTTGAAGCTGTGCGGAAAAAAGAAGATGAAGCAAAAAAAGCCCATGTCGAAAGCGAAAGGCTTCTTTTGCAGGCAAAAAAACTTCAGGCTAACCTGCTCCGTATGGAAAACATCAAACATAAGATCTCCGAGCTTGAGACCGGTATCAGAAATCTGGCAGAAAAAATCGGTTTCTTTGACCGCGAAATCCTTGAACGCAGCGACAGGATAAGGCAGCTGCAAGAAAAACTGGAAGGAAACAGGCTTGCAGAACTCCAGCAAAAACGTGTTCAGTTTGAAGAAGCACATGCAAATATTACGGAGAAAACCCGGGAAGTAACTGCCGAAAAGGATACTTTTCTTAAAGAAATCGGCATGATCGAAAATAGCTTAAAACGTTTGAGGGAACTCAAAGAAGAACTGAGAGCTCTTGAAAACAAAAGGCTGTATCTTGAAGCCGTATATAATAATGCTGATGAGCTTGAAAATACCTATCTGCGCGTCCGGGCTGATATGCGAGCAAGGAACATAGGCGCTCTTTCCATCCTCTTAAATGAGATGTTCGGTTTTATGTACACAAACAACGCTTATTCCCATATCGAGCTTGACCCGGAATACAATTTGACGGTCTATAGAAAAGACGGCACGCCTCTCGAGCCCAAACTTTTGAGCGGAGGCGAACGTGCAATTTTCAATCTTGTCCTTCGCTGTGCCATCTACCGGCTTCTTGCCCTTGGCTTTGGCGGAGATAAACCGGACGGACTTCCTCCAATGATCCTTGATGAGCCCACAGTTTTCCTGGACCGCGGGCATGTCAGGCAGCTTCTGAAACTCATAGATATGATGCGCAGTATCGGAGTAGGGCAGATTATAGTGGTCTCTCATGATGAGTCCCTGATCGATTCGGCAGATCACGTCTTCCAGGTAGAAAAAGATCCCATTACAAATATGTCCTCAATTACAAGGATTTGAAATAGCGAGAAAATAAGAAGTAAAGGAAAAGTAAAGTTTGATGGAGTATTTATCCCATCTTCTTTAAAGCAGGTAAAACATCCTTTCCATATCTCTCAATGAAATCTATCTGATCCTCGGCTGCCGAATGGAAGTAAAGATGGGTGAAACCTGCATCGATGTACTGTTTTGCAAATTCTATATGTTTTTCCGGGTCATCTGATATAAGGACTGATTCTTGGACAGCATCCTTCCCAACTACTTTGCCGTTCTGCGCAGACATGGCAGGAGTATAGATTTTATTCAGGAAAAGTGCGGGTATTAAAGCTCCTGCCCAGTATTTTTTGAAACTCTTAACCGCTTTTTCAACATCGCCGGTGTAATCCACGAAAAGCTCTACAGCTTTTGGCATCTTCTCATAGTCCCTACCCGCGTCAATAGCGCCTCTTCTTACTTCTGAGAGCATCTGTTCATATTCAGGCATCTCCAGAGATCCACCTACGGTTATAAGCCCGTCCCCATAGTACCCGGCAAGGTAGGCACTGTCCGGCACAAGGGAAGAGATGTAGATAGGAATCTCATTTTTAGGTAGTGTATACAATTTAGCCTGCCTCAGGCGGAAATGACACCCTTCAAAATCTATTTTGTCTCCGGTCCAGAGGCTGCGGATAAGCTGTATGGCTTCAATCATCATTGCCTGGCGAACTCTAAAAGTCGGCCATTCATAAGTTACCGGATATTCATTGAGTGCCTCTCCGGTCCCTACTCCGAGATAGGTTCTTCCTCCTGCCAGAGAGGAGACGGTTGCTGCTGCCTGAGCAATGATAGCCGGATTATAGCGCAGGAACGGGCATGTGATTCCTGTGCCCAGTTCGATAGTACTCGTCCTTGCAGCTGCTGCTCCAAGCCAGCTCCAGGTAAAACACGCCTGTCCTTCTTCGCTCCAGGGATGGAAATGATCACTTGAATCTATACTTTCGAACCCGTTTTTCTCGGCTGCAATTACCTGTTCCAGCATCTCTGAAGGTGGAAACTGTTCAGGTCCAATTTTATATCCCAGTTTAAGCATATTTACCCCCATATTTCCAGTATATATTGGATAATTATATTTCCGTGTTAATAATGATATGGTCTTGATGTCCTTTATGATGTGACTACTAAAACAGTATGGGAAGACGCAAAAATATGTGCTGCATAGTATGCAATGGATAATTGTATCGTATTAACTTAAAACAAAAAATAAAATGTTAGAGCAAATAGAGTCATAAACCATGAAAGAACGAGAAAAAACAGAAAAGGAACGGGAGAAAAATGAAGAAACAGAAAAAGAAAGAAAAAAGAAGGAGAATGATTGAGAAAGAGCAAGAAAGAATTTACCAGTAAACAAGGTAATTGAACAGTTCGTCAATCTGTTCTTTACATCCCTCAAAAAAGCTGTAGTCTTTTATCAGGTAGCCTTCACCTTCGGAATCAAGGTCTTCCAGATAACCATACCAGTAAACTACCATGCCTTCCCCGAAAATGTCGGCATATTCACGGAACTGTTTTTTTGCGTAGTGTTTGTGTTCGAAATCATCCCCGAAGAGGGCTTTGCTTTCAATCCATCTAACCATATGGTCATCTATAGGGATCGGATCTGAAAGGACAAAGTCCGGGGTTTTGCCGTCTCCCTGAGCTCTTATTTCAGCTTCGGTGCAGTAGGAAATTCTTTTGTCTTCAAGCCATTTGCAGATAATCTCCTCTCCCATTTCGCCTTTTTTGCACTGCATTTCATGGGCGCGGGGAGAAAAGAAATAGTCTGCCTCAAGAGCTTTTCTAACCTCTTTTCTCAGGCGGCGGTTTTCAATGCAGTCGAGATGCTTGAACAGCCAGTTTATGTTTTTTCGGGACAGGTCGCAGTTCTTAAGGATCAGGGACGCCATGAGGGTCGGTGGAAAATACGTATATTCCGCAAGTTCAAGAATAGACCTACCCTGTTTCCACCGCGAAAAGAGTTCCTTTTCCCTGGAATAGACCTTCCTGTGCTTGAACCTTGTCATTTTCACTATTTTCTGGTTAAGAATGGTAGCAAGCATGCCTGCAGGTTTTGTATGTTCTTCTGAAAGACGGAAAACGTCTCCAAAATTATGCAGTGAACTGTATATCTTCTGGTATGTCTGGCGGTCCATTCTCAATCATTGTGTCCCTATTCTTGTTTTATCATAGAAAATAAAGTTGAATAACATGAACGAAAGTGAATATTTCGAACATTTATAATTTATATGAGCTTATTTTTACCCATAGAATTTTATTCATTTCTTTCTATATAAATCACTGACCGTAACTCCGACCATGCTTTAAGAAGCAAAAAACTCAGAAGGCAAAACGCACGGAGTTAAACCATAAGTCACGATTTAATTCGGGAGTATGCAGGCTTGCTTGAAACTCAGAAAGCGAGAAAGTATTTTCTCCTTTTTTTCAGGTTCTAAACAGTTTTTCCGGAACTTTAGCCTGCCGCTCCATTTCAAGTTAATTCAAGCAGTTATGAATACTCCAGATAACACCAGTTTATTCTAGCCAATCTTAAGTTAACTCTTGTAAGGGTTAACCTTATATTTACCTGGAGCTAACCTTAAATTGTTCTGCCTTTACATTTGCTTTACAGGTTCTTTTGAATTTCTCGAAGATTTTTTCAAATTGAGGAATCTTAACTCCAGAACTCCTCTTCATAATTATCAGGAAGGTCTATATTCATTACTTCATCAAGTTTTTTGCGTTTTTCTCTGCTTTCAGTCGTTTTTCTAGGTTTCTCTTCCCTGCCTGAAGGATAAATATTTTTCTGTTCTTCTTCATCACAGGATGCAAAGATTGTTGCATGTTTATCCCTGGAAATTATTTTTTCCTGAGCCTTTGGTTTTTCCTGAGCTTTTGGCTGCGGCTTTGCATATATAATCGGGTTTTCTTCAACGGGCTCTTTTTTCAACCTGGCTTCCAGTCTCATGGATGCTTTCTCAGCCTCACTGGCAGCCTGTTTTCCTTGCGGCCTGTTATCGAGATTTTCTTCAGGGGCCTTTTCGGCTCTTGCCTCCCTGATTTCTTCGCGGCATCCAAAGAACAGTTTCTCGGGATCCTTTCGTGCAAGGTGAGGAACTTTTTCTTCTTTTCTCTCAGCAGGCCTTTCAGGAGGTATTTCTACAGGCCTTGTTGGCATCCAGTCGCCTTTTTCAGAAACGTTCTTCCATTTGGGCAGGGGCTGCTGCTTTCCTAACTTGCGGAAGGTATCTTCGGCATAGGTGTCTTTTTTACGATCAGCTTTGTTAGATCTGACTTTACTTGTTGTGTTGTAACCTATAAGACAGGTAGGTTCCCTTGTTCTCCATTCCAGGCAGAAGAGATGGCATTCCCGCCCTTTGCATGCCTGGGATTCATCAAGTGGACAAAGTTCTGGAAGGGTCATGATAATAAGAATATGCAGAATATAAAAAATAGTTAACGGTGATAAAGTTGGAGTAAACAATTAAAGCCCTGAAAGGGGGAGATGTCTGGGTCAAACACCTATTACTTTCAGAAAGCTCGGAAAACAGATCCTAAAACTACCCCGCCCTGCTTACTTCCGGATTGCTTTTCCTGCCTTTCAGGATCTAAGGAACGGGGAGCTGGATCTGGTCAAGTTTCTTCTTTTTTTGCCTGCGGCGGAGTGGGGAAGAAACTCTCATAGAAACTCTCATGCACTCTCTGACGCTCCCGGTTTATCTGGTCCGGTGTTGCACCGAACTGTTTTAAAATCATTTCCGTAACCGAAAGCGCCACTTCGCCCTCGTCGGTAAAGATGACGTCTGCCCCTGCAGCGATCAGGTTTTGCCGGTTGGACATGTAGGTGGTCCGTGCAATGATCCTGATATGGGGGTTCAATTCCCGTGCCTGCCTGATAATCTCGCTTTCTCCCTTAACATCGGATACACTGAGCACCAGTGCATGGGCATCCGTAATTCCGGCATCGGTAAGCGTATTGATGCGTGCAGCATCCCCGTATATTGTCCGGTACCCCTGGGAACGAAGAGACTGGACGGTCTGGACGTTCAGTTCCAAGATCGTCGGGCAGATATCGTTCTCCATGAGCAACCGTACCACGGTCTGGCCAACGAGCCCGTACCCAACCACGATGACATGGATCTGTCCGGATTGCTTGTTTACCTGCCCGTTCGTAGCCGGGATGGGAGCACACCGGGCATGGATACAATTGGTGAGACCTGGCATGCACCGGTCTAGCCAACGTTCTATCTTTCCGCCGGCCCGGTAGAGGAGAGGGTTAAGGGTAATTGATATGATTGCAGCTGCTACGAGGATATTCTGGGCATTTGCAGGAAGAATATCCATGTCCGCTCCCACCGTTGCCAGAATGAATGAAAACTCACCGATCTGGGAGAGAATCAGGGCAACAGAGAGAGCAACCCGGAGCGGATATCGCATCAGGGCAACGATGAGAAACGCTACCAGCGGTTTGCCCAGCAGGATGATTGCAAGGGTAGCTATCACGAAAACCGGGGACTCAATCAGGCTGTTAAAGTCAAAGAGCATCCCGATCGAGACAAAGAAGAGCACGGCAAACGCATCCCGCAGGGGGAGTGCCTCTGTTGCTGCCCGCGTGCTGAATTCTGATTGCCCTACCACCATCCCGGCGAGGAACGCCCCCAGGGCCATCGAGACCTCGAACATATAAGCCGATCCCACGGCGATACCCAGGGCGATTGCCAGCACTGCGAGGGTAAACAGCTCCTGTGAATTAGTATTTGCAATATGGGTAAGAAAGCGTGGAAGAAGCCGTCCCCCGACTGCAAAGGTGAATATCACCAGAACGATGATTTTTATGGCTGTAAACGCGAAGGCTTCAATGATACCGGTTGCACCGACAACTCCAGGACTGAATATGACAGGGAGCAGCACCAGAACAAATACGGTAAAGAGGTCTTCCATCACCAGCCAGCCCAAGGCAATATGCCCGGTCTGGGTATGGATCTCGTTGTTGTCCGAGAGGACCCTGGTCAGGACAACGGTACTTGCAACCGATATGGCAAGACCAAAGACGATCCCTACCTTCCAATCCCAGCCGAGCGTATGCATCACGACTGCTCCAAAGGCCGCCGTTGCCAGGCTCTGGATAAGGGCCCCGGGAAGGGCAATGCGCCTGACTGCCCAGAATTCCCGGAAATGGAACTGCAGGCCGACCCCAAACATGAGCAGGATAACTCCGATCTCGGCGAGTTGTTCAGCGAGTTCTGTGTTTGCAACGAAACCCGGTGTATGAGGGCTTACCATGATCCCGGCCAGCAGGTAGCCAACAATCGGTGAAAGCCCGAAGCGGTGAGTAAGATAGCCAAACACCAGAGCTGCAGCAAATCCTCCGGTCAACGTGAGGATAAGATCAAGGTTTTGCACGTGTATATTCTCCGTAGTAACATAAAGACTATTTTTTAAAAGGTGTTTTATTCTTTGTCATCGCTTGAAGTTTTCAGGGTCTAAAACCTTATGTTCTGCCTCTCAACTTTTTCTTTTATTTGCCTTGTTCTGCTAGTAAAAGCCTGTTTTTTGCGACTGTGGGATGACATCCTACTCTCATCGGCAACTTCTGCAGCTGTGCAGGTAGATTCATCCATGCATTTCTGGACAGCGTTTAGAAACTCTTCATCTTCAAACATTCTAACAAAATGCTCTTTGTCCACTGTCCTGAGCTGTTGTTTTTTCTTTATTTTACATGATAATTACTTGTCTAATTATTTTTTATCATCCTATTTATCTGTATTCGTACTCAGCACTTCGTTCGTGAAGAACAGAGAGAAAATGAAAAAAAGATGGCAGAACCCTATTCTGTCCTGATCCAACACGAAGAGGGTAGGAAACTTCTCAATGAAGTTCCGCGTACCACAAAAGAAAAAATCGAAGCACTCACAAAAGCAGGAATTGCTCATGTTGAAGCGGGTGAATACGAAGAAGCAAAGAAGTGTTTTGCAAAGCCAAAGAACTCGAAGAGAAACAAAAAGAAGAACCTCTTCAGAATCCATCAAATCATCGGATCCCCACTCCTGAAGAGCAACGCAAAGCAAAAGAAAATCCCCGTGCACTCGATGAGCATCTTGCGAAAGAACACAACACTACTCCTCTTTACAAAATTGATGAACTCGCAGCCAAAATAAAACCTATTTCTGAAGAACTGGAAAAAGATGAAATTCCTCGCGAGACCGTGCGATGAGGAGTTATTGAGTGAACTGCTCCATCCTTATACAGTGCCTCAGGGTAAAGAAGTAATTATGGGCTACGAACCTGGTCTATTGGATGATAGTTTCTATTTCTCGCTTGGGGAATAATTAAAAAATTCAAGTTTGTGTATTCACACAAATATCTTTTTTTATAACACGGATTTTACTTTTTAAAGCATGTTTTTACATATTATACTATCATTTTTATATTGTCTGGGGGTTCGGACTTTTTGGACTAAAAATAGAGAAGGTAGTTATCTGTGTACATTAAAGCGATTTGTCCTCACTGTAGGAAGCCTCTTTATCAGTCTATTGAACTACACTATCTGGAAACGACTCCTGTATCAGATCAGGATAGCGCATCTCGGTACGCTGTGGAATACATCGAAGTCAAGGACACTATCACAGAAGAGGCAATGGTCAGGCATGTCCTTTACACGATTCGGAGATATCTCAGTGACGGGATCAAAGTTGATGAACTCTGCAGGATCCTGAAAAAATACTAAGGGATAGCATCTACATATTGTTGCGGTTTAATACAGAGAATAAAGATAGAGCTGGATATGTATAGTCCTGACAAAAAACATCTCTACTTTGTTTATTCTTTTCAGTGAGAAGATAAGTTAAAAAATTGTTTCATATTCTTGAAAAGTTAAGAAGTTGTTGAAACAAAAGCCAAGGAACTTGAAGGCAAATATAACTTGGACCCAAAGAATTCTAAATCTGAGAACAAGGTACTTTTTGAGGAAGATTACCACGTGAGTTGTGAGTTTATACTTGATTGAGTTATGATCGAATAGACATTTTTTAAAACATATATCTATCAAAGATTTCATAGGTTCGAGTTTTATATCTCACACTTTAGTTTTGGGATATAGGTATCTCGAATTTTTTGTATGCATGACTGTTTGATGTTAATATTCTAAAAAGATTAGTGATTAAAATAAATTTATATCAATCTAATTTAACTGGATTGCCACTTTTATGCACTAGTTTACTTCCTGTAGGATGTATCTTGAATTTGAAACGCTTATAAAACGGTTTTTCTAAGTCTAAATTATCTAATGATTTATACTCATATTTCACAATAACATGAAGATCTTCACCTATTATGTCTAACCCTCTTTTTTTTGTAATGGCTTCTTTATCTATTAAACATTGGATTTCCTGTTCTATATCAAGATCTGCAGTGCTTTTTGGTTCAAGATATTCTAAGAAATAATGAATTATATAGTCATTTTTTCTCTTTTTGAAAAGACTTCTTACTATAAACAATTTTATTGTTGAAAATGTGCTAACTGGTATTGGATACAATATTTCAAATGTAACAAGTAACTCTACAGCATGGAAATCGCTTATATTTTTAATCATAAATAGCGCTTTACTATCATTATTTGCAATATCTATAAGCAACTGAGGCATTCTTTGATGTTGATATATTGAAAAATTACTTTTCATTGTTTTATAAGTCAAAAATACATAAAGTAATGTAACAAAAATGAGCATTTGATTGTCATTTATACTTCCCATAGGTAATGCATCAATCTTAAAATACCAAAATAAAATTGCAAAAAATGACAAACAGATTATTATAACCGCGAAAATATTGTTGATGACTAACTTAAAAATATTTGGAGAGAATGACATTAAACTGTAGATATACATAAAAAATAGTAAAATAGCCGTAAATCCTGAAATATATTTTTCTATGTAACATATAAAAAAAGAAAAAATAACGCCAGTTGTAAACAATATCTTGAGTTCAGTCTCTTGTCTTCTTAAACTATAGTAATAAACCATGCATCATATGAAGCTGTTATTACAATAAAAATATAGCTAAAGTAAGTTTATTCTTTGGTTTCTAGCATTATATCAACATTTTCCTCAATTCTCCACCTTTTCAGAACATGAACATTAAGACTAAATGGCTTATCTGACCTAGCGTTCCTATCTGAAAAAAGGAAAGGGATATTTTGCAAAAGTCAAGAACTTGAAGGAAAGATTAAGATGAGCTTATGGTGCTCACAAAAAGTCGTGATTGAGTAAATGTTTTTAAAGAATATATCTGTCAAAGGATTTCATAAGTTCGAATTAAACATCTCTTACTTTTGTTTAGGGATATAGATATCTTCAAAAAACGCAACGCTAGTGTATGAGTTATGCACAACTGTCTTTTTTCCGAAAGTTGCACTAACAAAGATTAATTCATTTTTATGCGCCGCATTTAATAAAAATCTACATGAATAAAAAAATATTTTTAAGAGTTGATACATTATGAAGCGCCTGATTGCATCACAGAAAACTATTCAATTTAATATTTCTTAGAATCTTTGATAGATGGAACAAATAAAACCAAAAGTAAATTGAAAAAAATTGGAGTGATTTTATTAGATCTTGATTGTATTCCATATCGTTTGAGCAAAATTAATAATCCATATTTAACCCAAATTACTACATTCTATTAAATGAATTTTAGTAAATGCTTTATATTAATATAGATATTCTCTTCCATAAGATATCTTATAAAGTTTATGTAAATTTCAAGTAAGGCATACTATAACTAAAACACAAGGATTAGGAATTGAATACGGTAAATTTGAATTTTTGAAAAATAAGAATTTTCAAGTTCCAACTATCTTTGTGACTAAGAAAAACATCAAAACTACACGAAACGGCTTTTGTACTGGTTCATTAAGCTGATTAAAAATTTGAATAATGGAAGGCATTAATTATGAGTGATTTTGAAAAGCAATTGTGGAAAGCGGCAGACAAACTTCGAAAAAATATTGATGCTGCTGAGTATAAGCACATAGTCTTGGGCTTGATTTTCCTAAGATACATCTCAGATGCCTTTGAGGAATTATATGAAAAATTGCAACAAGGGGAAGGAGAGTATGCTGGTGCGGATCCTGAAGACAGGGATGAATACAAAGCTGAGAATGTATTCTTTGTACCCACAATTGCCCGTTGGTCATACTTGCAGTCAGAAGCTAAAAAACCAGAAATCGGTAAAGCTGTTGATAATGCAATGGATGCCATCGAAAAAGAGAATCCTTTGCTTAGAGGGGTTTTACCAAAGGTATATGCACGGGGCAATCTTGACCCTACAAATCTTGGCGGTCTGATCGATCTGGTGAGCAATATTGCTCTTGGAGATGCCAAAAACAGAAGTGCTGATGTTCTTGGTCATGTTTTCGAATATTTCCTTGGTGAATTTGCTCTGGCAGAAGGAAAAAAGGGTGGACAGTTCTACACTCCGAGAAGTGTTGTTGAGTTACTGGTAGAAATGCTGGAACCCTACAATGGCCGGGTCTTTGACCCATGCTGCGGTTCCGGTGGCATGTTTGTGCAGTCGGAGAAGTTTGTTGCCGACCATCAGGGAAAAATAAACGATATATCGATCTATGGGCAGGAGAGCAACCAGACAACGTGGCGGCTGGCAAAAATGAATCTCGCCATCAGAAGCATTGATAGCTCCCAAGTTAAATGGAACAATGAAGGTTCTTTCCTGAATGATGCCCACAAAGACCTGAAAGCGGATTATGTCATAGCTAATCCACCTTTCAATGACAGCGACTGGAGTGGCGATCTATTACGCAAGGATGGAAGATGGAAGTATGGTGTTCCGCCAGCCGGAAATGCTAATTATGCCTGGATACAGCACTTTCTTTATCATTTAGGTCCGAGCGGTCAGGCCGGTTTTGTTCTGGCTAAAGGTTCCCTGACGTCCAAGTCATCGGGAGAGGGAGATATCAGGAAAGAGCTTGTGGAGGCACGCTTAGTGGACTGTATAGTAAACCTTCCGCCAAAACTATTCCTGAATACCCAGATCCCGGCCAGCCTCTGGTTCCTGAGCAGAAACAAATCCAATGGCAGGTACAGGAACAGAACAGATGAGATCCTGTTCATCGATGCACGGAACATGGGACATCTGATAAACCGCAGAACCCGTGAATTCTCATCTGAGGATATACAGGAGATCGCGAGCACCTACCATAACTGGCGCAATCCTGACGGGAATTACGAAGATGTGAAAGGATTCTGCAATTCTGCTCCAATTGAACGGGTGCGTGAACTGGACTATGTGCTGACGCCGGGGCGTTATGTGGGATTGCCGGATGATGAGGATGATTTTGATTTCAATGAACGGTTCACCGCGCTGAAAGCCGAGCTCGAGGAGCAGTTGAAAGAGGAAGAGAGACTGAACCTGCTGGTCGCCGAGAATCTGAAAAAGGTGAAGCTTGAATGACTAGGAATGAATTGATGGTCGTCGAGGGCATCCAAAGCCGGATCTACACGATTCGAGGCGTACAGGTGATGCTGGATGGGGATCTGGCCGCTCTTTATCATGTTGAGACCAGGATATTAAACCAGGCGGTCAAAAGAAACAAAGACAGGTTCCCGGAGCAGTTCTGTTTTCAATTGACCGCCGGGGAATATGAACGTTTAAGATCACAAATTGTGACCTTAGAGAATGATGGAGCTTTAACATCACAGGATGTGACCTTAGAAAGCAGGCGCGGGAAGCATCGAAAATACTTGCCGTACGCGTTCACCGAACAGGGAGTGGCCATGCTCTCGGCTGTTCTGAGAAGCGATGTCGCGGTGGAGATGAGCGTCAGGATAATCAACGCCTTCGTCGCCATGCGTAAATTCATCCTTGCCAACGCACAGATATTCCAGCGACTGGACACGCTCGAACTCAAGCAACTCGAGACTGACAAAAAGATGGAAAAGGTCCTGGTTGCCATAGAGTCCAGGGAGATAAAGCCGAAGCAGGGCATCTTCTACGACGGCCAGGTATTCGACGCCTACATATTCGTCTCCGATCTATTCATGAGCGCGAAGAAGTCGATAACCATCATAGACAACTATCTGGACGATAGCGTCCTGACCCTACTCACGAAGCGGAAGAAGGGAGTGAAGGTCCTGCTCTTCACGAGGAACCCGACCAGAGCCCTGGCCCAGGATGTGAATAAGTGCAACGAGCAGTACCCGCCAGTCGAACTCAGGGAATTCAAAAGCGCCCACGACAGGTTCATCATAATAGACAACACCGACCTATACCACTTCGGCGCTTCCCTGAAAGACCTCGGAAAGAAGTGGTTCGCCTTCTCAAAAATGGACATCGGAGCAGTTGAGATGCTCACAAGGCTGGAGGGGATGAAATGACGGGTGAGTGGAAGGAATGTAAGTTGGGGGACGTAATAACTCTACAAAGGGGACATGATTTACCAAAAAGTAAAATGATGAATGGTACGATTCCTGTTGCAGGTTCAAATGGAATCATTGGCTATCATAATGAAGCTACCACAAAAGCACCCGGAATTACAATCGGCAGAAGTGGCAATTTGGGTAACGCTTATTTTTATAACGTTGACTTTTGGGCACACAATACAACATTGTATGTCAAAGATTTTAAAGGGAATGATGAGTTATTTATCTACTATTTTTTAAAAACATTTGACTTTAAACAATTCAATGTTGGAAGCGCGGTACCAACGTTAAACAGAAATCATATTCATCCAATTGATGTCGTTATTCCCCCTCTCCCCGAACAACGCTCCATCGCCTCTGTCCTTTCCAGCCTCGACGACAAGATTGACCTGCTCCACCGCCAGAACAAAACCCTTGAAGCTATGGCAGAAACGCTGTTCAAGCAGTGGTTTGTGGAGGAAGCTGATGAGGGATGGGAAGAAGTTGATTTAGAATACGTAACCCAAAAAATAACTGACGGTGCACATAAAAGTCCCCCTACAGTTGAAGTTGGATTACCGATGGCATCTGTCAAGGACATGCACCAGTGGGGTATTCACCTTGATTCTTGCAGGAAAATCTCTGAATCGGATTTTGAGGAATTGGTACGCAATGACTGCCGTCCTTTAAAAAATGATATTATCATTGCTAAAGATGGAAGCTATTTGAAACATGTTTTTGTTGCACCAAATGACTTGGATTTAGTGATTCTTTCATCAATCGCAATTTTAAGACCAAATGGAAAGTATAACCCATTATTGCTTTCAATATACTTAAAAATGAATTCTACTTGTGAAGCTTTGGAGAACATTGTAACTGGTGCTGTTATTCCAAGAATTGTGCTCAAAGACTTCCGTAAATTCAAATTAAAATTACCTCCAATAGAACTGCAAATTAAGACGCTAAAGACATTAGAACCAATTCACATGAAATGTTGGGAAAATGTAAATCAAATTTACACCCTCGAAAAGCTGCGGGATGCTCTGCTGCCGAAACTGATGAGTGGGGAACTGAGGGTGGAATTGTGACGGACTACCAAAAATATCGAGAAGAGTTTGAGTCGTTTCTAGATGAAGGGGGGAATATTTATATTGGTTCTAACTTTGACGAACCGCCAAGTTATATTCTATTTGAAATGGATGAAACCGCATACAATGAACAGTTACGTGAATATGTTGATCAAAAAAAAGAAGATTTTCCTCAAGTTGTTTACGACAGTTTCCCTGCACCAATTGCCTACTTTTATCATCAGACAGAAAGAGCTTATGATAATGAGCAACACCGATTACAACTTTTGAGATCAACTTGGGAAGCCTTAATTTATGTTCTCTATGGTTTAGTTCTTGGCGAGGTTAATGTCAAAGGATTTTCATTGAACAATGTGCGAATATTTGATGGTCAAAAGATTAAACAAGACCATAGAGGACTAATGAGCGACAAATTAGGGTGGAAAGTTGAAGCAATGGAAAAAATTATTGAGTACGATAAACAAAATCAAAATGAATTAAAGATCTCGTCTTGTATAAATACAGGTACATTTGAATTAATTAAGGAATTGAACCAAGGAAGAAATTCTTTCTCACATATAGCGGCTTTATCCGAACAAGAAGCAAAAGAAAGATATGATGAACTTTCTCCAAAAGTTTTAGACTTGCTTTTTGAATTAGATTTTCTGGAAAATGTGTCGTTGTTAAGATATGTAAACAATTTGGGTGATATTCATAAAGTCAGGTTTAATAAGTTTGGAGGTCATTCATTACAAAAACAAAATTATGATATAACACTTTCAGATCCTGATTTATCACTTTGCACATCAATATTAAATAATCAATGTATTTTAATAGAGTTCAATAGTGTTTTTAACGTATCTCCTTTTATCCATTTCTATCATGAAGGTTCTCAAATAAAGTTGTGTTACTTTAAAAAAATTGATTCTGCAGGCAATTATTTGTTTGAACTAATTGGTGGTACCAATCGCGAGATTGCCATAAATCCTACACATATACCAAATTGCATTAATGTTTCTCTTGGGGCTCTATTATGATAAAAATAACCGAATCCGAAATAGAAGATTTAGCTATTAATCTTCTTGAGAAACAGGGTTACCAGTATATCTATGCCCCGACCATTGCCCCAGATAGCGAAACTCCTGAACGGGAAAGGTTTGAGGATGTGTTATTGTTAGAACGCCTGCGAAAAGCAGTTGCGAGGATCAATACCGACATTCCGGCAGATGCAAGGGAAGACGCTATCAGGCAGGTTCGGCGCCTGAACTCTCCTGAACTGATCTCCAACAACGAGGCGTTTCACAGGATGCTTACAGAGGGCATAAACGTAAGCTACCGAAAAGAAGGAGCAGACAGGGGCGATCTGGTCTGGCTGGTTGATTTTAACGATCCTGAAAATAATGATTTCCTTGTTGCCAATCAATTCACTATTGTTGAGAACGATAAGAACAAACGTCCTGACATCATCCTCTTTGTAAACGGTCTGCCTCTTGTGGTTATCGAGCTCAAGAACCCTGCAGATGAGAACGCAACCGTAAGATCTGCATTCAAGCAGATGCAGACTTATAAACAAACCATCCCATCTTTATTTGCATACAATGGTTTTATGGTCATCTCCGATGGCCTGGAAGCCAGGTCAGGTTCCCTTTCCGCAGGATTCACCAGGTTTATGGCATGGAAAAGCTCGGATGGAAGGGGTGAAGCCTCACCACTCATCGGACAACTTGAAACACTCATTAAAGGGATGCTTGAAAAAACCACTCTCCTGGATATTTTCCGGCACTTCATCGTATTTGAAAAATCAAAAAAAGAAGACTCGGCAACAGGTATTATTACTATTCAAACCGTAAAGAAGCTCGCTTCATATCATCAGTACTATGCAGTTAACCGGGCGGTAGAATCGACACTCAGAGCATCGGGTTATGCTGCAAAGGAAAACTGGGATTGGAATACTTTAGGTATACATTATGAAAGTCCTGAAAGTTATGGTCTTCCCGGAGTGAAAAAACAGCCAGTAGGGGACCGGAAAGGCGGTGTCATCTGGCACACCCAGGGAAGTGGCAAATCTCTTTCCATGGTATTCTATACAGGAAAAATCGTGCTGGCAATGGACAATCCCACCCTGGTGGTGATCACTGACAGGAACGATCTAGACGACCAGCTTTTTGACACATTTGCCGCTTCAAAGCAACTTCTGAGGCAGGAACCTGTGCAGGCAGAGAACAGGGACCATTTGAAACAACTCTTAAACGTCGCATCAGGTGGAATCGTATTTACCACCATCCAGAAATTCCAGCCTGAAGAAGGCAACGTTTACCCGAAACTCTCAGACCGGGAAAACATCATTGTCATAGCTGACGAAGCACACCGGACACAATATGGTTTCAAGGCAAAAAATGTTGATGTCAAAGATGAGCAAGGAAACGTAATCGGCAAAAAAATCGTTTATGGTTTTGCGAAATACACACGTGATGCCCTGCCAAATGCCACCTTCCTTGGTTTTACCGGTACGCCGATAGAAAAAACAGACGTGAACACGCCTGTTGTTTTTGGCAATTATGTTGACATCTATGATATATCACAATCTGTCGAGGACGGCGCCACAGTAAAGATATATTATGAGAGCAGGCTGGCAAAAGTCGCTCTTAGCAGTGAAGGAAAAAAACTTGTCGCAGAGCTGGATGAAGAGCTGGATAAAGAAGACCTTGCAGAAACCCAAAAAATCAAAGCGAAATGGACCCAACTGGAAGCCTTAATAGGTAGTGAGGCCCGGATAGAACAGATCGCACAGGATATTGTAACTCACTTCGAACAAAGACAGGAAGTGTTCGAAGGCAAAGGGATGATCGTTACAATGTCACGAAGGATAGCTGCCGACCTGTATGATGAAATTATTAAGATAAAACCGGAATGGCACAGTGATGACCTCCGAAAAGGTGCCATCAAGGTCGTCATGACCTCAGCATCCTCCGATGGTCCAAAAATATCGAAACATCATACTACAAAAGATCAAAGAAGAGCTTTAGCAGAACGAATGAAAGACCCGGAGGACGAACTGAAACTGGTAATTGTCCGGGATATGTGGCTTACAGGTTTTGATGTTCCGTGTCTTCACACAATGTACATCGATAAGCCGATGAAAGGTCATACCCTCATGCAGGCGATCTCACGGGTAAACCGCGTCTATAAAGACAAGCCCGGCAGCCTGATCGTTGATTATCTGGGAATAGCTTCCGACTTAAAAGAAGCTTTATCTTTCTATTCTGACAGCGGAGGGAAGGGAGATCCTGCTGTACTTCAGGAAAAAGCAGTTCAGTTAATGCTTGAGAAACTGGAGATTGTATCACAGATGTTTCACGGATTTACCTTCGATGATTACTTTGAAGCGGATACATCCAGAAAGCTGTCAATCATACTTGAAGCAGAAGAACATATCCTGGGTCTGGAAAATGGCAAAAAAAGGTACATTGATGAAGTAACTGCTTTATCAAAGGCATTTTCCCTTGCTATCCCGCACGAACAGGCAATGGATGTAAAGGACGAAATCTCGTTCTATCAGGCAGTAAAAGCCAGACTTGTTAAATTTGACGGTACCGGAACAGGTAAAACAGACGAGGAAATTGAGACCGCGATCAGGCAGGTTATTGATAAGGCCCTTGTTACCGAACAGGTGATAGATGTATTTGATGCAGCCGGAATTAAAAAACCGGATATTTCCATATTATCAGAGGATTTCCTTTTAGAAGTCCGGAATATGGAACACAAAAATCTGGCTCTGGAGGTTTTGAAAAAGTTGCTCAATGACGAAATAAGAGCTCGCACAAAGAAGAACCTTATTCAGAGCAGATCATTAATGGAAATGCTGGAAAATTCTATCGTGAAATATCATAACAAGGTATTAACTGCGGCTGAGGTCATTGAGGAACTAATTAAACTCAGTAAAGAGATTAAACGGATGGACAAAGAGCCTCAAGAAATGGGCTTGTCTGAATTTGAATATGCTTTTTACACGGCAATTGCAGATAATGAAAGTGCCAGGGAAGTAATGCAAAAAGAGCAATTACGGGAATTAGCTGTTGTTTTATTTGAAAAGGTAAAACAAAACGCATCCATCGACTGGACAATTAAAGAAAGCGTCAGGGCCAAATTAAAAGTAATTGTAAAAAGGACACTAAGGCAATATGGTTATCCACCTGATATGCAAGCACTTGCTACAGAAACAGTGCTTAGGCAGGCGGAATTAATTGCAGATGAAATAACAAAGGGTGTTTAATCTATCAAATGGGAAGTACTTTAATAATGAGGAACAACGAGAAATAGAAAAAAGATGTCCGGAAACTTTGCAGAATTCTGAAAAAGTGCTATAGTGTTGCATCTGATTACTGCTGTGATCTCATACAGAGAATAAAAATTGAATTAGATATGTACTGCCCAGACGGGAAGCACCTGTGTTTCGTCGGGCAGACATCATGAAGTAAATAAAAAAACGTTTAAATAAAGTAACGTTTTTTTTGATTGTGTAGAGTATAGGCTTTTGACTCAGAGTTTAGTACCCTGAAAGGGCTTCTGCAATAAGAGGTGCAACACTCAGTTTGCTTTCGGCTTTTTCTAAAGTATCGGTTCCGATTATATCTTTTACGCCTGCGTTGAAAAGCCTTAAAGCCGCATTTCTTGTAAGGACAGGGTGTACACAGGCAAGGTGGACATCAATTGCTCCCTGGGATTTAAGCATCCGGATTGACTCGGCCATTGTTCCTCCGGTTGCAATCATATCATCCACAAGGACAACGTGCCTGCCGGTTACATCAAGGTTCTTTGTCTTAATCACAACGGTATCTCCGCTGAGCCTTGTTTTCTGAAGATGGTCATAATCAAAGCCGTGTTCTGAAGCCACGTTCTTTACAAGTCCCTGTGCCCCTTCATCGGGAGCAATCAGCATAGGGTCCTCAAGGCCGAAACCTGCAATATATGTACCCAGAAGGTTGGCCGCATCAAGGTTTCTAGCAGGGCAGGAGAAGTGCTCAAGTACACTCTTTGCATGAATATTCATTGTAAAAATTCTGTCAGCATTAATGCAGCGGGCAATAGCGCGGGCACTTATGGGCTCCCCAGGTTTGAACTTCTTGTCCTGCCTGGCATAACCCATGTAAGGGATCACAACATTGATTTCGGATGCCCCTTCACAGGCATCGATAAGCTGGAGCAGGGATACAAAATCGGAGTCTGTGGGTGTACTCTGTATAAGGGTAACTTTTTCATTTTCGATTTCTTCTGCTATTCTAAGATAAAGTTCCCCGTCAGGGAAGCGGTTAAACTCGCAAAGTACAGGCTCTGTCCCCAGAGCTCTGGCCGTGCGGCTGGCAAGTAACTGTGATGCTGGTCCACCTATGATCTTCAAGATACATACCTCAGTGTGCCGTCTTGATATATTCCATCCTTTAAAAAGCTTATTTTTAATGGACCCTGCTTTTTTCCGGCTTTACTTTCTCAAAAGCTTTAGCCTTTGAGCTTTTCAAGCACCCTGATATTTCTTATCAGTGTGTGCGGGTAATTTCCAGTCTCATCCTTTTCCGCAGATTTTACCATATCCCAGATGGTAAGCAGTGCAACCGATACCCCTGTCAGAGCTTCCATTTCAACTCCGGTTTTCCCTACAGTCCTGACCTCAACTACGGCAGAAATCGCTTCTTCTCCTATCTCAAAGTCCACGTCTATCCCTGTTATGGGGATCTGGTGGCACATTGGAATTGTCTCGGGAGTCTTTTTAACAGCGAGTACGGCTGCAACTCTGGCAGTTGCAAACACGTTTCCTTTCTCCACGGTTCCCGTCCTTATTCTCTCTATGGTCTCTGCGGAAAGTACGATTTCTCCCGCAGCCCTTGCAAGCCTGGGAACATTATTTTTTTCGCTTATATCGACCATTCGTGCCCTGCCGGCTTCAATATGAGTAAATGACTTTTCCACGAAACCACCACGTTTTTTGTACTAGTCCGGATTCTATATGGTTCAATTTAACATCAATTCTTAATTTCTTTTATTACGTCCTGGCTCCTTTGACAGCAGTTTCCGATTTCAATTTTTCTATTCAGTCAATCCGGATTTGTTTTCTCTGTGAGTAGTCCTCAATCGTCTGCTCAAGTTTTTCTGCAAGTTCCTCGGCTTCTTCAAGATTGAGTTTTATAACTTCTTCATCTTCCCCATGGAAAATTGTAATTCTTATTCTTGTCCTTTCGATTTCCACATCTATTTTTCTCTCAAAGTCGTGTACCATATTTTTCTACCCCCATCCAGGTAATGAACAATTATTATTTGAGTACAATATGGTTATGTTTGAGTATTATTTGAGTATTGTCCGAGCATTATCTGAACATTATTTTATCTGAACATTATTTCTGTATCATGTGTGCTTTTTAGAGCAGCTTTGTATTCTAATTCTTTTATCCTATTCCTGCCTCTTTGATTATTTCAGGGATCTTTTCAAGCACGTCAGTTGCAAGCAGTGCATTTCCTGCTTTTTCAAACGCAAGATCTCCGGCTGCCCCATTGATAAAGGCTGCACAGACGGCAGCAAGAAATGCCGGATTTCGTGAAAATAAAGATCCTGTAATGCCTGCCAGAACGTCTCCAGTACCTCCTACAGTCATGCCCGGGTTTCCTGTTCTGTTCAGAAGTGTCTGTTTTCCGTCAGATATTATGTCTATTTTTCCCTTCAGAAGTGTTATCACGCCCTTTTCCTCGGAAAACTCTCTGACAGCTTTCTCACGGGCTTCATGGATCTCGGGAGTTTCCATATTCCTCAGGCGCGCAAATTCTCCTGCATGTGGCGTAACTATGATTTCGCAATTTCCTGCAAGAGTCTCAAATAGAGTGCCTGAAAGGGCTGAAAGGGCATCGGCATCAAGGACCACTTTTCTGCAAAAGGGCAGTACCTTCCTGACAGCTTCAAGTGTCTCTGTTGCTCTTCCAAGCCCCATCCCCATCACAACCACATCATGAGAGTTTATGAGGTCAGGGAGGATGGACAGATCTTCAGGGCAGAGTATGTTTGAAGAAAGTTTCCTGACAATAAGGTCGGGGGAATAGGATGCTACAATCCTGGATACAGATTCCGGGACTGCTGCTGTTACGAGATCTGCCCCTGCCTTCAGGGCGGCAAGTGCTGCAAGTGCAGGAGCTCCGGAATAAGGACCTCCACCTATAACAAGGATCCTTCCGGCTTTTCCTTTATGTGCCTCAGGCTTCCTCTTTTGAAGCATCTGTAGGTCACCCGGACCCACATAATGTTCCGCATCCGCGCAGACTCCGATTTCTGTAACTTTTACCGTACCTGTATGCTCTTTTGCCTGTTCTGTCAGAAGCCCTGCTTTCATGCGGTGAAAAGTTACGGTAAGGTCGGCATCTACGGTTTTTTCAAACTCTCCCCCATCAGGGTCAAGCCCGGATGGAATATCTACTGCAATTACGGTTTTTCCGGCTTTTCCTTCTTTATTTATCAGGTCGATTGCAGTTGATTCGGGTTCTCTTATTTTCCCCTTAACCCCTGTGCCGAAAATGGCATCCACAAGCAGGTCTGCTTCTGAAAACCATTCTGAAGCTGTAAGCTGGCTTGAATCTCTTATTTCAAGTGTCTGCACCCTGCTGAACCTAAGCAGAGAGAAATTATGAAGAGCCTCTTCAGTTCCTATATCCCGGTCTTTTCCAAGCAGTATAACCCTTACGATGTATCCGGGAGTGCCTGCAAGGTGCCTGGCAGCAACAAAAGCATCACCCCCATTATTGCCTCTGCCTGCCACAAACAGTACTTTTCCGCTACCAAGCCTTTCCTTTACACTCTGTGCAATAGCTGCTCCTGCATTTTCCATTAACTGAAGCGGGGACATACCCAGATATGCACAGTTTGTATCTATTGCCTTCATCCTTGAGGAACTGATATATCTCATACTCTTTGCCTGCAGGTCTTTCTTTCTATTACTTATGGAATTTGATTTTCGGTTTGACTCAGTTTACCGAAACTAGAACGCTTCTTCAGGCGCTTCTGTGTTTCTCCAGACTTTTTTCCCATTTCTTCGGTATCCAGCCTGAATTTACTTGCCATTTTATCTACTTACTGCTCTTGTAATTAAATATTTTATACAGAGGTAAGCTTATCTGTTGTTATCTACTATATAATAGGCTGTACTCTAATATAGCATAATACCGATATTCACAATACCGATAAAAGTGGATTGACCTTCCAGAAGCAGTTTGTGCCGTGAGACCGGCTTATGCTCTGAGATATGAAGTCAGTTTTCCACAAGGAAAATTATCCCTCACAGGTATGACCTCAGTAAGGGTAACAAATGTATAGTAAGAATAACTAATAACTAAGGTTAGATAACCAATAAGAATAATTAATAACTAAGGTTAGATAACTGCAGTCAGAAATTTCAAAAAAACGTCAGTATTCAGCACTCAAGTTGTAAAAACGAAAGCGAATATACAAATTATAAAATTTCTTAATAAATCGGATTCGGTACTTAAATAATTTTAAATAGCCTTATGTCTAACAATGTAATGTTTTTCCTTATTTCTTTATTGAGATCGAATAGAGAGAAAAGTAAAAAAATTGTAAGCAGGCAGGAATCTGATCAAATGTTTGCTTTCCTTTGCACGTGTCTGGACTTACATGAGAGCAGGAGGATGACTTTTGTCTAGTTCTTCAAAAGATGCGGATAGCAGCCTTAAGAGTACAGTTAAACCCAGGTATCTTATCCTGGGAAGCGGTAGTATTGGTTTTGCGCTTGCAAAAGAGCTCAGGGAAAGCAATAAGCTTGTAATTATTGTGGATAAAGATGAAGCTAAGGTTGAGACTCTCAGAGAGGAAGGCTTTGAAACCATTTTAGGAGATATCTCTGACCCTGAGCTCGTTAATAATATTGATCTTAAAAATGTTGTCGCAATACTCTTTTTGAGCTCTAACAACGAGGCTAACAGGAAAGGAATTGAAAACTTTAAGAAAGTAGTAAACCCGGATATCCAGATCTTTTCCCGCGCTTCGGATATAATCAATAAAGAAAAGATGGAAGATCTCGGGTCTGATTATGTCTTTATGCCTTCGAAACTTGTTGCAAGTTCCCTTTCCCGCTCTCTCGAGAGAGCCGAATCAGTCCACAGGGGCAACAGGCTTGCCAGATGGCTTAAAGGGATTAGAGACAAAAAGCTTGCTATCGTAATCCACGACAACCCTGACCCGGATGCGATATCCAGCGGGCTTGCTTTGAAGGAAATTGCAAAAAGCCTTGGGGTTGAAGCAAATATTCTCTACCATGGAAGGATAGGGCATCAGGAGAACAAGGCTTTCGTAAACCTTCTCGGAATTGACCTCAGCAAGATGGAAGAGCATGATCCGAAGGACTTTGACGAAATTGCCCTGATAGACTGTTCAATACCGGGTGTTAATAATATGGTTCCCCCCAATTCCTATGTAGGGATCGTAATTGACCACCATCCACCCGGAGAGACCGAGATAAAGGCTGAGTATATCGATATCAGGCCCAACTTTGGGGCAACAGCCACTATCATGACAAAGTACCTGCAGCAGTTAAATATCAATATCTCAAAGACCCTCGCAACGGCTTTGCTTTATGGGATCAGGACCGACACTCAGGACTTTAAGCGGAAGACAGATCCGGCCGACCTCTCCGCTGCTTCGTACCTCTATCCGCTTTCAAATCATGGGATACTGGATCAGCTCGAGCAGCCTTCAATGGCTATAGAAACTCTTGAAGTTCTCGGGGAAGCCATCCGGAACCGGCAGGTCCTCGGAAGTTACCTCCTTTCAAATGTCGGAAACATACGCGACAGGGATACCCTTCCTCAGGCTGCGGACTATCTCCTGAGCCTTGAGGGAATCTCCACAACCGTTGTCTTCGGGGTTACTGAGGACCGCATCTATATCTCCGGGCGCAGCACCGATATCAGAGTCAACCTTGGAGAGATTATGCGTCAGGCTTTCGGAGAAGACGCAGGCGGGCACGCAAATGCAGCAGGTGCTCAGATACCTCTCGGGGTATTCAGTGCCACAAAGGACAGGCAGACACTCCTGAGGCTCGTTAACGAAGCAGTTGTCAAAAGGTTCCTGAGCGCTGTCGGAGTGGAAAGTACAGCTGAATAAACTTTAAAATACAGAACAAATTTTGGAAACAAAATCTAAGAAATATAAGCTTCTTCGGTAAGATCGCCATCTTTAAACTTTTAACAGGGGAAAGAAGGAAAGATCTTTTTCTTTCCCTCTAAAGGAAAGATTTTTTTCTTTCCCTCTATTTTTCAGATTTCTTTTATTCTTCTCTGTTTCAGTCAGGGATGTTTAACTCTATTCTGCTCCCGTTCAAAATATCGTTTTCAGTTACCTGAACTTCAGTGAGAGTTGAGTTTTCTCCTGCGGTCAGCGAATAGTCGGATGTTGCATGAACTCCGTTTCCTGTGCTCTCAGTTGAATAGGGGACAGTTATCTCAAACAGACCTTTTTCGTCAGCTACGTCACCTTTCTGATACACGAATGTCCTGCCTGTGTTTGATCTGAGCTCAAGTGTTGCCATCACTGTCTCGTTAGGGTTAACGGTGCCTGAAAATGTGGCTCCTTTGACATATTCGAATACCTTTACAGTATTTTCTTTACCGCTTTCATTCTCTGTGGTATTCATAGCACTCTCGTGGACCAGCCTGAAATTTCCAAGAGATGTTCCGTCAAGTTTGTGAAGCTTATATATCTGGGTATGTAGAAAAGCCTTTTTGGGAGTTACAACGGTTCTGAGGCCTGTATTTTCTTTCACTGTTCCGATTTCATAATAGTCGCTGATATTTTTTCCTGCTATCTCGGTAATGGCACTGAATTTGCCTTCTGCCATTAGAGTGTCGGTTATTATGTATTTTATATTGAGCTTTTCAATTATTGTTTTTGCTTCCTCTTCGGAATCTGTTAAAAAGAAGTTTGCAGAATCTTCTACTCCTGTCTGGAAGTTATTTGAGACTGCAGGCCGCTTTCCTACATACACTATCCAGTTTCCGTAGTCCCACCAGCTAAGGACTCCGTATTCAGGAGTTTCCGAAGGTTCAAGGTAATAGGAGGTCTCAGGAGTGGAAGCCTCAAGCCATTCAAGGGAATCCTGCCATTCTGGACCAATTGAAGTTGCATCTTTTGCAAAAGCAACACCTATCCATATAGATGATACAAAGACAAATCCTATCAGTGCAACTCCAGAAACAAGTTTAAAATAATCAGGTTCGGCAGTCTTGCCCTTTGATTCTGTTCCCTGTCTGATTTTTGACTTTGATCTGGTTTTTAATGATACTTTTTTTCCTGTTTGAGGAATAGATTCGGAATTCTTCTCTGTTTTCTTTCCGGGTTTTACCAGTTTTCTTACCTCTTTCTCGAAATCAAGAGAATCAAGCAGAATCATGAGAGTATAAGCAGTAAGAATCGAGACATTTACTGCAAAAAGATAGGTAAAACGCCTCTGGGAAAGGGCAAGATATGCATAAAAAAGTGTCCACACAAGGAAGAATATACATTCTGGTTTTGATTTTTCGCTTTTTGATTCAAGGATAAGCAGGAAAAATCCTGCCAGTGCAACCAGGAAAGAAGGCCCGAAACTTCCCAGTACTGCCGAGAAGGTGAGTTTTCCCTGCCCGGTCAAAAACAGGGGCACTGCTTCGGCAATTGTACTTATGTATTCACCTTTACCCGAAAAGAACCTCAATCCTTCGACAATGAAAGCGTAATATTCGGCGGAAAACATTCTCAGGAAAAGGATCCCTGAGATGGAAATGAAAATTAAAACGCCAGGGTAATACTTCCAGTCCATCCCTTTCTTTGAAACAAACGCTGAAAAGCCCCAGAGAAGGAATATGCCGGCAAGCATGATCAGCACATACACTACCTGGAACCAGGAAAGGTACATCGCACTCATTTCCAGGCCCTGGCGGACTGCTCCTGCTGAGAGGGGAATGGTAAACAGAAGTGTTGCAAACAGAGTTGCAGCCGAGCAGATGAATAAGTAATCCGACTCTTTTCCTGCTTTAATATCGAGTGTTGTCTGAACTAGTGCGTAAAGGACAATAAAACTGACAAAGGCAGGAGCTCCTACCCATGTGAAGATGAGAAGGGAGAAAAAGAGCCCTGAGACTGCTGAAAGAACCAGGGGACTTATGAGTTTTTTATCTGAGGATACGTTTTTAAGTGAACTTAGTGAAAGTTTACTCTCTCCTGCCAGCTTTAAGGCAAGTATGAAAAAGGCATAGGCTACTGTTGAGAGAAAGACTTCAGCTACGTGATGGTCAACTGTCCCGAAGCGGGATACGTATACATGGGCAGGCAGAACAGCAAAAGCAAAAGCTCCGACAAGTGCTGTTCTTCTGTCAAAGACCGAAGCGGCTATAACATAAACCGGGATTATTGTCAGGATCCCGAGCAGTACCGGCAAGATAGCGCCTGCAAATTCGACGGTGTGCGTATCAGGCTGTCCTCCTCCAAGAACTAGTGCGAGAAGAGCACCTAGAAGGTCAAAGAATGGCGGCCACCCAACCTCAAAACCATAAGGATAGTTGATATAGGTATCAAAGTTAAGAAAATGGGGAAAATTGAAGGTTGTATAAAGAATGCGCCGCATATGATAAAACTCATCATAGCCCGTGAAGGTAATGCCTCCATCTGCAGTAAGTGAAGCATAGGAGAGCATGCGCATGATGAAGCTGGCTAAAAGTATAGCTCCAAGCACAAAGATATTTTTTGAAAACGTGCTTTGTGCATTTTTGTCTTTTTCGATTTTTTCTGATTTCTCCATATCACTCACATTTATTCTTTCTAAATAATTATGTATATTAGCCCCATTAGAAAATCAAATTTCTTAATAAAAAGAGATTTTCTGCCCTGCACCCATGATTATTTCTTCATATCGCTTTTTACCATCATTTTGACTAGTTCTTCAAAACTTACTTTTGTTTTCCAGCCAAGTCTTTCCCTGGCTTTTGAAGGATCTCCTATCAATAGGTCTACTTCAGTTGGTCTGTAAAACATAGGATCAACTTCTACGAGTACTTTTCCACTGTCAGCGTCCCTGCCTATCTCGTTAACTCCCTCCCCTTCCCATTCGATGTCAATGTTTGCTTCTCTAAATGCAAGTTCTGTAAATTCTCTCACTGAGTGAGTTTCCCCCGTCGCTATAACATAATCATCGGGTTTATCCTGATTTAACATGAGCCATATAGCTTCTACGTAATCACCTGCGAATCCCCAGTCACGTTTTGCATTAAGGTTTCCAAGATAAAGTTTATCCAGAAGACCTTTTTTTATTTTTGATACAGCTATTGTAATCTTCCTGGTGACGAAAGTTTCTCCCCTTAAAGGAGATTCGTGATTAAATAGGATACCGTTACAGGCAAACATATCATAAGCTTCACGGTAGTTTATGGTAATCCAGTAAGCATACAATTTAGCTATTGAATAAGGACTCCGGGGGTAAAAAGGAGTTGTTTCTTTTTGTGGAACTTCACGTACTTTTCCGAATAACTCACTGGTTGAGGCCTGATAGAACTTAGATTTGTCTTCAAGTCCGAGAATTCTTATTGCCTCCAGAATACGAAGGGCTCCAAGCCCATCCGAATTTGCAGTGTACTCCGGGGTCTCAAAAGAAACCTGGACATGACTTTGGGCGCCAAGGTTGTAAATTTCATCAGGCTCGATGTCCTTTATAAGCCTGAAAACATTTGCTGAATCAGTCAGGTCTCCGTAATGCAAAAAAAAATTAGAGCTTTCTTGATGGGGATCTTGCAGGAGATGATCTATACGTCCGGTATTACTCAGAGATGATCTTCTGTGCATACCGTGCACAGTATATCCTTTATTCAACAGGAGTTCGGCAAGGTATGCTCCATCCTGACCGGTTACTCCTGTAAGTAATGCGACTTTAGACATTTTTACCACGCAATTTAAAACAAGTGTTTTAACATTTTACTAATTCCTGGTCATTTTTGACCATCATTTTTACCAGTTCTTCAAAGTTTACCTTTGGAACCCATCCGAGTTTTTCGCTGGCTTTTGAAGGATTTCCAACTAATAAGCTTGACTCTAGAGGCCTGTAAAACTGGGGATCAACCTCAACCATAATCTCACCTGTTGCGGCGTTTCTTCCTTTTTTTTCAAGCCCTTCTCCTTCCCATTTGATCTCAAGCCCAACCTCTCTAAACGCAAACTCCACCACTTCCTGTACTGAATGTGTTTCACCTGTTGCAATCACATAATCATCCGGTTTATCATGCTGCAACATCAGCCACATAGCTTCAACGTAGTCTCCTGCAAATCCCCAGTCCCTTTTTGCACCCAGATTTCCAAGGTACAATTTCTCTTGAAATCCTTTTTTTATTCTGACCGCGGCTCTGGTAATTTTTCTCGTAACAAAAATTTCGGGTCTTATTGGAGATTCGTGATTAAACAGGATACCATTGCAGACAAACATATTATAAGCTTCACGATAGTTTATGGCGATCCAGTAAGCATATAATTTGGACACTGCGTAAGGGTTTCTGGGGTGAAAGGGAGTATTTTCATTTTGCGGGATATCCAGTGAGTTTCCGAACAAATCTCCGGTGGAAGCCTGAAAAAATCTTGTTTTCTTTTCCAGCCCAAGAGTGCGTATGGCTTCAAGGAGACGAAGGGTACCGAGTGCATTAATTTCTGCTGTATATTCTGGTCGGTCAAAAGAGACCTGTACATTGCTTTGAGCCGCCAGGTTATAGATCTCATCCGGACATACATCTTTAATAATTCTTAAGAGCTTCGAATAGTCGGTCATGTCACAGAAATGAAAGTGAAGGTTTGCATTTTTCTGTTGTTTGTCCTTTTCTTCTGCTCTGGTAGAAGACTCTCTCTTTATTCCATGTACTACATACCCCTTATCTAATAAAAGTTTTGAAATGTATGTTCCGTCTTGGCCTGTTATGCCTGTGATCAGTGCAACCTTTGTCAAGGAATCACCTTATTTTGCTCCCAATTCTTTTCCTGTAGGAGATAAGACATTCATCATTCTTAAAAACGTAGCTCTCTTTGCGAAAAACATAACTTCTTTATATATAAACTGATTGATATACAAACGTTTAGTATCTTCTTATCTACAGTCTCTACATTGCAAAATTAGATAGAACATAGCTCTTTGTTACTATCTTTATCCTGGCTATAATGGAATCTCCAATGGCAAGATAATTTAAACAGGAGAATTTTAAACAGTAACCAATTTTCTTTTGCAGTAACTTACAGAATTTTTATTGTAATTAAAAATCGCTTCGAAACACATATAAATCACAATTTAAATCTAACGTGAAATAATTTAAAAAATGAGAATAAACATGAAAATAGCTATCTTTCACGATTACTTCGGAGCCATTGGCGGTGGAGAAAAACTGGTGTTGATGCTCGCGAAGTACATTAACGCTGATGTTATCACTACAGACTTAAATCTCGAATCCATTAAAAAAATGGGTTATTCCGATATACATATTATAAGCCTTGGAAAGACTCCAAAGGTGCCTCCTTTAAAGCAAATCTCAGCTTCTTTCCTCTTTGCAACATGTGATTTCTCAAAAAAGTATGATTTCTTTATTTTTTCCGGAAATTGGGCGCATTTTGCTGCAAAAAAACATAAACCAAATTTATACTACTGTCATACTCCTACAAGGGCTTTCTATGACCTTTACGATACCTTTCTGACAAGACAGTCATTTTTTGTTTCAATTTTCTTCAGGATCTGGGTCAGGTTTCACAGACCGATTTCTGAATATTACCTTTCTCACGTCTGTAAAATTGCAACTAACTCGGAGAATACATTGCAGAGAGTTAAAATGTATTTCCACAGGGACGCTGAGGTTATCTATCCTCCGGTTGAGACTACAAAATTCACATGTAATGAGTATGGAGATTTCTGGCTTTCTGTAAATCGCCTCTATCCTGAGAAAAGAGTAGAACTCCAGATCGATGCCTTCAGGGAAATGCCTGAAGAAAAACTTATTATTGTCGGAGGGTATTCAGAAGGAGACCATGCAAAAAGTTATGCAAAAAATATTATTAAAAATCTACCGGATAATGTTAAACTACGTGGGGAAGTCTCTGAGCTAGAGTTGCTTGATCTTTACTCTCGCTGTAAAGGTCTCATTTGCACTGCTATGGATGAGGACTTCGGGATGACACCGGTGGAGGCAATGGCAAGTGGAAAACCTGTTGTAGCTGTGAACGAAGGCGGATTTAAAGAGACCGTAACCGAAAAAACAGGTCTTCTTATATATGCGGATGTTCCCGGCGTTATAGGGGCTGTCAAACTCATATCCAGTGAACCCAAAAGTTACAGAGATGCTTGTCTTGAACAGGCAAAACGCTTTGATCTTTCGATTTTTAGTGAAAAGATGAAAAATGTGGTAAATAATGATTGTTAAACGCATGAAAGAGATCTATGACTACCGGAACCTTATCTGGCAACTGGCATGGAGCGAGTTTAAACTAAGATACAAAAATTCTATACTGGGTTACTTCTGGTCACTTCTGGAACCCATGCTTATGCTTGTAGTTCTGTACTTTATTTTCTCAAATTTAATGAGGGTTCAGGTTGAGTATTACCAGCTGTTTTTGCTTCTTGGAATCGTATTATGGGGATTTATGAGCAGAGCGACAACTATCGGAATGTTTTCCATAGTAGGAAGAGCGAGCATAGTCAAGAAAATTTACTTCCCGCGTGACATCTTCGTTATTTCCTCATGTATTACAGCTTTGCTTATGAGCATCTTCGAGTCTTTAATATTTATAGTATTTATGGTATTTTTCAAAGTACCAGTTTCCATCAACTTGGTGTATGTGCCGCTTATCCTGATTTTCCTGTTTGTCATTTCACTTGGTCTTTCCTTAGCACTTGCCGCGTTAAATGTATTTTACAGGGATGTACAGTTTATCTGGCAGGTTCTTTTGCAGATTGGATATTTTGCAACTCCTATACTGTATACACTCGATGCATTTCCTAAAAATCTACAGAGATTTATTCTCTTGAATCCAATCGCACGGGTTATTATTTCTGCAAGAGATACTATTATTTATTCTTCTCCAGCGAAAACAGAAGATCTTCTGTTTATGTTTCTTTCATCAATAGTTTTCCTTCTTGTAGGATACATTATTTTTTCCAGGTTAGAACCCAGATTTGCGGAGGAAATCTGATGACTGCGATTAAAGTTGAGCATTTGCATAAGACATTTCGCATACCCCATCAAAAAAGAACCACTATCTTTGAGACTTTGACTGGGGCTTTCAAGCCTCCCACATATGAAACTTTCCATGCCCTTACTGATATTAATTTTATAGTTGAAGAAGGGGAAGCTCTCGGGATCATCGGAGAGAACGGAAGTGGAAAGAGTACTCTCTTAAAAATTATTGCAAACATACTCAGGCCTTCAGCAGGGAGTGTTACTGCCCTTAAGAAGCTGACTCCTTTTCTTGAACTTGGAGTTGGTTTTCAATCGGACCTCACTGCTTCAGAGAATATAAAAATATATGCAACTATAATGGGCATGCAAAAAAAAGAAATTAATGATAAAATGGATGATATTCTTAAGTTTGCAGGACTTGAGAATTTCAGGGATACAAAGTTAAAAAATTTTTCATCGGGTATGCAGGTAAGGCTTGCCTTTTCAACAGCAATTCAAACCGATCCGGAAATCCTCTTGATGGACGAAGTACTGGCTGTTGGAGATATGGAGTTCCAGCAGAAGTGTCTGGATGTCTTGAACGAGTACAGGAAAAAAGGAATTACTATAGTCTTTGTTTCCCATGATCTTGGGGCAGTGAGGAGATTCTGTGATAAAGTTTTGCTTTTGAATAAAGGAAAACAAGTTGCAATAGGTGATCCAACTGAAGTGATCGATAAGTACGTTTACGCAAAAGTGGAAACCTCTTCTTCGAAAAATGATGAACCTGAATCAGGTGAAAACAAAGTACAAAACGATCAACATGGTCTTACTTCCCACCAGATTACTGAAAAAATAGCAGAAATCGTTGACGTTAAATTTTATGATAAATTTGACCATGCAAATACTAATTTTAATTCTCTTGATCCTATGAAAGTACGCATCTTTTACAATTCAAAGGAAAGTATAGAGGATCCCGTCTTTGGTATTGCGCTGTATTCCGAAAGGGGTAAACATCTTTTTGGGACAAATACTTTCCTTAAAAATTATCCAATTAATAGTATTTCGGGAAATGGCTATATAGATTTGCTGATTGAAAAAGTACCTTTGCAAACAGGAAAGTTTTTGATGACTGTAGACTTGGTACAATCCAAGAACTATGTTCCGCTAGATCACAAGGATAAACAATATTCATTCTCCATTATTCCAACCGGATATGAGGAAGGTGTGTTGGGTCTTTCATGTACCTGGGAATTAAGTTCAGAGAGGGCGGCCTGATATGAGTACATTTGATATTCGCGATGACGAAATTAATGCAAAAGAAGTTTTGGAAAGGATAAGAGAGAATATTCAGAGTAGAAAAAAAACAGGTGCTTACTCAGAACCGATCCTAAACTCGCTGATTAAAAACTCCGAGAAAAAAATTTCCCCTGCGGTGAATGGAATGACAGCTAAAGATCTGGAATATTTAACTTCAAATTATGATGTTCAGAACAGAAGTTATGTGATCAGTTCACATCGTCATGTTACAGGATCCTTTTTGGTAAAAGGTCGAAATCTGGTAAACGGTGAAGTTAAGAGATATGTAGATCCAGCTTTTGCTCAGCAAAGCGAGGTAAACGCGTGTACCTGTAGAATTCTTACGGAACTTCTAGGTAAAAATGAGGAACTATCCGGTAAATACGAGAGATTACTTACTAAAAACGAAGAGCTCTTTGGGAACTATGAAGAATCTTTGAAAATAAATGAGAAGCTCCTTGGGGAATATGAAAAAGTCGCTGAAAAGAACAGGGAGCTGGATTCAAAAATTAATGCCTTGGATGCTAAATTTATTGAACTGGATAAGATCATGAAAAATGTAACATCTGATTTCCTGGCTTCTTCCAAAAATGCATTAGCGTCTACTGCATGGGGGCAATACTATAGTCAAGAGATCTCCGAAGAAGACCTGTTAGGAAACGTAAATCATCATAATCATTTTATTTCAGTAGTAGAGGAATATGCACAGAAAGCGTCGGGAAATAGGGTACCTAAGCTGATAGAAATTGGTATAGGTACTGCTACCATGTCAATTTATTTTTCTAGGCAAAAATATGAAGTTATGGGGTTAGATAACGATATAAATGTGATTTTTAATGCAATAACCACTAATAGGAGATTGGGTGGACATGCTAACTTTGTCATGTTGGATGCAAACTGTTTAAATCAATTTAAACATAAGTATTTCGATGTAGCTTTTTCACAGGGTACACTGGAACACTTCGATAACGAAGGAATCGTAAAAATGCTTTCAAAACAGCTTGAAGCGGCAAAATATGTTGTGTTCTCTGTTCCTTCGATACATTACCCGAAGCGTGAGTTTGGGAATGAGCGAAAAATGACTACTGAAGAATGGGAAGTAATCCTCAAAGATGGTGGATTGAACATTGAAAAATTGGAGTATTATCGTGAAGATACGCAAATAGTGTGCGTCATTTCCGACAAAACAGAATAGATTGCCATAGACAGTGAACGGTGTAATTTATGAGAATATTCCAAGTTCATCAAATCCATCCTTCAGTAAGTTATGGGGATGCTATTGGTAATGAAATGCTGGAAATAAGGACAGTTCTGAGAGAGCTGGGGTATGAATCTAACATATATGGTCAATACATTCATCCAAAAATGAGCAGCACTGTGAAACAATACAATGAATATCGCAAAATCAGCTCTCCAAATAATATTCTTATCATCCATTATTCTATAGGATATGGCTCTGAACTTCTAAATTTCGTAAAATCGTTGCCGGATAAAAAAATTTTACTTTACCATAACATTACTCCACCCCACTTTTTCCATAATATCAACTCTGATTATGAGTATTCAACTAAAATTGGACATCAAGAACTTAGCACGGAAATAAGAAATATTGTAGATGTAGCGCTTGCCGATTCCGAGTTTAATAAACAGGATCTCATTGATGCTGGTTTCAATAAAACTTCAGTTCTTCCTTACTTGATTAACTTCGATAACTTTAATGTTCAGCCAAATAAAAAAGTAATAAGCAAGTATGATGATGATTTTGTCAACATATTAGTTGTCGGCAGGATCAGTCCTAATAAAAAAATAGAGGATGCTATAAAAAGTTTCTATTATTATAATAAATATATTAACAAAAGATCCAGATTACTTTTAGTAGGTTCATACAATGGAATGGAAAACTATTATACTTACCTGAGGGATCTTGTTCAAGAATTAAATCTGGATAATCTATACTTCACTGGTCACATAAATCTGGATGAACTGGTTTCCTACTACAAAGTGGGAAATATTTTTTTGGCAATGAGCGAACATGAAGGATTCTGCGTACCTTTACTTGAAAGTATGCATTTCAAAATTCCAATTATTGCAAACAACTGCACAGCCATCCCACAAACGCTTGGTGAGTCAGGGATTTTAGTTAACGAAAAAAACTATATAGAAATCGCGGAAATGATCAACCTGCTGGTTGAAGATAAAACATTAAGAAAAAAAGTTGTCGATAAGCAAACTAAAAGATTGGAGTTTTTCAACAAAAAGAATATATCTGAAATTTTGAAGAATTATATTGATACTGATTTTAAAGAAATTAATTCCAAGCCGTCCATAAGGATCGAAGGCACGTTTGAAGATTCTTATAGTTTGTCTATAATAAACCGAAATTTAGCTCTGGCATTAGATAAACTTGATCAAGACGTTTCACTTTTTGCAACAACAGGTACAGGAGATTACATCCCACAAAAAGGAAGCATAAAAGACAAAAGAGTCAGGGAATTATGGAAAAATGACCCGAAATTTCCTTTCTTTTCAATAAGAAACATTTATCCTCCCAGAACAAAAGATATGAACGGGAGATATAATCTTATCTACTTTTTCTGGGAAGAATCGGCCCTCCCTCAGGAATGGATCGATGATCTCAATTCTCTGGATGGGATTCTAGTACCTACAAATTTTGTTAAAGACGTTTTGATCAACTCAGGCATAAATACCAGGATTGGAGTTATTCCTACAGGCGTCCAGATTGATCATTTTGAAAAAGATGTGTTGCCTGCGGAATTACATACTAATAAAAAATTCTTATTCTTCAATGTAGGTTCCGGTTTTCCAAGGAAGGGCATTGATGTTCTCCTTAAGGCCTACACAAAAGAGTTTTCTAGAGAAGATGACGTTTGTTTAGTTGTGAAGACGTTTCCTAATATTCACAATAATATTGCTGAGCAAATAAAAAACATTGTGAAACCTAATGGTCCTGAAGTTATTCACATTGATCGCGATATTTCTGATAATGAATTGGTATCACTCTATAAAAAATGCAATTATTATGTCTCACCTACAAGAGGTGAGGGTTTTGGTCTTACTATGGCAGAAGCAATGCTTTGCAAAGTTCCTGTAATTACCACCAACTACAGCGGTCATCTTGATTTCTGTAATGAAAAGACTTCATACTTAGTTGATTTTAAGCTTGAGCCTTCTATTACGCATTTAAAAAAGCAATATACTATGGCTGATTCATTGTGGGCAGAGCCTGATGTAAACCATTTGGCTACTTTGATGAGACACGTGTACGAAAATAAAAATAGCGATGAAGTAAAAGCAAAAGTAGAAACAGCGTATGCCAATATCAAAAACAATTTTAACTGGGATGTCTCAGCAAAGAAAACGATCGAGTTTCTGAAAAGTGTTAGATTCAAACCAAAACTGGGTATTGTTTCTACCTGGAATACAAAATGTGGTATCGCAGAGTACACAAAATATTTGGTTAGCAATTTAAGAAACCCAGAGGAAGTTAAAATCTTTGCAAACAAAGTAAGTTCTAAAGATCTTATAACAATGGATGGAGATAACGTAATTCGTTGCTGGGAACCATATTTCGATGACCTGAGCACTCTTTGCAATAAAATATTGGAAAGCGATCTGGATGTAATCCACGTTCAGTTCAATTTTGGGTTCTTTGAACTGAACTCTCTGGCTGATATGGTCAAAAAGCTAAAAGAGAAGGGAATAAAATTGATAATCACTTTTCATTCTGTAGGTAATACCGAATTTATGAACAAACCCGTTAAATTAGACTCTATCAAAAAAGAGCTAAGACTTGTAGACAAAATCTGGGTGCATTCATCAAGTGACGTCAGGGAATTATCAGAAAAAGGAATTATTGACAATGTAATTAAAATTCCCCATGGAAATGTAGTTTTCGACAACAATGAAAAAGAAGAACTTAAAAAAGGAATTTTCAACAATTCGAAAATAATCTCTACTTTTGGCTTTCTCCTGCCACATAAAGGAGTATTAGAAACGATACAGGCGTTACCTTCAATTATAAAGAAGTATCCTGACTTGCTTTTTCTGGTTGTAAGTTCCATATTTCCAGATGAGATCTCAGTAAAATATTACGAAAGCTGTAAGAAAGAAGTTAGTAACTTAGGAATTAATAGACACGTTATATTCTTTACGGATTTTTTGGAAAAACAGGAAATTATTTACCTGTTACAGGCTTCCGACATCGTTGTAATGCCTTACAAAGATACAAAAGAGGGAGCTAGTGGCGCTATAAGGTTTTCTCTGGCTTCTCAAAGGCCTGTTATCGTAACAGATATTCCAATATTTAGTGAATTTAAAGAAGAAGTTTATAAAATCCCTGGGTGTTCTCCAGATGAAATCAAAAAGGGGATTATGAAATTATATGAAAACGAAAAATTACAGAAAGAAGTTGCCAACTCTGCTGAGAGAAAGATAAAAGAGATTAGCTGGTCAAACATTGCAAAAAGATATGAAAATGTGTTGTTTCAGTTAGGAAATGCTTCATCTTGAAGTAAGTTTTTGGGTATGAGTTTTTGTGCTTTTTCAGGAGAATGGGAGAGTAAATACTTTTCTATAGTATGTATGCATGAGATACTGCATCATACGTCAGAAAAGATATTCTGGATATTAATCACAAACATTTCACCCCCGGTGGGTCTTGGTAAATGAAAAGAATAAACGGCTTTAAAGCTCGTGTTTCGAACAAAAAACAAATCTTTCATTTTAATGCAATAATATTCTCCATACTATTACAGACAGGAAGTGGAATACGTGGAAAATATGCTGCACTTTCAGTAAAAAACACTTCTCTCTTTATTATAGTTACTAACACTTTTTATTTTCTTTCTTTAGTACTTCTTGTTTTACAGGCTATTGTCTGGCAGCTATTAGCACTGATATATTACCCACTCTCTTATGCATATTCGTTTTTAAGCTTAGTTAACTTTATGATACTGGTTTTTTCTACAATTTTATTTCAAGAACAGATTACTATATACAATGTTTTGGGATTAATCTTCATATCTTTTGAATTTTTATACTATCTCGCAGTTTTGAAGAAAGTGCCTAATTCATTCTTTCATATTATGTTTAGCGTTAGTGATTACTTGTATCGAAAGCAGAAATTCCATGTTCAAACTATTAAATTACGCACGGTACAGACTTTGAATTCTAGTAAACTTGCGATATTGTCATTGAATTTGTTAAAGTCAGATAAAGTGAGTTTAATTTTAAACCCACTTACATGTTGATAACTTCTTTGTGAAAAAATTCACTTTAGTACCCGGAGGTAAAGAATGGGATCTATTTCGAATATTTCAAGTGGATTCAAAAAATTAATCGAGGATTCAAGGATATCTCATATTTTCAGAATCAATTATTTAAAAAATGATCAGCTACTTAACTGGATTCTATTTTTTCTAATTTTGTATGGTTTGTCCCTAAAATTTCAACTTTCACTGTTACATAAACTAGACAGTGATGACGTCTCGCCAGGCCTGGTTTGGAAAGAGTTCTTTGTTCATGGGAATTCTTTTTTGCAGGGATTCTATTTTCCGTTCGCAGATCCACATGTATTTTCGGACTTAATTCCTTATCATTTGCTTCCACAGTTATTTTCAGGATATAGTCCAGTAGCATTGGCTTTATCTGCATATATCATATTCGTTGTTATAATTTTAATCTTTTCTGTACTTGTATATAACATGACTAAAAATATAACAAGTTCCCTGATATTTGCTTCACTTCTCGTAAACATTCCTAACTTTGCTGCAGACAATTTCTTTTTGCGGCCAGAAGTACATATGGGAGCAATTACTTTTTTAGGAGTTCTTTTGCTAATCTACCCACAGAATACTCATGGAAGATTGAATGCTGTTCTCTACTTACTTATTTTAGCTCTTATCAGTTTTTCGGATTCTCTTATCCTTTTATGGTATTTCGTTCCGCTTTTTGTTACTAGTACATTACTCGCATTGCTAAATAGACCATTTGAAATTAGAAAAATGAGTTTCCCAATTATTTCCGGAATAGTAGTATCACTGGTTTATTTAGTAAAAGGAAACATACCGACTTTAATTAAATATCCGATTAGTTTAATTACAGATAAAGGACTAATTTTTGAGAATTTTCTTTTATTATTCAAAGGGATTTGTCTGCTATATAATCATAAGTTATTTGAATTCTCAGAAACATATAAGTTTAATTTTCTTACAATAGTTATAATTTTAATCACTATGGGAATAATCTGTTTTGTGTTCAGTAATATTTCAAAAACATTCAGTAAAAACCCTGTATGGTGTTTATTTGTTATCCTTTCGATTACCTCCATTTCAATCGCTTATGTTTTCACTTCAATTACCACTAACGTTTACACAACAAGATATCTCACATTCCCACTAATGCTCGGTCTAAGCATGGTGTCTCTGACATACAGTCAAAACATAAAATTTCAAAAAGTATATCTCTTCTTTATTCTTTCAATAATTGTTATAAATGCGGGTTCCAATGCAGAACTTTTAAAAGGAGGGTATGAACAACCAAACAGAGAACAATACGAATTAATAGGATATTTGAAGGAATCAAATTTAATTTTTGGTTACGGGGACTACTGGGATGCCAATCTTATAACTTATTTATCCAATGAAGAAATCGTTATTAGACCTGTAATATTTAATGACGCAAAGATAACCCCTTTTAAGTGGCTCTCATTTAAAAAATGGTTTACGGAACAGGGAATGAATGACGGGGATGTTTTTGTTGTACAAAGTAATTTCCAGAATGAAGAAATTGAGTACTTGGTGAACAAAAATCCTCCCAAAAAAATACTCAAGTTTGGAAATTATAAAATTTATGTATGGAATGTTCCAGAATTTAAAAAAATGATGGAGGATTTTGACTGAGAACAATTGTCTCTGAACTGTCATTTTTTGACTGCCGAAAATAACGAGTCAAATATAAATAATACATAGGACAGATCTTCGATCTAACAAGTTAATCAGAAAATGTAGGATTATAACATGTTATCAAAGGCTGATTATATATTCACCGATTCAAAATCAAGACTTGAAACTTATTTTAATCTAAAAAAAGTAATTCTCAATCTTAAAGGGTTATCTTCAAGATATGATATTTTTGATACTTTAGTTCTACTTCTGTTTTTTTCTAACTTTTTTCTCTATATTTTTTTGCTTAATTCAACTTATGAATATTTATGTTCTTTTAATGCTTACGACAAAGGAATAATGTATCAACTTTTTCATAATACTGTTGTCCATAATCATTTCTTTTATTCATCAATAAACGGGGGAGGCGTCATAGATTTTGTTGGTCATCAAAGGTATATATTTTTATTACTTCTTCCTTTTTTTTATATACATCCGCATCCAATTACTTTTTCGATTATCAGCTCTCTTTTATTATCTTTAGGCGCATTTCCAGTCTACTGGTTAGCTAATGAGGTGTCTAAATCTAAAAAAATATCATTAGTCTCAGTCATGATCTATTTCTTACACCCTACTGTAAGCTGGCTATTTTTAGAAAGTGTTAAAGAAGAGATATTTGCACTGCCATTTCTTTTGTTTGCTTTTTATTATATGTACGTTAAATCTTTTAACAAATTCCTGTTCTTCCTGTTTCTTGCATGCATTTGTAAAGAAAACATATCTCTGGTAGCCGTAATGTTTGGAGTCTATGCATTTATAGAGAAATACGAAAAAAAATGGATTTATACTCCTTTGATATTAGGTATCGGAATTTTTTCTTTTGAATTACTGTATTTAAAGCCCTATTTTGCAGTTTTGTCTCATCAGCTTTATGGTCCTGTCTTATCATCTCAGTCCGAAATGTTAGCTGGCAGGTACTCTTATTTAGGTACATCAATTACTGATGTGATATTTAATCTCCTGACAAATCCCCAATTGCTTCTCAAATACTTGTTTACTCAGGAAAGTTTGAATTATTTACTAATTCTCTTTTTGCCTGTAGGTTACGTTTGCTTTTTTAAACCTAAAGTCCTACTAATCGCGTCTCCAGTACTTTTACAGAATCTTTTAGCAAATTTTCCAGCCCAGCGTATGATTTGTTTCCATTACTCAGCGGTAATAATTTTTGCTATCGTTTGTTCTGCTATTTTCTTTCTTTCATCTATTAATAAAAAAATTAGTACCAAAAAACTTAATCTAGTTTTAATTGTTTTGATCATTCTAAGTCTGTATTCTTTTTCTGTCTATGGCGGAGTTGGTAAAACGATTTCAGATATTAATTCTGCTCAGAAAAATGAATCTCAAGAATATTTCACAAACATAAGCCGAATCCCTTATGAAAGTAATATTCTTTGTTCAGGAAGTATGGGGTGTTATTTCTACAGGAATCTTAATGTTTCATATATGAGCAATGATAATTCATATATGAACAACAATGTTACATATACGGATGATGACGTTATATCTACGGACGACTCTCAAAGAGATGGTTCAGATCTATATGATTATATAATTATACAAAGGACTCCACTGGCAAATTATGGTTTATATCAAAACATCAATTCATATTTAAAAAATCATAAGCTTTATTATTTAAACAGCTATTGTTTTATTTTTGAAAAAAATAATCAGAGTTTTGAGTCCAGCAGTATAAGTGATGATAATTTTGTCTACAACAATTTGTTTTTCTGTAGCCAAAAAAACACAGGTTCGCTCACATTTGATGATCAGATCGGAAAATACGCTTTTTACAGTGATAAGACTTTTAATGAATCTGGTTATCTGGTTTATGGGCCATACATAACATTGCCTGAAGGAAAATACACTATAGAGTATATTTTAAAAGCAGAAAATATCACTGACACTTCTCTCAGTGTTGCAAGTATAGACATCTCCTATATAAAGGACGGGGAGCATGGAATTGACTCTACAAAGGATATATATGCAAGTGATTTAATTGAGGGAAAGTACAGCTCTCAGAATTTAACATTAAATGTTGAGAAGTCTGGGGAAAACCAATTGTTTGAATTCAGGGTATTACAACCACTTTCCAGTGATTTATATGTAGAACGAATTAATATACATAAATGCATGTAAAGCGTAATTATATATTATATATATTTATCAAAAAGAATCATAATTTTACTTCAACTGAAACTCTCTTAAGTTATTTGATTAACGTTTAATACTGTCAGTGTGAATAAAGGGAATAACTCAATGAAACATTAGCTTTAACCATTTTAATGGAACTAATTTATATCAGGCGTAAAATAGATATATATCATTTCGATTGTTACTCAAGGTTTTACTCTCAATATCCATCTGGTCTAGGCGAAAATGGGCAACTACTTATGAAATATATTACAGGAAAAAAATTTATAACTGTGCTTGCAACTTTTTTGCTTCTTGGAATAATATTATCTCAGATCAGAATAGAGGACCTCATAGCAACAATTAAAAACATTGACAAAACTTATCTGGTCCTGGGTTTTTTTTTGTATGTTTTAAGTTATCTTCTTCGGGGATTAAGATTTCATATTCTTTTAGACAAGAAAATATCTCTCACCGATCTTTTTCATATTGTATGCGTTCATAATATGGTAAATAGTATTCTTCCAGCAAGATCTGGTGAACTCTCTTATATTTATATTTTAAAAAAGTATCATGATAAGTCTACTGGAGAAGGAGTTGCAACATTGATGGTTGCAAGAGTGTTAGATTTCATTACAATTTCATTATTGTTTTTTATGTCTTCTTTATTTGTACATGATTTTCCTGAAACATTTTCTAGCATCATCTGGTTAGTCGTTTTATTTACCGCTTTGCTGGCTGTTTTTTTGATAATTTTGCTTTATGCAGGTGACATCTTTTTGAAGTTTGCTAACGCGGTTTTCAAAACTCTTAAACTGAACAAACACGGTTTAGTTAATTTCTTTTCAAGAAAAGCAATAGAGATCGTTGACAGCTTTAAAAATATAAAGAACAGCGGTAAAATGATAGAACTATTTATAATCTCATTTACCATCTGGATTACTTTATATTTTCTGAACTATACTTTAATTAAATCTTTATCTATAAATATTGGTTTTTTTGAGGTTTTATTAGCTTCTACTTTTGTAGTTTTTATGTCTATTCTTCCTATTCAAGGGATGGGAGGATTTGGAACCTACGAGGTTGGATGGGCAATTGGCTTTGTCGGAATCGGCTTGTCTAAGGAACTTGCAATCAATTCTGGAATAGTTGTTCATATTATCGGGATTGTTTATTACGTGTTACTCGGGTTCTATGGCTATCAATATTTATGTAAAAAATAATACATCAATTCAAAGAATCAATTAGATCTATTTGATTATTGGAAATTTTTTTATTTCTGAAAAACTAGATAATTTTTTCCTTATTGATAACTTAAAGTCAGTAATCCAGAAAGTTCTTAAATTATTTAGAAATGAGCCTTAAATAGTAGAACATAATTCAACTTTTTATTTATAGATGATTAATAATAAGTTTTTGGATTGGACTTTATATGGCTTTTGACCATTCATCAAATTGTTAATTTTTCGTATATTAAAGATTAAACTATTATAAATCTTAGATACTGTGTCCAGAAACACGATGTTTGGGTAAACGACCAAATTTTCAAATGAAAACTTCGTTATTTCTGTATTTAATATTAAATCCTCAAATGACTTTTCTGTAAGAGGGCTTTTGTGAGTAATATCTGAGAAATACGTAGCTAACCCATGAATGTTATTGCAATTGGGTACAATTATTATGATTCTGCCATTTTTGTTTAGTAACTTGTACAGTGAATTTATGATGTATATTATTTCTTGATAAGAAAAATGTTCTAGTACATTGCTCAAAATAAAAGTATCAGCCTTTTCATTGCTTGATGATACATGATCAATTATATTTTCTTGTTTAACTTTAAATTCCTTTAATCTACAAAATTCCACATTTTCTTTTAGTAAATCAATGCCTGAAATGTTAGTATAGTTATTACTTTTTAAAAAATATAAAAAATGGCCTAATCCACAACCCAGATCAATAATTTTCGCACTTTTGTTTAATGGTAAATGTTTTAATACGTTTTTTCTATAATAATTCTCATATACTTCGTATTGCCTGTTAATGGGAATGAACTTGTTAGTTAAATTAGCTTTATAATTATTGAGGTTATTATCCATATGTCAATATCTCCAAGTACTCTTCACATATATTCTTATCCTCAAACTTCTTAATTTCTTCTCTGTTATACTCTGAAAAATTTATCTTAAGTCTACAGTCTTTTTCAAATCTATTTATCCTATCAGTCAAAGTTTCAACATCTCCGAAGTTAACAAGATACCCATTCTTTCCTTCTTTTATAAAATCAACCTGACCACCGCTATCAGTTGAGATTATTGGAAGGCCAACCTGCATAGCTTCCTGTAGAACGATACCAAATCCTTCATGTAGAGAAGAAAGCACGTAAACATCAGAATTTTGAAGATATTGAAACTTTTTAGTTTCTGAAACAAATCCTAAAAAATGAATTCTATCTGAAATATTCAATTCTTTGGTTAAACTTTCCAAATTGTTTATTTCAGGTCCTTCGCCAATTATCAGTGCATGGACGTTATCAGAAGTGTTTTTAATTGCTTTAATCAAAAAATCAAAGCCTTTTCGTTTCACCAATCTTCCAATACTTATAGTATAAAATAAATTCTCATCTAAATCCAAATCTTTGCGGTTGATTTTTTCAAATCCAACAGGCTCGTAAGCTAAGGGAATAGTATTTATGTCTTTTTCAATACTGTAGTGTTTTAATGCATTATCTTTAATGTCCGACGATTCAGCGACAATGTGTCTTGAGTTGCTCAATACCCATTCTACTACTTTTTTTAAATACCATTTTTTATGAGGAGAATAGTTTTTAGAAGGATCATAGATATCTCCCCCATATATGGATAGAATATTCGGTAAACTAAACTTACGGGATATCCAAATTCCCAAAGGTCCAGTCGGAATAGCAAAATGAGTGTTGATAAATGAATATTTATTTATTTTGCACAGTTCAGAAGCCTTTTTATAAGCTAAAAAAGGGAAACTGACCATAGATGGGATTGTAGCAGTAGAGAGTTCTTTCCGCCCTATGACATTAACTCTATAAACATTAATTCCATCAACGTTTTCATACTTTTTTAAGCCCGCATATCCGGTTGTAACATAATCTACCTGATAACCCAGTTTGATGAAGCCTTCTGCAAGTTTTTTGGCTGCAACCCCTCCTCCACCCCCTAGTGGGGGAAACTCGTAATTTAACATCAAAACCTTCATCCAATGATCCTCTCAACCAGGTAATTCTTCCTCCCATTCTGACCATAGTATATCTTTATTAAAATATCTGCAAGGATTCCAATGGTGAAAAACTGGATACCTATAACCAGGGACATAACACTAACTGTAAATAATGGCCTGTCAATCCCGGTTTCATAAAGTAATCTTAAAATAACCAGATATATGGAAACTATTCCACCAAAAAGGATTAAAATAATTCCCATGCTCCCGAAAATATGGATTGGTCTCATGGAGTATTTCTGCCAGAAAGTTACAACCAGAAGGTCAAGGAAACCTTTAATAATCCTTTTCCAGTTATACTTTGTTTTCCCGTACTTTCGTTCCCTGTGGTTTGTTTTTATTTCTCCTATTCTATATCCTTTCCAGGAAAGCATAGCAGGGATGTATCTATGCAGTTCTCCGTATAGTTCAAGGTCTTCAGTACTTTCTTTTACATAAGCTCGTAGAGTACAACCGGAGTCATGAATAGTTTCTCCTGTAAATCTCTTTCTTAACCGATTTGCGAACTTTGAAAATAACTTTTTTGAGAGAGGGTCCTTTCGGTCAAATCTCCATCCACAGACGACATCAAGATCTTCTTTTTTGAGTTTTTCCAGAAACTTCGGGATATCTCTCGGGTCATTTTGAAGATCTGCATCCATTGTAATAACGGTTTTACCGGTGGCATAGTCAAGACCAGCTCTTAAGGCTGCACTCTGCCCGAAGTTTTTCCTTAATTTCACCACTTTCAGTTTTTCATCATTTTTACTGAGGTCACTAAGTTTTTTGAAAGTAAGATCAGTAGAACCATCGTCCACAAAAATCATCTCATAATTACTCCCCAGAGATTTAAGAGCAGCTTTAATTTCCTGGTAGCAGAGCTCAACATTTTCTTCTTCGTTATAAGTGGGAATCACAATTGAGAGCTCAATATCCATTCTGCATACCTCTCAAGCCCCTTATCTATTGATATTTCAGGCTTCCACCCAATCTCCTTCCATGCTTTTTCATAACTTGACAGAGTGTGTTCTGCATCTCCTATTACAGAGTCTGTGTAAACAATTTCTGACTCACTTTCGCTAATCTCAATAATTTTCGAGACAAGTTCATTGATGGCGACAGAATGCCCACTACCAATATTGTATACTCCGCTGCCTTTTTTCATGCAGATCAGGTTCGCTCTCACAATGTCATCAATGCAGGTGAAATCCCTGGTTTTTTCTCCGTCTCCGAAAATGGTGATCGTTTCATTCTTCAGAGCAGCTTTCATAAAAATGCTTATTGCAAGGTCTGGTCTCATTCTTGGCCCGTAAACAGTAAAATAGCGCAGAGATACACTTTTTAAGCCATAGAGTTCCTCAAAAACTCTGCAGTAGTGTTCAGCCAGCAGTTTCGAAACTCCATAAGGAGATACCGGCTGGTTGGGGTGATTTTCATCAAAAGGAAGATATTCCACTTTTCCATAAACTGAGGATGAAGAGGCATTAATTATCTTCTTAATATCGGAATCGAGGGCTGCCTCCAGCAGATTTAGAGTTCCTGTTGTGTTAACTTCATGAGGTTTCATGGGATCTTTAACTGATATTCTTATGCCTGCCTGGGCTGCTTCATGAAAAACATAATCAACTCCCTCAAAGATGTTTTTCAAAAGAACTTTATCCCGAACATCGCCTTCGATTAGCTGGAAGCTTTCGTTCTCTAGAAAAGGTTCAATATTCTTTCTTTTTATTTGAGGATCGTAGTAGTCATCAAAGTTATCCAAACACATGACTTCGTTGCCTTTGCTAAGCAATTTCTCTATTATGTGGGAACCAATAAAACCTGCCCCACCAGTAACCAAGATATTTATGATTGATACCCCTGTTTAGATATTTTCCTTTTTTAATGAGTTAATTCCAAAAGCTACTTTTTCCTTAATTATTAAGATCTTACAGGATTATTTTTATAATCTGGAGCTTGATTCGTTACTTGAGATACAAGATTCAAGAAATAATTTTAAGTTTTGGATGAAATATCACAGAAATATCTTCTTGTATGCTTCTATCCAGCTAAAGAACCTTTACAGTGCACTCTTCTTTTTGAATTTATTCTAATTACTTTTATCGGTCTTTATCTTTTCTAGTTATTATTTTTACTGATATATTGGACTTTATCCTCTTTCTTTAGGAACATTTTTGAATAAAGCGAGAGAAAGAGCTATTTCTTTGTCATAGTATTATTTAAAGGAACCTTGAATAACATTCATCATTAAGTGTTATGTTCGTACAAACATAGATAGAGTCCGTGCACTATTGACTTGGAGATATACTGTGGTAAATATTTTAATAAGTACTGATGTCGTAACAATATACAAAATCCCATTCATTACCATCCTTAGATCTGAACTAGTGTCGCATCAGCAGTAAAATGTCGCATGAAATCGATTACAACTAATCAGAATCATTCGATCTTTGAGGATTGGCGCGACACTAGGTTCTTTTGTATTTGATTTCTGAGCAGAAGGTAATATTCTATGATTTTCTCTAAATATTATCGATTTCACAGAGTAGATGGCGCAAAATTTATATCTTAAACATAATATTTAGTTTTGATGTCGGCTTAAAAACATCAATTGACTTTAGTGCCATAACTATGCTTAGTTGTCTCTTACGAACTAAATCCGAGTAGGGAAGATATTTTTAGTAGCTCTAACTGTATGACAAAGTATTCAAAGCTATCAATATTCAAGCACAAACATATAGATAGTAATCCTAACCCTACTTTACATACCCCACTAAATAATGTAAGTAGGAATTTAACTACTTTTCTTATAAAAGTTATGACTTAATCCTTTTTGTTAAAGTCAAAATTTAAAGACCAAATAAATATCGATTTCAATTAATCACTAAGTTCTCACAAAATTTCCACAAAATTTAGAATCTGACTTTCCATAGATGTCTTCAAAAAAGTAACATTTTTCCTGTTATCGTTTTTGGAGAATTATTCGAAAATTTGCAGTAATCATCTTAATTGAAGCCTAGGGAAATGGTTGCTGGAAGTTTTCAATGAAGGCAAAAAGCCGAAAGTTTTGGAAAATCTCAAAAGCACATTTTTGAGTAAACATGCAGTTTTTCAGAAAAAACGATAGCAGAAAAATTGTGAAAATTGAAAGGATATGCTGTAGAAAGTCGGTAAAATTCATTTCTTGAATTTTTTGCCAAATCATCGATTAAGTTCTTAACCTTGAAAATAATTATGAAGAATTGATAATCAATATAAATTAAACAGCCTTTGGGAAAAGTTTACATTTAATCTCTTCTTATCCATTTTCATATTTCAAAAGGATATTCTCAACTATTTCATTCCAGTCATACTTCTTAGCTTTATTAAATGCCGCTTCTGAGGTCTTTTTGTTTTCCGAGTTTTTTTCAAATATTTTTTTCACAGCCTCCGCAATTTCCCTCTCATCAAGCCTCACAACAAATCCATCAACCCCATCTTCAACAAGCCCCTGTGCTGCGTTATATTTTTCTCTCACAGTCACTACAGGCACTCCACAGGCAAAAGCCTCAATTACAACCATTCCGAAGCCTTCCCGTGAAGAAGGAAGCACAAGCACCTTTGAAGCCTTAATTTTTCCAATTAGTGCTCTGTACTCCTGAAACCCTTCAAATTTCATATTTTCCTGCACCTCGAGCTCCTGGGCAAGTTTCTCGAGAGATTTCCTTTCTGGACCGTCTCCAACGATGCAGCAGCAGATCTCAGGAAAACCTTCTTTTAACAGGGAGACTGCTTTTATCAAAACATTAACATTTTTTTCTTTTATGAGCCTGCCTGCAAAGATAATATCATAAATTTTATCTCCCTGGTTGCCCGCGAAAACCTGACCAGCTGGTTTGATTTCAGAGATTAATTTCAGGTCGACCCCATTGGGCAGAACTGCTATCTCTCCACCCGTCTCCACAATGGCTTCAAGTCTTCTTTTTGTCCAGTCAGAGACTGCAATATTATTTTTAGATATTTTTGCAACTGCTGTTTCTATCACAATCCCGAAAAAGCCCTGCCTTTTTCCAAGATACTCATACCAGTAATCCCCCCATACTTCATGCCATGTGAATACTGCAGGAGCCTTTTTCAGAATTGAAATTGCTTTTACGGTAAAACAGGAAAAATAGGGAAATACGCTTACATCAATAATGTCGAACCTTTCTCTCATGAGAGCCGGGAAAAGCCTTACAGCGAACACAAGAGCCTCAGAAATCGAACGTCTGCCGTTTACGTACAGGTTCCTGGCTTTACAGACGCCGTGAAGGGTCATGCCTTCATACTGAAAAACATCTTCTCCTTCCCACCATTTAATCCCGAAAAGATGCACTTCATGTCCCTGTAAAGAAAGCCGCTTCCCCAGCTCATGAATGCGCACTTCTGCGCCTCCTTTGATCCAGGGATAGACAGCATCGTATACGAAGGCAATTTTCATTGCATCACTTTACCAGTCTGTATCAACTTCAAGGAGCATTACACTTACGAAGATTGCAGAAAAAATGAGCTGAAGCCCTACTGCTGCAAGCACCATTGAAACAACTGCAGATTCCACTTCTTCAAGAGAGCCATATCCAGAACTGACCCATGTATAAGCAACTTTCAGCCCGAGTATGAAGCCTGAGCCCAGGATAAGGGAACCTGCTAGCAGTTCTTTTTCAAGGGAATGGTAGTCCAGCAACTTCCTGCCTGCTCTGCTGTCCCGATATATGCCGTGAATAAGACCGTATGTTTTCATATATCCGCCAGTAGCCAGGATTTGCCCGCCAATAATCAGGAGCATGCTGCCCAGAATAAATGAGTGTAACCGGTTATATGCAGCACTTTCCGTGAGAATAAGGGAGGCGGTTATAAGAAAACCCAGAATAAATACGAAAGCTCCGGGAAGATAGAGGAAAGGGACCGGTCTGTACAGCATCATGAACCTTACGTGCCGCCAGCCATCCTGAAAAGAGCGCAGTTTGGAGGGAGCTTTGCGTGAATAATATGTTATGGGAACTTCTTTAATCCGAAGCCTACATCTTGCAGCTTCGATTACCATCTCGGAAGCAAGTTCCATGCCATGAGTTTTAAGATTCATTTTCTCAAGGGCTTCTTTAGTAAAAGCCCTCATCCCGCAGTGTGCGTCTGAGATGTTTGTCCCGAACAGGAAATTAAGCATTCCTGTCAGAATGGGATTTCCTATATACTGATGCAGCCAGGGCATAGCCCCTGCTTTGATTTCGCCCTTAAGCCGTGTGCCCATTATAAAATCGGCTTCTCCTGCCACAAGGGGATCCAGAAATCTGTCAAGCTCAAGGAGATCGTAAGTGTTGTCTGCATCTGCAATAGCAATATAATCCCCCTTAGCTTCTGCCAGCCCTTTGAGGTAGGCATTTCCGTACCCTTTTATCGGACCTATTACTTTTGCACCCATGGATGCTGCAATCTCTGCTGTTCTGTCCGAAGAATTATCCGCAACTATAATTTCCCCCTCTATACCATATTTTTTGAATATAGTCTGAGCTTTCTGTATGCAAATACGGATAGTTTCTTCCTCATTCATTGAAGGCATTACGATAGAAAGAGAGGGCATGTCCAGCTTATACATCATATTTCTTAATAACTATTTTGATACTTCAGCAAGATCAGACCGAATAATATAGATCCGGTAAAGAGATCTGACTTCTGTTAACAAGCTATATAAGGCATCAGAAAACTACCTTTAAGGAGGATCTTGGAGTTTCCCGGGGCTTATATCAGGTTATTTTATTTTCGGGACCCAGACAGTATTTCAGTACATTTCTAACGGCTTTTTGAAGGGGATTGGATGGTTAAGGTAAATGTGATATTTCACAGTGTCCACGCGCACATTTATAAGATGGCGGAAGCTGTCGCTGCAGGAGCAAGGGAAGTTGAAGGCGCAGAGGTTGGGATCTACCAGGTGCCTGAGACTCTATCGCAGGAAATTCTGGAGAAAATGGGAGCAATAGAAACTAAAAAGCTTTTTGCTCATATACCAGTCCTGACCCGGGACATGTATGGAGAGGTTCTGGCTGGAGCTGATGCACTAATATTCGGGACTCCTACACGCTACGGAAACATGACTGCTCAGATGCGTGCAGTCCTTGACGGGCTTGGAAGGCTGTGGAACGAGGATGCTTTTGTAGGAAAGGCAGGAAGCGTTTTTACTTCCAGCGGAACACAGCACGGAGGGCAGGAATCCACAATCCTCACATTTCATGTTACCCTGCTTCATCTCGGCATGATCATTGTCGGGCTTCCTTATGCAGAAAAGCGGCAGACAAGAATGGATGAAATTACAGGTGGTAGCCCGTATGGGGCTTCAACGATTGCCGGAGGAGACGGAAGCCGCCAGCCGTCAGAAAATGAACTTGAGATGGCACGTTACCAGGGAAGGCACGTAACTCAAATAGCAAAAAAACTTGCCGGAAAATAAGAACTTTAAAAATAAAAAGGGCGGAAAAACATTCCCTACCCCTGGATGTTTTCCCTTTCATTTTTTGAGTTCTTTTGTCTGAAATAAGAGTGCTCAGCTAAAACTCGGTAAGGTCCTGCCTCTGCGTTCGAACTTATCCTGAGCTGTTGCCAGGCACGCCAGAGTACAGTATACTGCCTTTTCTTCGGCACTCTTAAGGACAAAGAATTCTTTCCCGCAAACGGGACATATTTTTTTTACGTAAACCATAGTAGACACGCACATTTTTTGTATGTGGATACTTTCTTTAGAGACTTCGTTTTTATAAGTCATACTAACAAGAACGCGACTAAATATAAACTTTCGTATGAATTTTATATATATCCTTAGCAAGAAATTAAATTCATCTCAATAGGCTGGTCATTAATTACTCTAAAAAATCGTATTCTGAAAACTTATATATCTTCGTACCTAATGTCCTAAATCTGCATTTGTTTTAAAAATAGTTCCTGAGGATAATAGTTTTTTAGACTAAAGTCGCCACCTTTTATGGACACTCCTATAGAACTTTTTTCTTTAAGTAATAAAACTTTTTTTCCTGAATAGTAGAACTTTTTTCCCTGAGTATTCCAGGTTGCATAATAAATTTTTGTAACATTTAATCTCAAAAAATAAGTCTATCTTTTTTAGTGATCTGGAGGAAAACTCTTCAATCTTCAAACCTGAGCTCAAAGCATGCACCAAATATCCTGGATGAACTGAAAAAATGATTTAACCAAGAGATTCAACTTTGAAGAGATAATCTATAAAATAGTTGAGCTTTAATGAATTCAAGATCCTGAGGATGATAAAGGTTTATTTATAGTTCTTAATCTAAAAAGAAAATTAAGCTCTAAAACAAGATATAATAATCCGATTAACTGGAACCTAATTCGGACTCAGAGCTAGATTTTCACTGTAGAATATAATTAAAGGCAAAAAAAGCACAGAATAAAAGATGAAATAGAAAAATGGAGTCGGAGGTGTCCGGAATTAGGCCGCTGATTTTCGGAAACGGAAAAATCCTGATTTGTGAAGATGAGAGAGGGACTATAAGGGATATCTATTTCCCTTATGTTGGGCTTGAGAATCACGGGAACTCAATAAGGGTCGGTGTATGTGACCTGGATTCCCTCTACTGCAGCTGGCTTGAAAACTGGAGTATCCGGCAGCGGTACAAGTCTGAGTTTGAGACGGAGTTCTGTAACCGGATTTTTGATATCTCAGGAAGCCCAAAGGAAAACTCTTCAGGAAAAAAGGCAGAAGGCGCAAAAGGAACCGGTAGTAAGAAAGTACCTGAAGCTTGCAGAGAGATAATCTCAAACATCGGGGAAACAATTTTTGAAAATCCGGAACTCGGGCTCAAAGTCACTGTCTGGGAGACAGTTCATCCGTCTACGAACATTTTTTACAGGACATTTGAGGTCAGGAATACCTCTAATTCCTCAAGGCGGCTCCGTCTTTTTTCCAACCAGAATTACAGAATTCTTGAGACCAAGATCGGAGAAACAGCTGTAATTGATAAACACTCTCTTATTCATTACAAGCGCGACCGCTATTTCCTGCACGCCAGTGAACCTGCCTTTGACCAGTACGCTGTAGGGACTGCAGAATGGAAAGGGCTTGAAGGTACATGGAGAGACATGGAAAATGATGCAACCCTGAGTGGAAATCCGGTAGCTCACGGTTCGGTAGACTCAACACTTGGCTGGACTCTTCCGGAGTTAAAACCGGGAGAAACAACAAGGGTGCACTTCTGGATCGTTCTCGGGAAGAATTACTGCAGTGTCCTTAAAGTCCATAAAAGGGTAAAGGAAGCCGGAAAAAGTGACCTTTTCCACCATAATTTCAATTTCTGGAATTCCTTTACCGAGCGGATATCCGTTCTTCCTGAGTATGTATGGATGCCGCAGCTTCCGGAAAGGGTTGTGAAAAGCTTCTACAGGAGTCTTCTTGCATCAGTAGCCCATATGGATATTACGGGTTCGGTGATCGCATCCTGTGATTCGGATATCAAACAGTTCGGGGCGGACCTTTACACCTACTGCTGGCCAAGAGATGCTGCCTGGGTTTGCCTTGCCCTTGACAGGGCGCGGTATCACCATCTGAGTGCCGAGACTTTTGAGTTTTTCTCAAAAACCATTACTCCCAGGGGCAATTTCCTCCATAAATACACACCTGCCGGAGACTTCGGTAGCACCTGGCACCCTGTGCCTATGATTCAGATTGATGAGACAGGACTTCCCCTTTATGCCCTCTATAATAACTGGGAGATTGCAAGGAGTGTATGGACAACGGGCAGGTACTACAGAAACCTTGTAATCCCTTCAGCCAATTATCTCATAAAAGCAATTGACAGGAAAACCGGACTCCCAATCTCAAGTTTTGACCTCTGGGAAGAGCGAAAAGGCGTGCATACCTACAGTGCCTGCACGGTGTATGCAGGGCTGAGAGGTGCCTGCGAACTCGCACGCTCCCTTGGAGATTACGGCAACGCAGATATCTGGAAAGAGGCTGCAGATCGTGTAAAAGAGGCTATTATCGAGAGACTTTACGATAATAAACTCAAACGTTTCCGGCGTTCCCTCGAAGAGTCTACTCTTGACTCCTCGGTCTTTGCAGTCTGGTATTTCGGAATCCTTCCTCCTGATGACCCCAGGGTTGTCCGGACAATGGAAGCAATCGAGCGAGAACTTTTGCGTCCTTCAGGCGGGATTGCCAGGTATCTTCATGACAGCTATTATGGCTACATGAACAGCTGGATTATCTGTACTCTCTGGCTCTCTCAGTGGCATTCGGCAATGGGGAACCTGGAAAGGGCTCTTGAACTCATTGACTGGTGTACCGCTCACGCCCACCCTTCAGGCCTTATGCCCGAGCAGGTGGATGATAGAGGCAGACCCCTTTCTGTCCTCCCGCTAGCCTGGTCCCATTCAGCCTTCGTGCTCGCCGTACTTGAATATCTTCAGGCTCTTGAAAAAAAAGAGGGCGGGGTCTGTGTTTTACAGGAAAAATAATGCAGCCTGCCGGAAAAGTAAAATAGTCTTCCGAAATAATAAAAACAGAGGTATTTACGGAAAACGTAAAACGGTTTTTTTAAAACCATTTAAAACCATTTTTCATAGTACAGATACCCTTCTTTTTCTTTTACGAAAGAAAAGCCGTGCTTGAGATACATGCTTATTGCTTTTTTAAGGGTTGAATCGGTTTTAAGCACAGCACCCGCACAATTTTTTCCGGCAAAATCCAGAGCAGCCAGAAAAAGCTTTTCTCCATTTCCTTTGCCTCTGAAACCCTTTTTGAGATAAATCCGTCTGATTTCGCAAAGGTTTTCATCAAGTTTCCGGACTCCGGCAGTGCCCACAACCCTGCCGTCGGCAAGTCCTACAAAAAAGGTGCCTCCTTTTGTAAAATAGTAGCCGTTAATGTCCTTCAGGTCAGCATCTTTAAGTCTGTCATACTCAAAGCCATGTTCCAGGAGAACTTCCAGGATGACGTCCCGGACTTCTTCCTGCCTGGAATCATCATATCTCTGGATTATCATTTTTCTCTCTCCTTATTGAAATTACAATGCCCTGTGTCTATCTGCTCTTTCCTTCTTGCTCTTTCTGATTTTTCAGACTTTTTTCAATTCAGATTTTTTTAATTCAATCTTTAAATCAGGTCTTTCCAGTTCAGGCTTTTTCTGGGTATTTCTGGGGACCGTTATACTTCTGAAAGTTCAGGTATTTTTCAGGGTGCTTCAGGAAATCCAGAGAAATTGTATAGAATATTTCAGTGCCTGTGAGCAGGATGTCTTCATCAATATCAAAAGTGCACGAGTGGTTGATCTCCACAATTCCTTTTTCCTGATTTCGGGTGCCGAGTGAAATGAAGATGCCTGGCACTACCTGCAGATAACTTGCAAAATCTTCGGCAGCAAAGGTCTTTTCTATTTCGGGATAGATTGTAAGCTCAGGAAAGCTTTCCTGAAGTTTCAGGTTAACCGCATCTGTAAAAGCAGGGTCATTTACAAGAACAGGATAACCGTGCAGGATGTCAAGTTCATAGTCAGGCAGCCCTGCAAACTCCTCCCCGGGTTTTACGTACTTTTCCTTTATCCTCTCAAGGCACTCTTTTATCGTCAGGTCGATAACATCCGTAGTCTCACTGTCAAAGGTCCGATAACTCCCGAGGATTCCTACACTGTCCGGGGTCCTGTTAAACTGGGCTCCTCCCTGAATTCTTCCAATTCCAAGGACATACTTATCAGGTTCGAGCTGCTTTTCCAGGGCAGGATAGAGGCTGCTTATAAAGTCTGTTGCCATCCTTACAGGGTCAATGCAGCTTTCAGGCTTTGAGATATGCCCGCCTTTTCCTTCAAAGATTACTTCAAAACGGTTTGTACTTGCCATAAAAGGTCCGGGGCGAAAACCCACGCTTCCGGATTCGTGGTTGGTAAAGATGTGCATGCCCATAACCGCATCCACGCCTTCGAGCCCGCCTTCGGCAATAACTCTCTCCGAACCGCCAGGAGGGATCTCTTCTGCGGGCTGGAAGATCAGACGGACTTCTCCGGGAAAGTCTCTGTTTTCTAAAAAGAGCCTTGAAGCCCCAAAGAGCATTGCCATATGCCCATCGTGCCCGCAGGCGTGCATTACTCCATTATTTCTGGAAATATAGTCCCGGTTTCTTTCCGTAAGTTCTTCCTGAACCTGCAGCCCGTCAGTATCCGTTCTCAGGGCAATGCAGGGACCAGGCATTGTTCCCCGGATACTTGCAAGCACACCAGTGTCAGCAATTTTCCTGGCTTCTATTCCCAGTTCTTCAAGAGTTTTCAGAATTCGCTTCTGAGTCTCGTATTCTTCGAAGCTTAGTTCGGGGTACTGGTGGAATTCTCGCCTCAGTCGTATAATCCAGGCTTCAAGATCTTCTGAAATTGGATCATTTCTCAAAAATATTCCCTCGGATCTTCTGCACACGCAGGTTATTCCGTTTATTTTTTGATAATGTTCAGTATTTTTTATTTTACTCCTTTAGTATATATTACTCCGGGTATATTATTCCATTTTCTTACCTGCACTTAAGAATTAAAATACTGATAGTTAAATACATGAATGGTACAATAGATCTTATTCTGTTAATTACTTAAAGGCCGGCATTTAAAACCGTATACTACCTGCCATTTTTAAGATTATTACTAAGGTCCACTATCAGGTTATTATAAGCCATTATAAGTTCTTAATTGAAAGTTCTTAACTGAAAACCAGTCTGCAGCAGTTAAGTTCTGCAGACTGAACACTTTTCACAGGTTCCAGGGATGATACAAATGCTTAAAACACGCCTCAGAGATTTTCTTCTTACGAACGATGACTGGCTTTTTGCGGTTTCTGACTACTTCCGTAGCGATGGAATAAGAGCCACACTCCGCTATGTTCCGGATGAAACCGGGGAGAGGGAATTAAACGGAAAAAGGTACAAAAAATACGATTTTGGTCCGGCTTTTGAGTTCATGAAAAAAAACAGACCTGACTGGGTTCAGGATGTCCACGTTGTCCCGGAGTCCGAAGTAAAAAAGGTGCTTCGTCCTTCTGACGTGATCCCCGAACTTGTGAACTCCGACAGCCGTGTAAGGGCAATCGTAAAGGTTCTTGATCTGGCAGAAATCCCCAGGACAAGTATGGGAGTAACGGGCTCGATGCTTGCAGGCCTGCAGAACGAGAGTTCAGATATTGATTTTGTTGTCTACGGTCCCATGTGGTTCAGGGCAAGAGATGCCGTATCCATTGCAAAACATCAGAAGGGGCCCATAGAAGAGCTTGACGAAGATATGTGGCAGAAAATCTACAGAAAAAGAATTCCTGAGATTTCTTTTGACGAATTCATGCTACATGAGGCCAGGAAAGGCAACCGCGGCATGGTAGAAGGCACGTATTTCGATCTCCTCTTCGTGCGGGAATGGGACCAGATTAAAGAGCCTCTATTGCGGGGAAAAGATACCGTCAAAATGAAAATAGAAGCCGAGGTCAAAAATGCTGACTTTGCCTTTGACAGCCCTGCTTACTACAAAGTGGAACATGATGAAATTGACCATGTGCTCTCCTACACGCACACCTATGCAGGTCAGGCCCTGCCCGGTGAAATTATAGAAGCCCGCGGTGTAGTAGAAGAAGTCGGGAACATTAAACGACTTGTCGTGGGCACTTCGAGGGAGCCGAAAGGGGAATGGATAAGGTCTCTCACATGGCTTGAGAAATGCGGGTATATTTGAGGGTGAAAATCCGCGACTAGTCTGAGAACATCTCCTATAGCCCCGGAAACTTTTTTAATCTAATTTTTATAGGATGCCTCCGCCAGCTTGCCTGGCGGCCCTTCATGAAATATTATAAATAGAATAATAAGCAGGAGTGTAAGGTAAAAGAAGGAGTATCATGCTTGAATCCCTGAGTGGCTTTATTGCAGATTACGGTTATCTGAATCTTTTTATCCTGAGTTTCCTGGCTTCGACGGTTTTGCCTTTCGGGTCGGAGGCTCTGGTAATCGCTCTTGTTTATCAGGGGTTCAGTCCTTTTACTGTAGTTATGGTAGCCACTACCGGCAACTTTCTTGGATCATGCACCACTTACTACCTGGGTTTAAAAGGGAGGCATGTGCTTGAAAGATATCTTTCCCCTTCTCCGGAGAAGCTTAAGAAAAGTGAGAGGCTTTTTAATAAATATGGGCTCTATACCCTGCTTTTTACCTGGGTTCCGGGTATAGGGGATGTAATTACCATGGTCGCAGGACTTATGCAGCTTTCTTTCAGGTCTTTTTCAGTCCTGGTTTTTCTTGGGAAATTCGGGCGTTATTTTGCAATTGCCTATTCTGTAGTATTTTTTAGTAATTTTTGATTTTTCCTCTTTAGACTGCTATTTTTTTTCTCATTTTCAAACGGATTTTTCATCATTCCGGTAGATCTTCCTTTTAAATCTTCTTATTTTTCTTCTACAGTACACCCTGTCTGGCGATCTTATTTCAAGACTTCTTTTCTAAAAGAAGCAAATAGATACACTTATATATTTAGGGGTACAATACTTTTTTGCTAAAGCAATTTTAGTTGATTTTTATTTGCTTTGCTTGCCATTCTGACCTGTCTTCCAGGTTATCAAAACGGAAACTATCTACTGTTATAACCTCCATTTTTATTTTTTTCTATTTTTTCTTTTTTACTTCAATTTTTCTTAACCTTAAGCAATTTTACTTTCTTTCTGCTACATTTTACGTTTCCTGCTAATGAAATTGATTGTCCGTTTCTTCGTGTTATCTTAACAATGTCCATAAATGATGATTTCTTTTTAAATTATTCTTTATGGGATATAATTTCTCTACTGCTTTATACTCTATATTACTCAAGTTTGCTTGTTCTGTTCCATTATATCTCAAATTTTTAGAGTTGCGTTACCTCCAAACTAATTTTATGAGTTCTCGCGCGCCCGTTTCTCTCTCACCGTAACATTTATGTATCTATTAACTCAATTTAACTTTACTTAATCCCAATAATCTTTACTTGATAATCTTGCGGTGATCTCATGCATATAATGGAAGGTTATTTACCGACTTTCTGGTGTCTTGCCTGGTTTGCAGTGTCAATCCCCATGATACTGTACGGCATCTATAAAATGAATAAGCTGGTGAACGAAAAACGTGAAATTTTACCTCTCCTTGCTGTAGCAGGTGCGTTTATTTTTGTGCTATCTTCCCTTAAATTGCCCTCAGTAAACGGAAGCTGTTCTCACCCCACAGGTACAGGGATTGCAGCAATCATATTCGGGCCGGCAATCTCCGCAGTTCTTGGGACCATCGTACTCATCTATCAGGCACTTTTCCTTGCACACGGAGGACTCACAACCCTTGGAGCAAATGTCTTTTCCATGGGTATAATAGGCCCTGTGGTGGCATACCTGATATATAAGGCAGGGATGAAAGCAAATCTCAATTTCTATCTTGTGGTTTTCCTTGCTACTGCTTTTGGGGACTGGGCAACTTATGTGACTACCTCTGTTCAACTTGCTCTTGCATATCCTGCGGGAAATGTGCTTACCTTTGCAGGCTTTATGAGTATGTTCGGCAAATTTGCCGGTATCTTTGCATTTACCCAGGTGCCTATTGCGATCATGGAAGGAGCTGTCAGTGCCCTGCTCTTTAAGTATGTGGTCAACGTCAAGAGTGATATCCTGATTGAAATGAAAGTCCTTGAAGATGCGGTCGTAAGAAAACTAAGAGGGATTTCCGCATGAGTAGAAAACTGGAACTTATCGTACTAGCAATTGTCTTAATCTTTGCAGTGCAGTTCATTTATATGTCATCCACAACGGACGCTGAATACGGAGGAGCTGACGGAGAAGCTAAAGATATGATAAACGAGATCACCGACGGCTACGAACCAATTGCAAACCCTATCTGGGAGCCTCCAAGCGGGGAAATAGAAAGCCTTCTCTTTGGTCTTCAGGCAGCTATAGGCGCAGGGATCATCGGTTACTTCTTTGGCTATTACAAAGCCAAAAAAAACTATGAAAACGAACTTGGGTACAAAGAAAAAAACAAGTCCGAAGGCGACAAGCATTCCCTATAATCTCTTCTTCTTCCATGTTTGCTTTCCTTCCCGTCCGGGAGGAAAGTTTTTATCTTTTGCCTTTTATTTTTAGCCTTTGATTTTTGCTTAAATCCAATATGCGGGTTCCCCTATGACCAACATCCTTGACGATTATGCGCTTATGAGCCCCCTCAGGCACATAAATAACTGGTTGAAGCTGGCAATAGTCTTTTTCGGGCTGCTTGTAGGAGTTTCATCCACGTCCCCCATAACTCCTCTTTTTATAGCCCTCTGCATGAGCTTCACAACCGTTGCTCTCGGCAGGGCTTCCCTTAAATTATATCTGAAACTCCTGCTCGCACCTCTGGGCTTTGCACTCACAGGTGTGATTATAATTGCTTTTTTCTCTGGATCGGGGCAGGAGCTTCTGTCTTTTGAACTTGCAAGTTATCCTCTCTCGGTAAGGGCAGACGGGCTTGAACTTGCCTTGCTGGTGCTTTCACGGTCCTTAAGCGGGATGTGCTGCCTTTACTTCCTTGCGCTCACAACCCCTATGATAGAACTCTTTGCCGTGCTTAAAGCCTCCAGGCTTCCGGAATCGCTTATCGAGCTTTCCATGCTGATTTACCGGTACATTTTCGTTTTCCTGGACATGGCCCTTTCAATAAGGTATGCTCAGACTGTAAGACTCGGATATTCGAACTTCAGGCGTTCGATTCATTCTCTGGGTATGCTGGCAAGTACTCTCTTCGTCCGTTCCTGGGAGCAGGGAGACAAACTCTTCCTTGCCATGAATTCCAGGTGTTATGACGGAAAAATGACTCTCTTCGAAGTGCACAGACCTGTAAGGGCAGCGGAACTGTTACTGACCTCTGCCTATTTCCTTTCAGCTCTTGCACTTTTTTATTTTACAAAAAACATATCCATTATTTGAGGAACAGATCATGATCATTCTTGAGACCAGGAGCCTTAAATACACCTACCCGGACGGGACTGCAGCCGTTCAGGACATAAATATCGAGATTAAAAAAGGAAAAAAAATCGCCTTTGTAGGGCAGAACGGCTCCGGGAAGTCAACGCTTTTCCTGCTCCTGAACGGGACCTTAAAACCCCAGGAAGGTGAAATCCTCTTTCATGGGGCCCCTTTTAAGTACGATTCAAAGTCCCTCCGGGAAATCCGAAAATCCGTAGGGATCGTCTTTCAGAACTCCGATGACCAGATCTTTGCCCCCACTGTATACCAGGATGTGGCTTTCGGGCCGGCAAACCTGGGTTATTCAAAAGAAAGGGTCGATGCCAGCGTTCAGCATGCCCTTGAGCATGTCGGGCTTACCCGCCTGAAGGACAAGCCTCCGCATCATCTGAGTGGAGGGCAGAAAAAGAGGGTTGCAATTGCAGGGGTGATGGCTATGGAACCCGAAGTGATCATCCTTGACGAGCCCCTATCAAACCTCGATCCTGTAGGGGCAGATGAAATCATGGATTTGCTCAACGAGTTCAACCATTTCGGGAGTACGATCATCATCTCCACTCACGATGTGGACCTGGCATACCGATGGTCTGACTATGTATACCTCATGTCAAACAGCAAACTTATAGGGCAGGGGACACCCGCAGAGGTCTTCAAAGAACAGGATCTTCTTAAAAAAGCGGGTCTGCGCCAGCCCACTACCCTTGAGATTTATCATGAAATTGAGAGAAGGGGGCTTGCATACGGCAAAAACTCCCCAAAGACCGTCCCTGACCTTGTCAACACTTTAAAGCCGCTTGACCTTATGTGGGTCGAGGTTCCTCCCGGAGTCCGGGAAGGGGACAACCTTAACCTCGGGGTCATGTACGGGGAATATGCGACCCAGTCTCCTTACGAAGCGATTAATGCCACTGTCCTGCACATCTATCCTGACGGCAGGGCTATTGTTGAGCTCAAACGTAAAGGCATTAAAGCCGGTGGAGTGCTGCTTTACGATACGGATAAGTATTCACTTCCAGAGGTCAGGCAGATCATTAAAGAAGGAGAAATTGCCTTTGTTGGGGCGATGGGCAAGAAAAGCAAGACTCTTGCCGAGCAGGACGGAATCCGACTTGATGTTACTTCAGGTGTTATAGACAAGTCAATCCTGATGGCACTTTGTGGGAAACGCTGCCTTATCCTTACAGCAGGCGGAATGGTTGACCATGCCCTGAAAAGGACAAAGGAGTATGTGGATAAAAGCGGGATAGAGTTTACCGTGGGCGTGGTTAATAGGGAAGGCGGGTGCAAATGGCTTGAAGAGGTCGATAAAAACTCTGAAGCGCTTAAAATATAATTTTTTTCTTTTTTCAACCATTTCCTGTTTATTTATTTTTCGTTAGATTCTTTTAGGTGCTCGTTGACTTCTTTTGAACGTTCGGCAAGTCCTTTTGAGTGTATTTCTCCTCAGAGAACAATTCTGGCCGGTTGAGGAATAAATTAATAATATCTTAGCTCCAACATTGTTTCAGGGAGCAGGGAATTGGGCATTTAAAAGACCGAAGTTTTCCAGTCAAAAATTTCCAGTCAAAAAACGATCTGTCCTTTCTCGATGCTTTATCTTTGGGAGGTTTGGTAAACATGCATGCTAAAGGTCTGGTAAGGAAGGAGAAGTCTAAACTGAAGGGTCTATCCAAATTGTTAGTACTAATAGGTGCTTTGAACTGGGGTCTTGTAGGGCTCCTGAACTTCGATCTGGTAGCGACTCTTTTTGGGAAGAAGTCAATTATCTCGAAACTGGTTTACATTTTTGTGGGTCTGTCTGGAGTCTATCTAATAACGATTTATAAGGAAAAATATTCGTACCTGAAAAAACACTGGCGTCCGGGTGAGAAGAAGTACAGCGGCAAGCAGTACAGCTGGAGCGGAATTCCATAAGTACGGGAACTGCTTTTTCAACGGGATTTGCTTGCAGTACTTCCTGAAAAGTGTTTTGAATATAACAGATATTTTATCTTTTCCTATTAGAAAATCTAGACAGTAAGTCGTTTTTACAAATTGACCATAAAACAGGACTAAAAATCAATTAAAAATTAATCGACTTACTTCTAGATAATTTTATAAATGCAGATCCTCCTTAAAGGTGTATCATACCCAAATAAACATAAACATAAACATTTTTCAGCTTCTTTCTTTAGCGATCAGCGCAAAACTTAGAACATTCATGCTGTAATGCCAGAACAATTCCAGTATCTTTAAGATTTCGTCTCTCTTAATATCAGACATGCAGGAGATTGTTTTTATCGATGAAGGCAGCCTTCCCACACCTGAAGGTGTCACAAGGGAATGGGTAACGGTTGCAGCTGAAAATAGAAATGAAGATGAAAAACTCTTTTCAATAATAAGGGATGCCTTCCAGAGAAAAATTGATGTGGGAGTGCATGTTCCCACATATCCTCAGTTCAGGGATATGATAGGTCAGTTTCTTGATATCATAAAAGACGAAAAAAACTGCTATGAGCCTTATGTATTGAAAGAGGAAAGTGCAAAGATCCTTGAGCTGGAAATAATCGATGAAATTGCGAAACAGTACAAAAAAGAGATCGGGAAGACTCTTGAAGTCAGGGTCTGTATTGCAGGCCCTACAGATATGTATCTTCAGGCTTTCGGGGCAACAGCTTTTGTGGATGCGTACCATATTCTTGCACTGGATATTGAGAAATTCATTAAACAGGCATTTAAAACAGCAAAAAATTTTAAAATTAAAGTTATAGCCCTGGATGAAATCAGCCTGGGATTAACCGATAAGATTCAGTTTTCTGACGCTGATATCATATCGGCTCTTACCGTTGCGTCTAACTATGCCCGGCAACAGGGAGCGGATATGGAAATTCATGTATATTCCCCACTGAAGTATAAGCTTATATGCGAGACTCCTATCAATGTCATAGGATTTGAGTATGCGGGAAATCCTTCCTATATTGACCTTCTTGACAGAAAGGTACTGGAGGATTCAAATACTTATGTGGGAGTCGGAGTATCAAGAACCGATATTTTCAGCCTTATAAGTATTGTCAATGAGAAGTACGGAGTTAATGCTTGGAAGGAAAAAGAGTACATGCAAAAAATCGTAACCGAGCTCGAGACTCCAGATGTTATAAAAAACAGGCTTGAAACGACTTTTTCCATTCTTGGGGATCGAATAAAGTATGCGAGTCCGGACTGTGGGCTGGCGTTCTGGCCGGATCAGGACCTTGCTTTCAAGCTGCTTGAGAATACAGCAAAAGGTATCAATCAATTTAATGCAGAAAAAAAGGATCGGTGAACAGGTTAGGCTAAGAGCCTATCTGGAAAGTATTGTGACCTGCTGTGGATTTTATTTTTACCTAAGCCGTAGAGTACACGGTTCTGAGCCGTATAATACGGCTTAGTCTGGATTATGGGCACCCAGGTAACCTTAAAAAAGAATTATAAGATTACAACCCAATGTAAGTCTCCTTTAACAGAAGTGCATCTTCTTCCATGATAGGGCTTTCGCAGATGACAAGCCCTTTAACTTCGAATTCTTTAAGAGCCTTCAGGAGTTCAGGATAGTTAAAATCGGATTCTTTAAGAATAAGGTGCTTCTTTTCCCCATTCCTGTCGTATTCTATTCCCGAGACATGCATATGCATGTTTGTAAGCCCTTCCTTCCCAAGGGCATCCTCTACTTTCGAAAGGATTGCCATAAACTCGGGATAAGAGTTTTCTTTTCCTTCCCTTGCATGCATGTGGGAAAAGTCCAGGCAGGGCATGACCCCTTCTATTTCTTCGCTTAAGGAAAGCACTTCTTCAAGGGTCCCAAACTGTGTACGTTTGCCCATTGTCTCAGGACGAAGGACTGCAGGAATATCTTCATCCCTTAACTGTTCTGCAAGCTCCTTGAGAGCTTTTGAGACATTCTCATAGACTGCCTCTCTGCTGCTCTTCTGATAAAAGGCTGCATGTAGCACGATTGACTCTGCTCCGCAGAGGCTACCTATCCTTGCAGATTGATAGATCCTTTCCATGCTGGCTTTTAATTTCTCTTCTTCCGAAGAGTTCAGGTTGATGTAATAAGGTGCATGTACGCTCAGGGCTATGTTTTCTCTTCTGGCTGTTTCCAGCACATTCCCTGCCCCTTTCTCGCTCATGCGCACTCCCTGCACGAACTCAAGTTCCATGCAGTCGAGCCCCAGTTCCCTGACCCTCTCAATTCCTGCAGTGCTATTGCTGGCTTTTGTGCTTCTGGGAACTCCGGCAGTTCCAAAAATAAGTTTTTCTGGTGACATGTTTTTAAAGTATTTCTTTTTAGAGTGTTTTTCAGAACTTTCTTTTTAGAATTTTTTAAATTGTTTTTTAAACTATTTCCCTTTTCAGAAAATTCCTACAAAATCCTTTAGCTGTTTTGCCCTTTCAGGAGATACTTTCTCCTCGACTACTGCCACCAGCTCTTCAAGGTCCTCATCAAGAGACTGAACATCTTCCTTTCCTTCAAGGGCAAGCCCTACAAGGTAGTCAAGTTCGTCAGCGTCCAGTCTTTCAAGCCTTTCCTTGAAGTCTTCCGGGGATTCGGCAAATTTGTGTGAGACCGGGCGCAGGATAAACGGGAAATGATGACCCGCTTCCCTTGAGATCGTTTTTCCTCCAGCTTCCGGGGCGAGCTTGTTGAAGATATCAATGTCTTTTTGTGTAAATTCTCTGGGCATGTTATCACTTTATTATTCTGTCCTGATTTATACCTGTTGTAGAGAAAAATTTCCAAAAAAGCTGGAATTTCATAGGAGTTTAAGCCTTTTTCAAGTTTCTTTCTTGAACTTGTTTCTTAATTTTTTAAGCCTCTTTTTTTAACCTGCCGTGCCTGTCAATTTCTCCTTTTGAAATCCTTGTAGAAGAAATTGGGATCCCATCTTCAGCCATAACATACTCAACGTACACGATTTCTAGAGGTTTCTTTCCCTTTTCCTTTCTGATGCTGTTAATTTTCAGGGCAACCGGATAGGTCTCAGGGGAGACAATTATGTAGTCGAAGTCTTCTTCCAGAGTTGGACCGTAGGGATCGTTCAGCCTGGTAACCTCGTACTTATCTTCCGGAACTCCCATATTTTTTATATACTCAAGTAGCCGGCTCCTCCTGTTTTCATAGCTATCGACGCTGTGGTTTTTTTGCAGCATCTCGTCTGAAGTTAGCCCTATGTGGACCTTTCCGCTGCCTGCGATCTCAAATGCTTTTTCGATTAATCTGGCGTGTCCGTCATGAAGATACTGAAACGTACCGCCTACGGCGACCTTTGGCATGATGGGTGATAATCCACTAAGTAAAAAGAAGTTTTGGTTTTTCTCAGCTTTTTGAGGGCTTTCTCTATTTTTTTTCTCTCTTTTCTTCTTTTCTTTTGTAAGTTTAAATGCCTTAAAAGGTCTCTAATATTCTCTTTTTTGTCATGTTCTTTCGAATAAATTGACGCGTTTTCAAGCGGTTCAGAATACTTTCACCCTGCCTCCTCTAGTTATATATACGTGCAAAACCATAGTGGAGCCACCGTTATGCACCTTATACAAACATGTGCATCAAGGAGAATTTGTAATGAGCGAAATAGCACTCGAAGAACTGCCAGGAGTTGGCCCTGCTACTGCAGAAAAACTCAAAGAAGCCGGATTTAACACAATTGAAGCAGTCGCTGTAGCGTCTCCTTCTGAACTTGCAACTACAGCCGAAATTGGGGAATCGACTGCTGCAAAAATCATCAATGCCGCAAGACAGGCTGCTGATATAGGGGGATTTGAGACCGGAGATCTCGTCCTTGAAAGAAGGAAATTGGTAGGCAAACTTACCACCGGTTGTGCCGAGTTTGATGAAATGATGGGCGGGGGCATAGAAACCCAGGCTATTACCGAATTGTACGGAGAATTCGGTTCAGGAAAGACCCAGGTGGCTCACCAGCTCGCAGTGAATGTCCAGATGGACAAAGAACATGGGGGTCTTGGCGGGTCCGTCATTATAATCGACACTGAAAATACCTTCAGGCCGGAAAGGATCACCCAGATGGTAAAGGGGCTTTCCGAGAAGTACGGAATGGAACTTAATCCTGAAGAATTCCTGCAGAACATTCATGTTGCCAGGGCATACAATTCAAATCACCAGATACTTCTTGTGGACTCTGCAACAGACCTGGCAAACGAGCTCAAGGAAATGGGCAAACCCGTTCGCCTCCTGATCGTTGACTCTCTTATGGCTCATTTCAGGGCTGAATATGTAGGGCGAGGAACCCTTGCAGACAGGCAGCAGAAGCTCAACAAACATATGCATGGTCTGCTCCGCTTCGGAGACCTGTTCAACGCCTGTGTTGTTGTTACCAACCAGGTTATGGCAAAACCTGACGCCTTCTTTGGCGACCCCACAAGGCCAGTCGGAGGGCACATAGTCGGGCACACGGCAACCTTCAGGCTTTACCTGCGGAAGTCCAAAGGAGAGAAGAGAATTATCCGTCTCGTGGACTCTCCCAGCCTCCCGGAAGGAGAAGCTGTTGTTGCAGTTACCATGGCCGGACTTACTGATCAGTGAAGGTAAGGGCATAGAACCTTTCGTCCAGAAATGCATCTTTACGTCCAGAAATGCATCCAGATACATTTAAGGAACAATTAATGGGGGAAGCATTTTATCTCCCAGTTCCCATCTCTTTTTAATGAAATTCAAAGCTCTTGTCGTTGACATTGACGGGACAATTACCTGCGAAAACAGGGAACTCCATCTGGGAGCCGTCAAAAAAATCCGTACCCTTAAAGTTCCGGTAGTTCTTGCCACAGGCAACATTCTATGTTATGCAAGGACAACATCAAGGCTTATCGGCCTAGACGGGGCTGTAATTGCTGAAAATGGGGGAGCCGTTACTGTCCGTTATGACCTGAACGGCATTTTTGAAGGAAGTATCGAAGAATGTGAAAAAGCCTTTTCTTTCCTTTCCAGGCACTTTAAGCTCACAAAACTGGACCCCATGTACCGCAAGACCGAAATTGCCCTCAGGCGTGACTTTGACCTTGAAGAAGCCAGAGCCCTCCTGCAAACTCAGCCCTATGATATAGAACTTGTCGACACCAAATACGCAATCCATATCAAAAGCATCAAAATCAACAAAGGGATAGGACTCCAGAAGCTTGCAGGAATGATGAGCCTTGAAGCCGAAGATTTTGTAGCAATAGGAGACTCAGCAAACGACGCTGAAATGTTTGAGGCTGCAGGCTTCGGAATCGCCGTTGCGAATGGAGACGAAAGAATAAAGGAAGTTGCCAATTACGTGACAGAGGCATCTTTTGGGGACGGGGCTATAGAAGCCATTGAATTTCTTGAATTAAACGGCTGGATTTAAAGTGACTCATGAAAATAAAGTAACTTATGAAAAATAGTTAATTCCCTCAGGTCCCTCTGTTTTAATTTAAAGCCGAAACTGCTGTATGAGGGGCTTTTCAGATTAACCTGTTCATATTGAAATTCTCTCATCAATCCGTCTAACCATGCTGTACGCATACGGAACGAAATGCTTATTCCAGAATCTGCCTCCCGTAATATTTATGGATTCAAAATCCACTCCGCAAAGAGTATACCCGTTTTGTAAAAGCCATTCCTTTACTGCTCCCAATAACATAGTTCCTGTGCCCGCTTTTCTTTCACTCTCCAGGACATATGCACCTGTTATGTTCATAACGTCCCTGTGTTCCGAAACAAAAGTTTCGGCTTCCGGTTGAATTCTCATATATCCAAGCGTTTTTCCACCCTGATAAGCTGCCCATAAATGATGATTGTCTTTTTTAAGCCAATCAGTTAAATACTGAACCGGGTCTTCATTTCTTCTTGGCATGAAAACAGGTGAATTCTCATAATACATATTATGCTGTCTATGAATGTCTGCTAAAGCGGGTATATCAAGCACGTCTACTTTTCTAATTATAATATCGGAAGGATTATTTGCAGGAATTCTTTTTGATTCGCAAATAGAGTCTACACAGCGCAGACCGAACCCCTGCCTAAACCATAAATCAATAGTTTCCGTGTCATGTGCGAAAAATGTTAACGCATGAGTAAAGCAAGCATTTCTTACCCATATTTCAGCTGTACGCGTATATAATTCCTGATACAATACGCGTCTATATTCTTTTTCCCCGCCGTGCCCATATAGAGGACTGTAAATGCCTTTACATTTCCCAAATAGTTCCTTTACCTTAAATCCGGCTATAAACCCAATTAATTCTTCATCCCTGACAGCAGCAATGCCTGTTCCGTCGTCAAATAAATTCTTGATTAATTTCCTCAAAAAGTACAATTGTTCTTTTTCGTAAGGCAAAAATGGAATCTCTGTCTTTTCTTCCATGTATGCAGACATAACTAGGTCCGCTGCTGCATTCACATATTTTTCATTCAGCTGGCAAAATTGAATTTCAAGTTTCATACTACACTTTTATCTTTTTCTTATTAAAAGTTGAGTTGTCCAGAACCTTCTAATTGGTGGCATTTGCATCCTGTAAATCGGTGTAGCGTGTTCGGTTTTGATGATTTATTCTCAGGAGCCCGAAAGTGTGATGCTATCCTTTACAACGCGTGGGAGTTTTCGAAGCCGGAGTTAAATTTGATGGTTGGAAGGTGATTTTCCAACTTTGAATTAACTCTTAATTACGAAACAAATCTTTCAGCCCAAGTTCCCACTGTGCCCACATCTCTTTCCTATCGTTACTTTTCTTTAATATTTCAACAACGACATGATTGGGTTCTTTGAATATTACCGGATGATCTTCTTCCCCACGCTCTTTATTAACCGGCCAGGCAATTTTTTCTTCATATACGGAGAACTGGGCATCCACACCCGGCTTATTTCCTCTTGCGTCCAGCCTTACCCATCTGTCTAAGTCTTTCAGATATACAGCGTTCAGGCCGTGAAGAACTTTCCTGTTAATACCCTCCTGACCTGAACAAAGTTTCTGATAGCAGAATCCGGCTGGTATCCCAAGACATCTTAACATGGCTGCAAGAAGATGAGATTTAGCACAGCAGATCCCATGCCCAGTTTCCAAAACTTCTGATGCCTTGCAAGTAACTTCCTGTGCATCTATATCCCCTGAGTGATCAATGTCGTCCCGAACAAATTCATAGATTTTCTTGATCAGGCTGGTTTCGTCTTTCTCTTCCATGCCTTTCTCTAATTCACGGCACTTAGCAACAATCAGTTTATGATCATAATCTATGACGTCGCTCTTTTTGAGGTAATCCTGAATATTGTCGCTTTCAGTATGCATCTTACTTACCTATCAATAACTGCTTCAAAAATTCTTCTCTATGAAATTTAATCATATAGGAACTACATTTTTATTGATGTATATGTATAAATACTCATAAATATCAATTCAAAAAGATTTGCCGAACAGAAAATAAACAGCATTGAAGGGTTCATTGTTTGATAAATGCTCTCCATGATTCATTTTTCAGGGTGCATTAACCAAATCCGACTAAAGTAGATTCCAAAATTGAGAGTGGGGGCAACAATATGGTAGAAGAAGAGATAGTAGAGGATAAATAGGTAGAAGATGAAATCCAAAATATACAAAGAAATGTCGAAAAAGATTTATTCTATGAACAAAACAAAGTTCTGGACAGATTTTATTCACTGATAACTCTGACATTTACGGTGTTTGGTTTCTCTATTACAGCTCTTACAGTTTTTTTCGGTAGAGAAATCCCTGACCTCCGTGAAGCTCTTCGTTCTTATCATATCACTTTTTCTTTTCTTTGTATATTTACGGTTTTTTGGCAGTGTACCGAAAGTTCTGTAAAATATGATTGACTCTATATCCTTTTCCTTTCACCACAAAAAAAACAGGATGCAGAGTCAATGGTTAATGTCGTCTCATTTATAAAAGATTATCTTTTCGATCAGGAAGATGGAATTCGCCAGTTAATTACCTGGTTTTTAAACCTTGTAATGGAGGAGGAAGCCCTCCTCCAATCTGGTGCAAAACGTTATGAGAGGACTGATTCTCGCAAAGCCAGTAGAAACGGTTACAAACCCCGTACTCTCCTGACCAAGTATGGAGAACTTGAATTATTAAAACCTCAGTTCCGTGAGTTTCCCTTTGAAACAGAGGTTTTTGAGAAGTATTCAAGAGTTGAAAAGGCCATTTTAGCTGCCGTGAGTGAATCTTATCTCCAAGGTGTTTCCACCCGAAGGGTGGATAAGATCATGACTGCTTTAGGAGTAGAGGGAATCTCAGCCTCTTCTGTTTCCAGGATTACTAAAGAACTTGATCAAAAGGTTGAAGAGTTCTTATCAAAGCCAATAGAACACGAAATTCCTTATCTGTTTATCGATGCGACTTATCTCAAAGTGAGAGATGGACTTCACTATGAAAATAAAGCTCTTTTCATAGTTGCCGGAGTCAGGGACGACGGTTATCGTGAGATTCTTGGAGCAAGATTAGCAGACAGTGAAGACTCTCTATTCTGGCAAGATCTATTCGAAGACCTTAAAGTAAGAGGGTTAAGAGGTGTCAAGTTAATTGTTTCTGATGGTCATAAAGGAATACAAAAAGCAGTTAGAGAGTCCTTTGTTGGATCAAGCTGGCAAATGTGTCATGTCCATCTGATAAGACAAGCCCTAAAAAAGGTTCCAAAAAAGAAGCAAAAAGAAGTAGCAGATAAAATAAAAGAAGCATTGGTAGACCGTCAGAAGTTACAGGAATTGATTAGAGAACTGGATAAAATGGGATATAAAAGCGCAGCTGATACACTTGAAAGTTTCCAGTATGATGTAATGAATTATATGCAGTTTCCACAGAGTCATTGGAGAAGAATAAGGACAACAAATATCATGGAGAGAACTAACAAGGAGATAAAAAGAAGAACTAAGGTAGTAGGGGCATTCCCGAGTCAGGAATCAGTATTGAGACTCGGAGTCTCAATACTGATTGATATTAATGAAGAGTGGATTACAGGAAATAAGTATTTAATAATGGAACAGTAATCAAAAAAGAAGAGGAAAAAGGTATAGAGAATTTTACAGAAATTCAGGCACACTGCCGCTTTTTTAATCTCAATTATTAATGTGCTGGCAATATTTCACCACAGAAAGCTAGTAAGAAAAGGTGACACGATAGTATATAGAGAAGGTAATGAACTGGTAAGCAATAATTTGAAATTATATCGTTCTATTGCAAGGCAAAAAAATTACTATGTAATCACAATTACTCTTATTGGACTTGGACTTACATCCTTCATTAATCATTTTTCACAGCATCGTGTCATATCCATTGCGCTTACTACCGGATTTGTTATGATCGTACTGTTGCTGATACGCAATTCTCGTAGATATCTTTCCTGATTGATGTATCCATTCTAATGCTTGAATTATTTTGCCATTTTTTCGAGGTTTTCCTTCAAATCTGTCCAGTTTTTAAGAAAATAGTTATTTATAGAATTGTGTTGTAGTTAATACAACAGGTAAAACCAATGAGGCAGTGTACCTTGAGATGCACGACAAAGAGTCCTTATTGGTGCTGTTAATCATATTTTAATACCAAACGGGATGCACTTCTTTCTTTATTTCCAGCAAGTCTATGAACTCTTCGTTTTTATGCTCGACTTTTTGAAATTTAGACCATGCAAGTACATCTGCGAATTGAAGTCCAGCCCAAGCATGTGAATAACTGTGATATATTTCTATTTTTCTTAATGTAGATTTTTCATTAATTTTCTTTTCAACATAGTTGTTAAAATCATCTCTTAGAATTTGTTTTCCTTTGGACTTATCTATTCTTACTAAAAGATCTACATCCTCTAAGATAGTATGCTCTGCGAGTTTACCAGCAACAAAGTTGTAAAGTTTATGTTTGTCACTTAATAAATACGAACTATAACATCTTTCTTTTTTTAAAACAATATAACAAACTTTTGCGTCAGGAATAGTATTCAGTTGTTTTAACATAAATTTAATTAATTCAGGACTAGATCTATTTGCTTTAATTTCACTTGCATTTTTTAATTGCTTTTTAAATTTATTTCTTCTTATATTTTTTATAACACGATCTAAAGGAAGCGGATCTTTTACAGTCAAAGCTGCTAAAATAAAGTAATTTGACTGCTTACCTAAGTCACCACTTTCATCAATAAACATGTGATATTTCACGTTTTCACTATCTTATTTGTTGTTAATATTTTAAAATGAAAATTCTCGTGATGGGAAAATATCTTCTGTTTTTAGAATTTAGTTTTTAAAATAGTATCGATTTTATCGAATTTGAAATCTTTTGCCCGATTTTTCATTTCTATGGCTACTGACAATGGATTCCTCTTTTTCGAGGCATTAGATAAAAACAGTTTCGATATAGAAATTCTCAAAATCAACAGCTTTTAAGCTTATCTATTCGAGAATGATTCTCTTTCTTTCAATTGTTGCTATAAAAGTATAAGATGTTACCTTTTAACCTAAAATATACTTCAATAGTAAGCAAGAATACCTTAGTTTATTTCTGAGGATAAAGATGAAGAAAAAGTTCTTATAGATATTTTAATGAGTCTTACGTTTTTTACTCTTAAAAATTCATCATTTTTCAACCCTACGAATCCTTTTTCCCCCAAACGCATGAATAGTTCTTGTCCCGGCAATACACTTTCCCCACTGTTCTGTCCCTTTCGAAATGAATAATTCGTCCCCCGGATTTAGAACAAATTCCTCGTCATTTAACACTGCTGTATATTGCCCGCTAACGCAAACCATGTACTCATCAAACTCATGAGTATGCTTTTTGGAAAACCTGTCAGAATAACATGTCCAGAACGCCATCTGGCTACCGTCTGCTCCTTCGTAAAAATAGCCGTCAATGTCTTCGGTGTTTTGCTCTTTACTGCTGATGTGATTGCTTTTATTTTTCATGAACTCCGGAAAATCTTTCACGCCTGAAACCTCCCTGCATTTAAGTAATCTACATAATATAAAATCAATGCATGAATTGTAACGTCAAATCAAAAAACAACTCATAGAGAACTTGTATTCCTTGTTCGTAAGTTGAGACAACATAAAGCAGTAATTGCAAGAATATCGTAATATTTTATGCTATTGATTTTCTATTTAACATAAACGCAGGTTTGTATTAACAAAAACAATTCAGTATCAGTAAGCGTTTCAGTATATTTATTACTTTAGCAGACATCAAACTATTGAGGTAAACAAATGCCAGCGAGAAAAGTAAAGAATGATAATAAAGAAAAAGAACTAATGGAAAAACTAGAATCGATAGAAGAAAAAAGAGAAGATACGGCAGAACAAATAAATATAGAAGAGGAACCCGATGAAAGTAAAAGGCCTAAATAAACATTATGTTACGAATTAAAGTTAAAAAATACATGAATTTATTTAACCAACAAGCAAATTTTTATTCGAGACTATTAATTTTTTTAAGAACATTTTGTACAAATTCGCGCTTAGCGTTTACATAAGCCGTAATATCAGTCCTGAACTGTTCAGCTAATCTCATTTTGAGTTCTCCATAAGCTTTCACAGCTTCCGGATGATCCCTTAAATAATCACGAAAAGAAATATGCTCAAGATAACCTTTGCCATCCTTCGGACATACATAAAGGTGGTAGGGCATAAAGTCATCTATAGAGGTTCTTTTAAAAGCTTCTCTACCTTCAACACCCAGATTTCCTTCGTGTTCAAATCCAATTTCAGAAAGCCTGTCTTTTACAGCTGGAAAAATGTCGTACGAATCAATAACTACGTCAATATCAATAACGGGTTTTGAAGCAAGACCTTCAACTGCTGTGCTTCCTACATGCTCAACACCAATTATAAGGTCACCAGCACAATCAACAATCATTGCTTTTATTTTCAAAAACTCGGTTTTCCACTCAGGATTATATGGTATAACTCTTACGATGCCTTTCATTTTTGCATCCATACTTACTGCTCCTAAAAATAAAACAATAATACTTCAAATCTCGAAACCTTGCACTGAAAGTCGTTGTTATACAAATTTTGGAGCATCTTTCTTAAATTGACTTTGCCCTGATTACTAAAAATGACGGAATTCTGTAATGATACTCCTGTTCCGGGTATAAATCTATTAATTCCTTTGAAGGAACCGGTTCTCTAAATGAGTTTACGCACATCTTAGCTCTTTCAATAGCAGCCATATATTTTGATAAAGGTCTATGATAGTGTAGCGTTTTGCCCCAAAAGTTTAGTTCTTCTACTCTTTCATCCAGGTAGTTCTCAATTTTTTTATACATTTTTGTTTTGTTTTCATCCTCTTCCCAATCACTCAAAAAGAAGCATGGATGTGTTATTGAGAAAACAAAAATGCCAGGCTTTTTCAACACCCGTGATACTTCAAAAATAAACAATTCGATTTCAGGAATATCCATCAGTGACATATTCGCCACGACAATATCAAAGAACTTATCTTCAAAAGTTAACTTCTTGGTTAAATCCATATTAAGGTATTGAAGGTTATCATGGGCATGCTTGCGTTTTGCTATGTTTAACATAGCATCAGAACCGTCAATAGCTGTAACCAGAGCTCCTTTTTGTGCAAGTTCTAATGAAAAAAAGCCGTCACCACATCCGGCATCAAGAATACGTTTCCCGTTTACGCTCCCTAATAACTCATTGACAGCAGCCAGGTATATTTGCGAATGAAAATTTTTTTCCTGACGGTTTTCCGCACAATATTTTTCAGCAACAATATCCCAGTGGTTTATGCTATCCGTCCTCATAAACATTCATTTATATTTGCCATAGGCATTTTTCCAACTATCAGCTATTTTCAAGAAACTGTCATACCCATTATCTTTAATGTATTCAATAGCTTGCTTGTATTTTTTATATCTGTATCCATTTTTTCTATAGAAATCATAGATAACTGCACATGAAAGAAAGTCATGACAATCTGCACATGTTATAGTTCTTTTTAATACAGCATACTTTCATTTTACACTTGGCCTTATTTATGTCTCTTTCACCGTTTAAATAGCCAAGTTTGCAGCCTTTACAGGTTCCTGCTTTTAATTGTTTGCATGTTCTGCAATATGCACCGCAACAACCGATCGCTTCGATAGACATATGGATCTACCCTCTTACTTTTTTACTTAGCTTATTCAAACAATCTTAACGGGAATAGCTCTATTAACGCACGAGATGATTTCACGCTTTTTGTAGGGAATGTTGAAAATAATCTTGCATTTCCTATCTTCTCAGCTTTTTCTCGGTTTTAATGCACGGCCGGGCCTTATTTTTGCTTGAAAATTTAGGTTCTCGCGAGCAGTATTCGTTACTCTATAATTCGTTTTCCAGGCAACCTGCATTCAAACGTAATCTCAAAAACTGTTTTTGCGTTTCCCCTTAACAAGACTCGTTCTTTGTTAAGTTCACATTCAATTTCACCACCTTGTTTTGAGGCCTGAAATGTATATAACACATTTTTATGCAGTTTTCTTGACCAGTACGGTGCTAAGTATGAATGTGCAGAACCTGTTACCGGATCTTCGTTTATTCCTACAGCGGGTGCAAAGAATCTTGAATAAAAATCATATTTATCATTGTTTGATTTGCAGGTGACCATAAATGCAGTCTTTCCTATCTCTTTTAGCTTTTCGAAATTGGGTTTCATGTTGATTAATTCGTTATAGTCATTTATCTCTAACAAGTATCGTTTCCCATCAGTTCCTGTAAATAATGGTTCTACTCCTAAAGCACTATTTATCATTTCATTTGAGGATACTTCTATTACCTCTATTACCGGGAAATCTAATTCAATTTTGTTATCGCTTTTTCCTGCAAATAATTTACCGGATTTTGTGTTAAAAATTATCTTATCTTCACTTTTAACTATTCCAATTTCCCAGAGAATATGAGCGCTCGATAGCGTTGCATGTCCGCAAAACTCAACTTCAGTTTCGGGAGTAAACCATCTTAGATTATACTCATCATTTTTCTTCACGACAAAAGCTGTCTCTGATACATTCATTTCCATAGCAATGTTTTGCATTAGCATATCATTGTCTTCAAAGTTCTCAGGTAAAATGCAGACGCCTGCAGGATTCCCTTTAAATAACTTATTTGTGAATGCATCAACTTGGAATAATTTCATCTATCAGTCACTCCATCTCTTTCAACCACGAATACGATGCAGCATATTATCGCTGAATTATTAGGATCACCATTTAAAGAAACTGATTTAACTTCCTTATTTCTCAATTCATCAAGAATAGTTTGCATTAATTTTGTAAATGTACGATAAAAATAGTCAGCCAATGAAAAATAATTATCCAACTCCATTGAAATTCAAAAAATCTGATGTATACCGGTTTTCTTAACAGTTCTAGGTTCTGCCTAAAATTGGGATGGTTTACGAAGTCTTTGAACCGCAGAGTAATCTGCAGTCATAGGGTCGGACGAGTCAGATACTGCCTCGATAAGGTTCAGAAAATGTGACATGCCCGACTCTAGCCAGATCCCAGATCCAGTTTCTGTTAGATCCGTTACCTGTTACTGAACCTTCATGGGAAGGCAGTTTTATGCAATTGGCTTATTTTCTCTCCTTCCAGTTCCACCATTTCAGTAATTCCGGGTCATGTTTTTCATTTGAAGCATAATAAACAGCACAGCGGAATGAATACAATACGCATTTGTCAACTGGCATACCTTTTATAATCGAATGTCTCTCATACAGGTCTTCTGGATCTCTTCCGGATAAATCCTTAACTGAGCGAATCCCCAAATCCCATAAGTCTTCCGAAATACTTTTGCCAACGCTGGGAATTTGCTGTAACTCTTTCAATACTTTCGACTTTTCTTTCTCTTGCATTCCATTCAACTTCTTCAAGTCCAGTTAATTATAAGCTTCTCTGAATTAAATTATTAAAAAAGAAACTGACAATCCAGATATAATAAATTAGTCTCCTGAAATCAGCCATCTTTTAGCTTTAAAGGAACATAGTAATCGACTTCAGAATTTTCATTATCCAACCCATGATAGCGGTTTTTGTGATAAGCTAATATTAAATAGGGATAAGCTTCTTCGTATTCGGAGTTAGGCAGCCACTCCTGCCAGATGAATTCTCCTCCTCTGAACATTTCTTTTCCCTTGAAGGTAAATACGGCATATTTGGTGGACGGTAAAATCTTACAGAACATCTCAAGAGGCATTTCATCAGTTTTTTTAACCTCAAGGCCTACGTACACATAAAATTTTCCAGTTTCATGGTAGTCATCTGGCTGGATATGCACCTCATAAGTAACTTCATTTACTGCATCCTTTTCAAGCTTTTCACCATACTTTTCATAAAGGTTATAAAAGCGCTTCCAGAGTAGTCCAATTTCGTTTTCTATGTTCCATTCTCCTTTTGAATAAAATGGATCGCCATAATATGCGCAACCTGTTAGCACCAGGGGTTTTTCATCAATAATCTCTATTTTGAGGGGTTTTGGGGAGGTATCTGTGGCCATATGCATTCTCTCGAAAAAAAGGAAATGAGAATATACTTTTTAATAGTATACTTTAAGTTAACCACTTAATTACTTGCTTTTTACCCTTATTGCCCATACGCCCATTCTGGCCAGAGAAAAGAAAGCCACCTCGGAATTTCCGGTTTCTCTACTCTGTCAAATGAGGGGAAATAAGCTTTTAAATCTATAATAGGAGTTCCATCACAAGCATCAAGATTGGATACACGTACTATCCCGTCTTTCTCGTCAATATCTTCTATTTTGCAGGTCGTTATTGATATGGGATTTGGACGGTATTCTGCACGTGTTGCAAATATTCCTGTTAGCCTATCCAGCGAGTATGGGGGATAGACCTGGAGTACATTTCGGTTTTCACTGTTCTCCAGTCTATTTGCCCACCAGAGTATGATTACATGGCTGAAATTTTTCAATTCTTTTAAACCGGGGATATATTTGTCAATAATTTCCAGAGATGCTTCCGTACCGTTTTTCCTTACATATCCAACTGGTGAAATTTCATAAGTTTTTTCCTGTTTTATGAGTTTTTCGGATTGTCCTGTTAAATTTGAGTCATTGCCTGAGTCTTCAAAATTTTCTGGGCTTATAACAGGAAATATGACTTCTGTCAAAAGTTCGTTATCAGGTACTTCTCCTGAAATGGTAATATAAACCTCTCTTGGAGCTCCTATCATCTCATAATTACCTTCGGTAATGTATTGCATCACCTCAGCATAAACCGAGCCTATTTCTTCATAAGGACCTTTATGGATAGCTGATAGAATTTTGTGTTTTGGCATAATTTTTATTCTTACTCGCTTATCGCCGTTTGTATCTCCCTGAAAAGGTATGCCAATTTCATACTGCATTTTATCTGGCGGTACTTCTACCGGCCTGGTGTAATATACTGCAAAAGGAGGTTGGGTAACTCGGAGTTCTTTTTGCGTGATCCATCCTGCCAATTCTTCTATTATTCCTCCCATTTCTTCTACCGGACCTGTATGAGAAATGCTGGCCACCTGACTTTCTTCTACGGTTTTTAGTTTGATTTCCATATCTAATTCTCCTTTCATTCTGGACTTACGCAGTTGAACTGAAAAACCAATAAAATAAGACCGGAGATGATCCGGAATATGTATCAAATCATAGTGCTTATTGTGCTTGATTTGCGCTTAAAGTGCGTAAGTCACCTGATCGTCTCCTATATACGTTGGGTTTCATTTTATTAAATATTTACTATTTTATGGAATAATATTCCATATTTTTATGAACTAAGGGTTCGAGTATAAAATATTTCGGGATAATATTGTAGAAAAGATATTTATTCAATCAAAAAAACAACTTTATTATGGATAAAAAAAGTGATATGGACCCATCACAAGAGTTTTTAATGAATTCATTGGAGGATATTGTTTCTATCTTGAAAACAATCGCTCATATTAACCGCTTCAGGATTCTGATTCTTCTTTTAAAAGGACCTTTAACATTTCAAATGCTGTTGGAACAGATGGATATTAAAAAGTCTGCATTAGCCAACGATTTAGCCGAATTAAAAGATAGCAATCTCGTGGACAAAATACAGCACGGTACATATGAGATCAGTGAAAATGGGAAAAACTACGTCAAGTCAATTGAAAAAACCTATCGAGAAAGTATGGATATTGAAAAGAAGGTCTGGGAATCAAAACAGAGAGAACGGCTTTCTAAATCTTTTTTGGAACGTAAACATTGATTGTATGCGATGAGAATTATTTAATTTATTTTTAACTTGTTTTCGAACAAAAACTCTTTTTTAACAAACCTTTTTTCGTTTCTTTCAGCAAAATAAGGTAATGATCAGAAGATTCTTTTCGGGGT